>JAFYMF010000011.1 GCA_017556745.1 Clostridia bacterium
CACCGGCTAAGCCGGTGGCTTGCTCAGCCCTATAAGGGCATGTTACTGGCTGGGCTGAAAGCCCACTGAAATATCCGACACATGCAAACCTGCCCTACTGCCACAAATGTGGCGACTATCTTTAGCCTCCCTTGTGTAAAGGGAGGTGGCACGGTTTACCGTGACGGAGGGATTGTAAAAAATGCTCTCAAACAACCCCTCAGTCATCCGGACATTAGCTTCGCAATGTCCCGCTGACAGCTCCCCTTACACAGGGGAGCCTACCGCTGCGGCGGGATTGCTCAACGGCAAAAGCCTCTATGGAACCACCCGCTTAGCGGGTGGTTTTCGTGAACCAACAAAAGATCCCGAATGCTTTTACATTCGGGATCTTTTTGGTATACGTAATCAACTGAGCTCGTCCAGCTTAGCTTTGATAGCCTTCATATCGATGAGCATATCCTCTTTTTTTCTAGGATCGCGGAGAAGAAGTGCGGGATGATAGACGGCGGAGATAAGAAAATCCCCCTTTTCAAAAAACTGTCCGTGCTCGGAAGTTATTTTGAAATCCGGTTTTATCAGCTTCATTGCGGCGATTCTGCCAAGACAGACTATCATCTTGGGGCGAATAAGCTTTACCTGTTCACGTAAAAAAGGCATACAACAAGCCTCCTCAGCAGGGAGAGGATCTCGGTTGTTGGGTGGACGGCACTTGATGATATTTGCTATATACACGTCATCTCGTGAAATGTCCACCGCCTCAAGATAACGGTCAAGGAGTTTTCCTGCGGCACCAACAAAAGGTATTCCCTGCTCATCCTCCTTAGCACCGGGAGCTTCGCCCACAAACATAAGGTCAGCCTCGCGGTTACCGGTACCGAACACAAGATTTGTTCTTGTATCGCCAAGAGGACAGGCATGACAAGCTCGGGCGGCACTTTCAAGCTCTTCCCAGGTCATAACAATTCTCCTTTTTTATAATATACTGAAAAAACCGGGGCTGTCTCACTAACGTGAGACAGCCCGAAGCTTTATTTATTATTTCTTAAGAGCGATAGCAGCCTTTGCCTTTGCAACAATGTTAGCAGCGGTAAGACCGTACATCTCCATAAGTGCGGGAACCTTACCGGAACGGCCGAAGGTATCCTCAACACCTACTCTGAGAACGGGAACGGGAGCGGTTTCTGCAAGAGTCTCGCAGACAGCACTTCCGAGACCACCGATAATGTTGTGCTCCTCAGCAGTAACAACTGCACCGCACTTAGCAGCGGAAGCGGTAACAAGCTCAGTATCAAGAGGCTTGATAGTGTGAATGTTAATAACCTCTGCAGAGATACCCTCGTTTGCAAGGATCTCACGAGCGGCAAGAGCCTCATGAACCATAAGGCCGGTTGCAATGATAGAAACATCGGTACCCTCAGAGAGTACTACGCCGCGGCCGATCTCGAACTTGTAATTCTCGTCGAAGATAACGGGAAGAGCAAGACGTCCGAAACGAAGGTAAACGGGACCCTCGTAATTGATAGCAGCCTCAACCGCAAGACGTGCTTCAGCAGCATCAGCAGGGTTGAGAATAACCATACCGGGGATAGAACGCATAGTAGCGATATCCTCACAGCACTGGTGAGTAGCACCGTCCTCACCGACGGAAATGCCGGCGTGGGTAGCACCAATCTTAACATTGAGATGAGGGTAAGCAATAGAGTTTCTTACCTGCTCGAATGCGCGGCCTGCCGCAAACATTGCGAAAGTGGAGCAGAAGGGGATGAGACCTGCGGTGGATGCACCTGCCGCAACGGAAACCATGTTACCCTCTGCGATACCGCAGTTGAAGTGGCGCTCAGGGAACTTCTTCTTGAAAACGCCGGTCTTGGTAGCAGCGGAAAGGTCCGCGTCAAATACTACCAGATTAGGATATTTATCGCCAAACTCAGCAAGCGCGTTGCCGTAGGCTTCTCTTGTAGCTATCTTATCTGCCATTTTTATAACCCTCCATTAGAGCTGAGCGGCGAGCTCTGCCATACCCTGCTCGTACTGCTCTTTATTCGGTGCCGCGCCGTGCCAGCCTACCTGATTCTCCATGTAGGAAATGCCCTTACCCTTGACGGTCTTAGCAATGATAACTGTAGGCTTATCGGTGCACTGCTTAGCTGCCTCAAACGCGGACTCGATCTCGTCGAAATCATGACCGTTGATAACGATAACGTTCCAGCCGAATGCGCGGAACTTCTCGTCGTGAGGAGTGGGATTCATAACCTCGGTGATAGGTCCGTCGATCTGAAGACCGTTGAGGTCAAGAACTGCACAAAGGTTAGAGAGCTTGTGGTGAGCGGCAAACATAGCAGCCTCCCAAACCTGACCCTCTTCACTCTCACCGTCACCAACTGCGGTATAAACGCGGAAGGTCTTACCGGTGTGCTTAGCAGCAAGAGCCATACCGCAAGCGGTGGATATACCGAGACCGAGAGAACCGGTGGTCATATCAACGCCGGGAATAGCCTTCATGTCGGGGTGACCCTGAAGAATGCTGTCAGCCTGACGGAAAGTGGTGAGAAGCTCCTTGTCAAAGAAGCCCTTCTCTGCAAGAGTAGCGTAAAGTGCGGGACTGGTATGTCCCTTGGACATAACGAAGCGGTCGCGATCTGCCCACTTGGGGTCGTCAACCTTAACGTTCATTTCACTGAAATAAAGATATGCCATAATATCGGCAATAGACATAGATCCGCCGGGATGGCCGGAGCTTGCACTGTAAACTGCCGTAAGAGCGCCCATACGGATATTGGTTGCTATCCGGGAGAGCTCAGCCTTTTTTGCCTGTTCCATTATGTTTCCTCCCAAAAAACGGTGATACTACCGTGTTTTTCACATATACTTAAATTATATATTAAAAAAGGAGAAATGTCAATTGTTTTTCCACGGCAGTAAGATAACTTAAATAAAAAAACAAAAAAAATTCAAAAAAGGTATTGACTTTTTGAATTCAATAGAGTATAATATAGAAGTCCTCAAGGGAAACAACAAAATATGCGAGAGTGGCGAAATTGGCAGACGCGCACGTTTGAGGGGCGTGTGGTTCCACCGTACGGGTTCAAGTCCCGTCTCTCGCACCAGAAAAAAGCACTTGCTTACGCAAGTGCTTTTTTCAACGGAATAAATCCCTTGCGGGATTTGTGAAATGCCCTGTGGGCGTGAAATACGCTTCGCGTGTGAAATGCGCTGCGGCGCGTGAGGGGATTTATTTCATTTCACATTGCGACCAACGGGAGCAATATTTCACAATTTCCGCAAGGGAATTATTTCACATTTTGCCGTAAGGCAAAATATTTCACTTAAAGAAAAAATCTAAAGTGCCACTTCAAATTCAAAAAACATTTCACATTCGGCCGGTGCCGAATATTTCACTTAAAATGTGTAAATCACTTTATAAATAATACCGACAAAACAGAAATAATATTTGGTATCAGTGATAAAGATTATGATCGTGTTATTTCTAAGATTAATACGGAAGTTTGTGTAATAGAGACAGTAAAATGTGAAAACTTGTAAGTTGTATTTTTATACTACGAACCCAAGCAAAAAGCAGACCATACGGTCTGCTTTTTTGCCATATCTAAGTCGGCTCGCGGAGCCGTCTCTTTTTTGTCATTTTTTCGGTCTGCCGTTATTCCGTCTCGAACATCATACTGTCGATAAACAATTCTGAAAAAACGGGGTTTTGCGATAGGTCAATATAACTTGTATTGCCAGTATAAACCGTAAGGTCGTTTTTCTCGCAAGCATATTTTACTGTGCCGAGCAGACTACTGTTGTTGACGGCGATACATTTGTGGGCAAGCTCTCTCGGGAGCAGACCTGTTTTAACCGCGTTTTCTATATTGATCTTGGCGGAAAAACCGCCCGAAATATACATTTTCTCAACATCGTCAAATGAAATTCCTTCTATTTGAAGCAAGGTCACAATAGCGGAATATACTGCAGATTTTGCAAGCTGATACTGCCTGATGTCGATTTGATTTATACTTACCTCATCTGTGATTTCAAATGCTCCGCATTCCATAAATCCTGTTTCATCTATGACCTCGCCGCAAACAAGCTCTGCGATTATGTCAACCAGTCCCGTGCCGCAAACACCCCTTGCAGGTGAATCACCCACTGTTCTAATTTCATTTTTTGAATATGAATATATGGCACCGTCGGTTGCACTCATACCGCATGAGATGTTTGCCCCCTCAAAGCAGGGGCCTGCCGCGGCGGCAGTACAAAGTGCCGAGTGCTCTGAAAACAAACAAATTTCAGCATTTGTACCAAGGTCAACAAGCAGGTTATATTTACCGCTTTTCGGTATTCCGATATAACTCAGCCCCGCAACAATATCCGCACCCACAAAAGCAGAGATCGACGGCAGACTCTCCGCCGTATCTATTCCGTTTATCCCGAGACCGTACCCATTTTCGGATTTACTCTCAAGGAAAGTCGGAGTATACGGTGCAACACCTATTGATGAACAGTCAATACCGAAAAGAAGATGAAGCATCGTTGTGTTGCCCGAAACATAGAGCTTTACACTTTTCTGCAAATCAAACTCCGATATCATTGAATTGATCTCGGATATAATTGTTTTTTGCAGTTCACAAGCTCCGTTTTTGCGGCAATAATCGATCCTTGTCATAACGTCCGCACCGAATTTCCTCTGCGGATTGGTTCGTGTTATAACTTTTATTATCTTTTTATCATCAAGTGAAACAAGGGCAAGAGCGAGAGTAGTGGTACCTATATCAAGGACATAACAAAGATTCTCTGTTGTTTTCCCCGTTTCTTCTGCACCTGTTTCGGAAATAATCTTTTCGCTATCAGGGGACAAAACAGTGATGTCGGATTTTATAATATATCTGCAGGAGAGCTCTTCCTTACCGTTGACTGTGACAATACATTTTCTGCATGTTCCGTTGCCTCCGCAAGGGTGTTCAACGTTTTTGTCGGATTTTATAAGCAAATCGGATAAGAGCATTCCGTCATCTGCAGTCAGAACTTCTCCGTTAACCGTTACTTTATACATAAAGTTCATTTACCTTTTTAAAATATGCTTCAATGTTTTCTGTTTTTGACGCGGTGGGTATGTTATAATCATAAAACTCCCATCACCAAGCATTCATCTTGATTATTGTGTTACCTCTGTCGGGTACTACGTTTATGTATGCAAACTTCACTCCGTCTTCCGATTCTATCGGATATATGGCGGTGCCGCTTTTCTGTATTACCTTTATTCTGCCGTTCCAGCTGTCAGGAAGATAAACCTTCAGAGTAATGGGGTAGTCAAACAGGTCATTATCTCCCATATCATCGGTAAGACGAAGCCCTATGCTTCTTTTCCCAGTCCACAGCATTTCGATCTTGGCGGTTTTTCTTTCGCAAATGTATTTTATAACATCATTAAAGCTACCTGACCAAAGCTTACCGGCATCGGATTGTTCTTTGATATATTCAAAATGCTTTTCACAGGCTGTAATGTCAGTTATAAGGTCACCGGCATTCCCCTCATCTCCCAATCCGTGATGAAGCTGAATATACCATCCGCCGCCGGAAATTGCCTTATCAGTCATAGAGTTAAGCTCTTCTGCCGTTGTGTCAAAAGTAATGACATGAGACCCAAGTTTATAAAGAACACTTGTATCCCAATATACTATACCGCCACCTACACTTCGGTTGGCGTAATGCTTTTCCCGTATCAGGGCATCGGTTATCTGACTATTCTGACCCCAGGGTGTAGCAAAGGCCAAAACGTCCTGTTCGGGGAACAGTTCCTTCAGGGTAGTATAAGCGCCGTTTATATCACGGTCAAGCTCATCGGCGGTATAACTGTCGGACTCATCGTAACGTATTTCATGGCCGGCGGAATGGTTTCCTATATCCATATATCCTTCAGAAAAAATATCACTCCAACCCTTGACCCTTTCTTCATTACCTGCAATTGTATCTGTAATCAAAAACTGTGTTGAATACACGTTGTATTTTTTCTGCAGTTCATTAAATTTAACAGCGGATTCATAGTGGCCATCATCTATGGTAACCGATATTGCTGCGGTTTTATTATCTGCCCAGTTGCATACCTCGGGTGGAGTAACACTGATTTGATCCGCCGGTGAAATCGGTGCGTTAAGTACCATAGAAATAGCAGTATGGCCGAGTAAGTAAGCCGTCAAAAGTAATGCTTTAAGCATTTGGAGTTCTCCTTTTTTAGTTATAGACCAGGACAATATTTTTCGTACCAACAGGTCACTTTATGATCTCTTTACGAGTAAAGCTCATTTACCTTTTTGAAATATGCTTCGATATTTTCTGTTTTTGCCGCGGCGGGGACGTCGCAACCCGTTGATATCATGAAATTCCCGTAGCCCGAACATTCATCAAACACCCTCTGAACATCTGCCGCAACACTGTCGGGGGTTCCTGTTTTGAAGGAAACGGGATCAACATTACCCATAATGATTTTATCCCTCGGCAGTACTTCAAGGGCTTTTTTAATATTGATCGCGTTTCCTAAATGAATGATATCAGCGCTAAGATCTCCTATCATATCAAGCATATTCTCTGCCGTCTTTCCGCAGTTGTGATAGCAGATGATGAAATCATCACTGTTTATTTCATCAAATATCTGTCTCACAAACGGCATTGAAAATTCCTCTGCAAGGGAGGGCGAGAGCAACCCTGCGGCAGGCTCAGCCATAATAACTCCGTCAGCCCCCACCTCTTTGAAGGCCTTTATATATTTGATAATAAACTCCGTTGCCTTTGACAAAAGAATTTTAACCTCATCGGGACTGTCAAAGCATTCGATCATAAGCTCTGTCATATCAAAAAGTCTGCCTGCAAGAGAATAGGGACCGATAACGCCGCAGAAAACCGGGATATCGGTTATTACTTTCTTGGCTTTCTTAACTCCGTCAATACAGATACTTGTCCGTCCTGCCCCCACTTCGGGAACAAGAATACTTTCAACATCGGAAATATCATCGATAATACCCTTTTCAACGGTAGGAACGTCATCGTCGTAAAAACGGACCTTCGCTCCGAAGGCTTCCGCCTCAACCGACAAATCCATCATATTAAGTGATACGCCGATGCTGAATCTGTCAGCAATCGCCTGCATTCCTTTAAGTTGCATATCGGACGATGAAATAAGCTCGTTTACACTTATTCCCAAAATTTGTGTTGAAGGAAATGACAGGATCGGAACGGTATGTTTTTTGTTTTCCAAAAGTTTCTTTACTTTGTTTTTCATTTTATCACCCAAAAAGAACAACACAAAAATACGTTACGGTGTTTACACCGTTATTATAGTTGATCCCCACTATTTTGGCAAGCTCAACAACGTTGATTCCGCAGGCCTCAACCGACGGCACTATCTCTTCGGGGAATCGGCAGGGCGCATTCGGATAAGTACATTTTTCACACAGCTCGCACCCCTCACAACCAAGAGCCATAAATTTTTCACCGTCTGCACGAAGCTTTTCGGTTATATCCCGCAAAACGGCTTTTGTACGTTTCTGCCCCAAAGTCATACCTTCAAGGTCAAAGCTGTCCTCGAGGTCATATTTACAGGTGAAAACGCAGGCGGTTTTATATTTTTTGATCTTACTTTCAAGCTCATCAAGTCTGCCGACACCCGGCGGGCATGTCCACGAGGTACCGTATTTTCCACATCGGTTTGCTTTACACATGTCATGTACCGACTGCGAAAACGGAATCTCACTTGTTTCGATCACCTTATACTGAAATATCTCGGGATCACTCAGATATTTTTCTATGTTCATATTATCTGCAAAGCTCAACGGCGGCATCGGCCGCACTTGCAGCGTCTGAGGTATATTTATCTGCCCCTATCTGCTTGCAGAATTCCTCGGTAACGGGCGCACCGCCCACCATAATCTTAACCTTGTCTCTTATACCTGCACGCTCTGCCTCTTTAACAACATCCCCCATAACCTCCATTGTTGTTGTAAGCAGTGCGGAACAGCAGATAACCTGACAGTTATGCTCTATCGCGGTATCCACAAAGGTTTTTGGAGAAACGTCTGTACCCAGATCGATGACCTCGATACCCTTACCCTCCATCATCATCTTCACGAGGTTTTTACCGATATCGTGCATATCACCCTGAACGGTACCAATGCAGACCTTACCCGTTGACTGAACTCCGTCTTCAATGAGCAGAGGCTTGAGGATCTTTACACCCGTGTCCATTGCTCTTGCGGCAATAAGCACCTCGGGAACGTAAACCTCGTTGTTCTTAAACTTTTCGCCTATAACGTTCATACCGGAAATAAGACCTTCGTTAAGGATCTGCGCCGCGGGCAGACCGTTGTCAATTGCTTTCTGAACAAGCTCTTTAACTATTTTGGCTTTACCGCACTGAACGTTTTCGGATATTTCAAGATATATACTCATAATGGTTTCTCCTTCATATATTTGTTTTAACATCATGTATTGATAATGAACCGTTCCATATAGGTTCATAGGATCAGTTTTGTAAACATTTTAACATAAAGCTGTTTTCAAAACAAGGTTATTTAAACTTCCCTTACGTTTGTTTACATATTATTAAAGCTTGATCTTCTTTATCTCCTCTGCATAATACTGAACAAGCTCAAATTTTGTACCCGGCATAAGTCTGTGATCGGGACAAGGAATAAATCCTCCCATTGCCACAAGCCGCTTTAATCTTTCTATTTCTGCATCCACAGCCGCCTTGTCCCGACGGAGCGCGGTTTTATCCATTCCGCCGACTCCCAGCATTCCACGGCCGAATTCATTTCGTGCGGCTTCAAACTGATCACCCCATACACCGATCTCGATTGGGAACATTGTATTTACACCGTTTTCAAACCAGGTGGGAAGAAGCTTTTCCGTTACACCGTCACAGTCAAGAGAGATAATGTCAATACCATATTCGCGGCAGAGGTCATTTCTTTTTTTATAGTGCTTTGCACAAAGCTCATCAAAAATTTCGGGGGAAAGCAAAGGACCGTTTTTAAAGCAGATATCCTCCCAATAATGGGCAAAATCAAATTTTGCTCCTGTTTCAAGGGCTGCTTTTACACACTGATACTGCATTTCTGCAAAGTTGTCAATAATATCCGCAAACAGATCCTCGTCCTCATCGTACATAAGATAACTCATGCCGACAACCGACGTCATATCACGGATGCTTCCGAGAACACTGCCTATGTGAAGACCGACAGGTCTTGTCTGATCTCTTTTTTCGTTGAAACTTTTAAAATACTCAAGATCGACTCTGTCGGGGAAATACTGCATTCTGGGTTTGTACAGAGTTTCAAAGACTTCCCTGTCCTTAAGCGTATAATCATCCTCCGACGGAATTGACGCTATACCCGGTTTTATACGTTCAATGACACCAAGGTTGTTGAGAACACGTCTTGAGCCGTCAGGCATGATCTCAAGCTCTTTTTCTTCAAATTTCGGATAGATCGCATTGTTCGTATATTCCGTACAACACCAGTTGAAATCCCAACCGATGATCCTGTCAAGCTCCTTGTCCTGCTCGGTACTGTCCATATACCCCCAGGCAAGGTCCTGTGGAATCTTGCCCTGCTCTGCCCACTCACGGAGTAGCTCTACCCAATATCCGAAGTGAACAGCGGGCAGACGGTCTGCATCCTTATAGTGCAGTATATTCATAGCGCGTTCTCGGTTTGTCATAGTATCTCCATTCCGCCGCCATGCGGCGACACAAAAGTTAAGCAAATTCAAATGTGTTCGTTTTGCTCCAAGTACAACTCTATCATATCACAATGTGTTGATAAAATAAATATGGAACTTTTGTTTTAACGATTTTTTTGTGAAACAAAAACACATATTTCAAAGAAAAAACTGTTATTGATTTAAAATACGCTTTTCGATCATGATCATGAAATCCAACGTATGGTTTTACGAGGATAGTATTAAATTTGAATCTAACTCTTATACCTACAGCCAAATCGACAGTATCTATTATATAGCTGCAAGATACAATGCTTATGATAATAGGATAGGATAGAACGACCGTCATATATTATCCTATTCAAAGACAAAACCTCTCTTGATCCGGACGGTTATACATCGGTAAAGTACACGGAGGAAAAGGTATTACCGTTATTAAAGAAAAAAACAGGACTTGAAGCAAAAAAGGCCGATTCGGAAAAACAGTTGCCTTGGTATACAGAGTCGGACTAAAACACTTATACATCTTGTTACCGGGCAAATCATAAAAAACAGAAGGTGCAGTCAAAAGAGCAACACGAAAAGCTCTTTTAACTGCACCTACATTTATTTTTGGAATATACACGGACAGTAAAACAATATTTTTACTGCTATATTTTCTTCGGTAAAAGTTATTTTTCGATACCGTAATATGCCTTGAGTGCCTCCACGTCTTCATCGGTGAAATAGCCGTCAAACTGCATAAACTCGTCGATGACACCACCAAATGCACGCTCGGTCTCGCCGGTAAGCGAGTCTCCTATGCAGAGAGAATCAAGGCCGATAAACGCTCCGTCACTGTTATTTACGGTTACTGTCTTAACACTGCCGAAGTCGAAGTAAACCTTTGCGCAGGATTCGTCGGGATTATACGTAAATATCAAGTGATTCCAGCCCTTTAAGTAGTCGGAAGAAAGCATATAGGGCTTGGTACTTAATACTCCGTCGTCTCCATAGGTAAGGCTGAGGATCGATTTACCGATCTTACCACCCATGCACTGTAAGCCAAAGGAAAATCCGCTATTCTTCTGGTCACCGCTGTCCAGATTTGTAAGCATGGTGGAGTCAAGCACTATCTCATCGAACTTTACCCACATTGATATAGTGAATGCACCGCCGGTAGAATACTCGGGTATGGTAACGTGACCGTTATCAAGCCGTATTCCCTCGCCGTATACACCGCCGACAAAAGAGTAATCGTCCACTGCCTCTGTTTTGTTACCGCAGGCATCCTCTGCAGTACCGTCAAAGGTAAGATAATATTTAAGCGCTTTGTCCTTTATATAGTTGCTGATATAACCCTCGTCATCAGAGGTGGGAGTAGGTAAGGTTTCGCGGTATCTCTTACTGTCTGTATCCACGTATTCCACACGCTCTCCGCCGCCAACACCCTCGAATATACCCTCGGGAAGACGTCCCGTCCATCCCTCTGGAGACTCAAGACCTAAAGCGTGCATAACTATCGGAGCAATATCGCGTATATCCATATCCTCGGCAGAACCGTTCTTTATAACGTTCTTTCCGCGTACGGCAAACATAACATTTTTCTCACCGTCACTGTTTCCGCCGTGATCCCAAAGATAACCTCCGTGGTTTGATGTAACTATAACGAGAGTATCGTCAAGAACACCCTGTCTCTCATATGCTCTGTAAACGGCATCAATAAGGGTATCTGTTCTGGATATTGCACTGAGATGCTCGTCTCCACCAAATCCGGCCGCACTGTTGTGACCTCTGTCGTCCGGGAAGTCAAGCTGAACGAACATAAGGGTGGGAGCACCGTTCTTATTTACATATTCACAGGCGGTTTCTGCAACGAAAAGATCATCCTTTTCCATTGTGATCTTCTCTATACCGATGCCGTCCTCTATAAAATTGTTATTGATATCTCTCCAGCGGCAGACACTGACTACCTTTGAGTCAGGCTTTGCTTCAAGTACGGCGCGGAAGATACTGGGATAGGGAGAATCAGTGGGATACGCCTTATCTTTCACACCTTCTATCAGACCGTGGGCATTATATTCTATGCCGTGGAGAAGAGTAGTCCAGGATGAAACGGTAGAGGTAGGAGCACCTGAGCGGCACTCGTAGGTAATATTTGCATCTTTGAATATTCTGTCCATGTTCGGGGTATACGCATCTTCAAAGAATGCACCTGCGGCGGTTACTCCGATAATAAGCACGTGCTTATATGGAGTATCATTCTTAGTGGGTTCGACATTCACCTCAGTATCCGCTACAGTCGTGTCTGTCACATTATCACCGGTCGTCTCTGCTGAACAAGCGGTGAAGAGAAAACTCATTACCAAGATCAAAGGGATCAAAAAACGCTTTATATTTTTCATTTCATGTTCTCCTTTTCGTTCGAGGAATCGATATTGATATCAGGATTCTGCGGTACTAAAGCTGTGAGCCTCGCAAACGGTACCCTCATCCTTCATATTCATAGCTATTACTCTTACGTAAAGCTCAGTATTCGCGGGGAGTCCGTCTACTACTGCCGCATTGTTTATTATCTTATCTCTGTCAACGATAATATCGGTAAATTCCGCATCGGTTGACACCTGCAATCTGTAGTAATTTGCCTTTGCACCTCTCTGCCACATAAAGACGGCATTGTCAGGAGAAACATCTGCAGCACCCTCTGTCGGCATAGTAACAGAAAACTGTTCGGGAGTGGGAGTGTCGTGGTGATATGAGAGAACCGTGAGGGTGTCCTCGTTAACCGGTTTGGAATTGAATATCATATACTCCATTCCACGCAAAACGGTACGCGGACTGTATATCGATACATCATAATTCCAAAGTCTGATACGTCCTACACTTTCACCGGTACCGTCTACATAATCAGAAAGAGCCGGATACTCCTGTCCTTGTCTATACATAATGGTGTCATAAGTTTTGGCAAGCATATTGATGTCCTCAAGAGTGAAGACAAGACCGTTCTCATATCCGATAATAGCCGCTCTCACATCCAGCATTCCGTGTGAAAAGTCTTCCTGTCTGTAGGTATAGTGATCACCCTCAAACAACGGATCGTTATAATTCCATGCTGCAACACCGATATTGGGGAACCAGGTTACACAGTTTTTAAAGGTTGTAAGCATCTTTTCTGCTCGGTGCAGATATTCATCGGTGTGCTCCGGAGAAAACTTTGCAAAGTGCATAAGTCCAATCGCAAAAGCAAGGTACTGATTGTGGGGAAGTGAATATATTTCCTCTGCCCCGTCATATACACCGGAGCCGGAACGTGACATGTATACCCCCAGTTCTTCGTTCCAGTCACAGTCAAATGAAGGAATAGCGTGATTCACCGATCTGTCGATAATATAATCTGCCAGCTCTCCGTAGGTCATTCCGAGGGGTGTATCCTTTTGGCTAAGCTCACTGTCACCCTTAATGAGGAAAACAAACTCTCCTGCAGTCGCCAACATCATTCCGATATGTACCGCAAACTCCTCGTATACTCCGCCGCTGTAATGACCGGTACCCCAGCTGAGATAGCCGTCACCGTCATTATCTGCCATTCCCTCATATGACTTGTAGACATATATCGCAAGCTGCTCAAGGAAGGCTATGTCACCTGTAGCACAATAACCGCGGCACAATGTATCGAGGAGATATGACATGCCCCAAGCCAAAGATGATGAATCTGCAGATACTTCACCGTCGGTATCTATAGCTACGTATTTAAGATAGCCGTACCCATGCTCTACCCATTTCTCGTAACTGTATTCAGGGTCTATATTGTCTGCATCAAGTTTTTCATCATCTGTGATCTCTTCGCTATCATCCGCTTTCACGGCTGTGGTATCTGCGGGTTTAGTATCTGTCACATCATTGCCGGATGGTGTTTCCCCACCATTTCCTGCACAGGAAGAGAGCAAGATGCTTAAAATCAACACGGATGAGATCAAAAAGCTTTTTATACCTTTCATACTGACGCCTCCCGGTATTTTACATAATAAAAGTTGTGAGAAGACAAAAGAGCTTTTTCATTTGTCGTTTTTCTACCCCTTTAAGTCAGTATATCAACTATTAATTCAATTGTCAATCAAAAATAATAGTTTTGTAATCCCTCATCTGTATTTATAAAAAACATTGTTTTTTTATAAATATTATGTTATCCTAAAGTAAAACGGAGGTGATCGTATGAGATATGTATTTATGAGATATCCCGGGGGTAAGGCAAAAGCTGTTACCTTTAGCTATGACGATGGAGTTTGGCAGGACAAGCGTTTAGCAGAGATATTTGATAGGTACGGGATGAAGTGTACCTTTAACTTAAACTGTGATTGTTTCCATGAAGACGGATTTACCCCGGAGCAGCTCAGTGAATTCTTTCTCTCAAAGGGACACGAGATCGCTGTTCACGGTCAGTGCCACAGGGCAAACGGAAATTTAAGACCCATTGAGGGTATCAAGGATGTTCTATACTGTCGCCTTGAGCTTGAAGATAAGTGCGGCCGTATAATTCGCGGAATGGCCTATCCCGACTCGGGAATTGTAATTCAGGGTAATTTCGTTTCCTACAGTCAGATCAAGCAGTACCTTACAGAGCTTGATATCGCTTATGCCAGAAGTCATTCCGGTGATAACAATTCCTTTGAGCTTCCCGAAGATTTTCATAACTGGGTACCGTCGGTTCGACACAAGAATCCCAAATTTCACGAATACGTAGATGAATTTATAAATCTGGACGTTACTAAAATCGGGAACCCCTCGGGCAGACATCCCCGACTGCTCTATATCTGGGGACACAGCTATGAATTCGACAATGATGATAATTGGGATGTTATCATTACCGCCTGCGAAAAGCTTTCACACAGTGATGATATTTGGTTTGCTACGAACATAGAGATATACGATTACATTGAAGCATATAAAAATCTCAAATACAGTGCGGACGGACATCTTGTCTACAATCCCTCCGTCACTGAGGTGTGGATAGATGCTGACGGAGTGCAGTTCTGTATAAAACCCGGCGAAACCGTCCGTATCGGATGATTTTTATAAAGACTATTTCACAAAAAAGCACCGTACTGTGGGTACAAGTTCCCATAATACGGTGCTTTATTAAATCTTTTTATCTTCACTCAGCCAGAGAAATAAGGCTGTCGGTTGTGATCTCCTCACACTGAATTCTCATATAATACTGAGCATTTGGAACGGTAAAGCTCCGAAGATTTCCGGATTCATCCCAGACTGCATTACAATGTTCTGTTAAAGCATTTGCATCGTAAGTAGCCTCTGTTAAACCAATAACTGAAGTAAAAAATACCTTTGTGTTATCTGCATCACGGTTCATCACAGTATTTTCCAGATTGATAACATCTCCAACCGAAACAGGGATCCAACCGGTAAGATATGATTTATCTGCAAAGATCTCTATCTGATCTTTGTCATCCCACTGCGTTCTTAGTCTATACCCAATGTATGCATATATTCTTTCTCCGTCGGAGGCGTATGCTTTGTTAAACAGATTATTGTCCTTTATCTCTGATCCGGGGAGGTCAACTTCTCTGCTCTCACCTCTACCAACACGAATTACGTATATTTTACCGTTATTGTAATCTGCAATTATTCCGTTCACGGAAGCCTCTGTGTCGGTACGCTTTACATACTGATACTCGGATTCATCCTTTCCGTTTCGCACGTCCCTACTATCCGTTTCAATAAGGATTATTGGAATACCGCCATCTGATTTACCGTCATAATCCATGTGGGTGTGGCCGCCTATGCAAAACTCAACCTTGCCGCCGCAACCATTGAACTGACCCGCTCTCGCATTATAATTATCAAATATTTCGAGAACAGACAAAATATCTTCGCCGAGTACATGGGATGACTCGCTATCAAGATCGTACCATCGATGAGCAATAACAACTATATGCCAGTTTTCGGGAGTTGTCTTCAAAGCATTTATTATAAAATTCTTTTGAGCGGCATTAACCCCGATATATGCGGTATCAAGATACAAATATCTTGTGTTCTCAACGGAATAATCAATGTAATAATAAAGTCCGTTTGACTCCCTGACAACATCGGGACTCTCCTCGGGTGCCAGAAGATATGAGTACACATATGTTTCTGTAAACGGATTGTCAGCATCTACCCCACCGTCATAGTCACCTACAACGCTGTGATGATTAGATATATCCTTTAACATACTGCGCCAAGTCCACAAATACTGTGTATCTGTTACATCTGACACAATGTCTCCGCCGAAGACTGTTTTATTTATTCCGGTGTTTCTGTATAAATATGAGAGGAGAAGAGGAGAGACTTGTGCTCCATTGTTCCAGTGAACGTCGGAATAAAATAAAAACGATGACTTGTCGACACCAATGTTGCTGAGCACTTGGTTAATCTTACTTACTCCAACATTCAGTGAATCAATCCAATAAGAAGGAACCCCCTGCACCATTTCAATAGGTTCATTTTCTTCTGTTACATTCTGATTATTGTCGGAAGGCTCTGTTACTTCAGTGACAGTAGTCTCTGTTGCCTGCTGCGAATTCAGCCATTCATAGTAATCGTCCTTGCCCTCAATCTCTCTGCTTAAACATGAAGAAAAGCAAAGTACACCTATTATACAAAAAGCAATTATAACTGCTATGTATCCTTTACTCATCAATATCCCCCTACAATGATTCAATTATAGCGTAACTTTAATTATATCACATATTGTATATACAGTCAAGAAAACTGGCTGTAAATTCATTATAAACCATTATATAAAACCTGTTTTCAAATGAAAAATCTCATTTTTCACGGATTTAATATGCCTTAAAGTATGGCTATAAAGAGAAGCGGTACATATGAACTTATAAAGTTCATATGTACCGCTTTTTCACATATACTTATTTACCGTAATAAGCAGCGAGAGCAGCTACATCCTCGCTGGTAAAGCAACCGTCAAACTGCATAAAGTCATCGATAGCACCATTGAATGCATGAGGATTGTTGCCTGCAAGCTCAAAGCCCATACGAAGTGAAGAAAGTACGCCCTCCAGAGCATCCTTGCTCATTTCTTCATTCAATGTCATATTATTGAATTTACCAAAATCATATGATAATTTTACTCGTCCTTCCTCAGGGCTGTATGCAAATATCACATGTACCCAACCATCACGGTAATCGGCAGGAAGCTTAAACGTTCTCTGGTCTGTAATATTACCATCACCGATAGTCACGATAAGCTGGGGCTGAGTTCCATGGAGAGAAATTGAAAATCCCTTATTTTCAGGGTTTGTTGTGTCCTTATTGGTAATAATCGGCGTCTCAGTAAAAAGTCCCTCTATCTTCAGCCACATAGCTATAGTAAAGCCTTCTCCACCGGTCGAATAGTTGGGAATAGTCAGATAACCGTTATCAAACCACATTCCGTCGCCGTAGACACCTTCAACGAAGAATAAATCATCGGTGGCTATTACCTCGTTATCGCATATATCCTCGGTGTCGCCATCAAAAGGAAGGTAATATCTAAGTTCTTTGGTTATATAATTATTTATATATCCGCTGCTGAACTTTTTGGGGGTAACCTTGCACTCGCGATATCTGGTATTGCTCTCGGATACGTAAACCGGTCTCTCTCCGCCGCCGACACCCTCAAATATACCTGCGGGAATGCGGGCAGTCCAGCTCTCGGGAGCCTCAAGTCCAAGTGCATACGCAGTTATGGCAGCAACGTCTCTGATAGACATATCCTCGGCTGCGCCGTTTTTGATAACACTCTCACCGGTAATAGCAAAGGTAATAAGCTTTTCGGAATCCATATTACCACCGTGATCACGTTCGAATCCGCCATGATCGGCAGTAACTATTATGAGGGTGGAGTCAAGAACACCAAGTGCCTCATAAGAATCGTATATCATACCGATCAGTGCATCTATATTGGTAATTGACCTGAGATGCTCGGGGGAACCCCAGGTTTTTGAATGACCTGCAACATCCGCATCATCAAATACCGTATACATAAGCTTAGGAGCGCCGTTTTCCTCAAGATACTTACAGACAGACTCCGCAACTTTAAGGTCACTTTCCTTCTCAGTAACCTTGTATACACCGATACCGTCCTCTACTATACCGATGTTCTGAGCGGGCCAGCGGCAAATAGAGGCCATCTTAGCATCAGGATCCTGTTCATGGAGAACGCGGAATATACTGGGATATTCGGAATCAATGGGATAAGGAACTTCTTCAGCCGTACCGTTGGATATCTGATGCTTTGCATACTCAACGCCGTGGAGAAGGCTGGTCCAGCTGTGAGCACTGACTGCGGGAACACCTGTTCTCGCCTCATGGGTTATATTACCGTCCTTAAAAATACGGTCCATATTCGGTGTATCGGTATCTTTAAAATAAGCACCTGCACCGTCAACACCAATAATAAGTACGTAATCGTAGATCTTAGGCTCTACAGGAACGGGATCTGCCGCTGTAGTGTCACCAACTGTGGTGTCACCAACTGTAGTATCATCCACCGTTGCTGCTGTTGTTTCGTCCGGAAGTTTAGCAGTATCTCCCGAACCGCAGGAAGAAAGCAATATACTTATTGCCAAAATAATTGGAAACAAGCTACCTTTTAAGAATTTCATCGGAACACCTCAACTCTATTTAATTTGATTATATAAAATCCACATTTTGATATACCCGAAGAATCTCGGGATTTTTTGTTGCTACCGACCACAGATATACTTTGTTGTCATGTGATATCTCACCGCACCTCGGAGAATGCTCCGCCACAGCTATCCTGCTCGGACGGAAAACATCATCATGAAGAGACTTAAACACCGCTTCCTTTGAGGACCACATCTGTATAATGTAGCGATCTCTTTTATCGGATGCAAAAGTGGAGTATTCCTCCATCTCGTCTTTGGTAAGTATACGGTCAGCCATTTTATCGGAGGATGGACAGGAAAGAAGCTCCACATCCACACCGATTTTTTCTCTTGAAACCGCCACAGCAAGCATATCGCCGCTATGGGAAAGAGAAAATTCATACTCGTCTGTATACCATCTTCCGCTTGTATCTCTCTCGAAATCAAGATTAGTGCCCTTTGCTCCGAAGCTTCTCTCAAGGGCGTATTCAAGCAACTTCCACACAAAGTATTTTTCTCGCTTTACGTCTTGATTTGTAATACCGCAAATATAATCCCATCTGGCCTTACAGTAAAGCGGGGCACCTATATCACATTTCGGCAAAGGAGCAAAATACACGTCGGCACGTGGAATATTACGGATAAGCTGTCGGATGCGCTCGGTCTGATCGCAAATGGCCTTTCCCGATATACAGGTATTTGCAAAATGCTCACAATTGTTATACAGTATATTATAACCGCGCATACCAATTTGGGAACGGGCATACTGCACCGTTTCCTCGGGGGTGCGGTTTTGCTTTTTCTCTTTCCTGTCAAACAGACAAACCTCAAGGAATCCCCCTGCAAGAAATGTATCAGCGTCGGAGGCAAGCACCTCTATCTCATCATCACGCATCTGTGCGCGGGAGGATGGAGGAAGACCAAACTGTATCACCTCATCATCCGACACATAGATACCGAAATGATAAATACCGCCAAGTTCAACTCGGATCATGTCACCATAGGACGGATCCTGCATTAACCACTTCATTTTCCGATCTTTTTCTCAACGTAGTCTACTACGTCACCAAAGGCATGAAAATCCGCAAAGCCCACATCGTCAAAACGGATACCGAAAAACTCCTCTATAGCAATTACTATATAAAGCACTCCCACAGAGTTAAGACCTACATCGGTTACCAGACTCATTGACTCGTCAACCTTGTCAAGCGTTATATCAAGTGATGGCATGGCCATATGAATAACCTCTACCAGCTTTTCTTTGATTTCATTTCTTGTTATTGCCATTTCGGTCCCTCGCAATCTTCATAGCCGGGGTACGAATAAAATCGTCATTGCGGATAATTACTTTATTAATTCGCTCAAAAGCAGGCAAAGTCCGGTTGATCTCAGCAAGACGATCGTTCATATAGCTATCAATGTCCTCGATCCCAAGCTCCTTTACAGCTGACATTCTGGGAAGAATCTCAATGATCAGCTGCTCAGCACCCGTTCCTTCTTTTTCGCAGTATACGAGACAATCCTGAACTACGTCAAGATCGTAAAACTTAACTTCAAGCTCCGCCGGAGAAACGTTCTCGCCGGTGGAAAGAACAATAACTTCCTTAGTTCTTCCGGTAATATAGAGATATCCATCATCGTCCATATGAACAAGATCACCGGTTTTAAACCATCCATCTTCATATGCCGCGGCATTATCCTCAGGTGATGCATATCCGTCCATCATGTTGACACCCTTAAGCCAAAGCTCACCGTCAACTATTTTATATTCCATGCCATCATAAATCATTCCCACCGATGAGGGCTTGCTCATGACCTCCGGATTTCCGCTTACAAGATTCGCAGACTCAGTGAGCCCGTAACCCGGAAACAGATCTATACCGATCTTCTTATATTCCGTGGCCAAATAGGGGGCGACAGGAGCCGCACCGCATATAATCGTCTTCAACGAATCGCCAAGCATATTTCTTCCAAACTGCCGCGAAAGATTCAGGGCCATCTCAGCCAGTGCAGGAACAAGCACAAGAATTGTAGGTCTAAAGGTTGCAATATCTCGGAACATATTCTGCTGATTACGACAAATAAACACGGCATTCCCAAATATTCGACAACATTACTTAGTATACATTTTATCACATCATTAGATTTGTTGCAACAGTTTTTAAAAAAAGCTAACTTAAATAAACAATAGATTTTTTTGAATTATCACAATAATTGGTAAATTTACCGTTAATTTAAAAGCCTCAAACATATTAATTAATGTCTATTTTATTCTTTCATACTCTTATTCTAAAAAAAGAAAAAGCCGCTTTTGGGGTCCTGCGATAAAGCAGGCGCGCTTTTTCTACCTGCGGTAGATATCTTCCACCTTGAAGGACTACATTTTTCATTCTATAATATAATCAGCAAGCAGACGGAGGATATTATGAGAGACTATAGTTTTGGTAATTTTCTGCATGAGCTAAGATCGCGTAGAGGCCTTACTCAGTATCAGCTCGGCGCGCTCGTCGGCGTTTCCGACAAGGCGGTTTCAAAATGGGAGAACGGCTCTTCCAAACCGCAGAGCGATATTTTATATAAACTCAGCGAGGTTCTCGGAATCAGCGTTGACGAGCTTCTGACTTGCAAATATCATTCCTCTGAAAAGAAGGATATTAAAGGAGTATTTGCAATGAAAAAACAACTACGGAACAAATCCTTTGATGCAATGCGTGAGCGCTATGGCAACCCAGCGCCCCTTGAAATCATGAATCGCTTGCTGACAGAGCATGCGGAAATGCAGAACACGGATATGATCGTATATTTCAATCTGTTATCTGTACTTGCAACCGAAGCAAAAAAACAAGGTGAGCATATTCGGGTAAGAGGCGGAACGGGTGCATCCTTTGTGTCTTATCTCTTGGGCGCAACAGAGATCAACCCCTTGAAACCGCATTATTACTGTTCGGAATGTGGCACGGTTATCTTTGACAACAGTGTCGATGACGGTTGGGATCTTCCTGAGAAAATATGCTCGTGCGGAAAAGAAATGCAAATTGATGGACACAATATTCCGTTTGAAACATATCGTCACGTTGTTCACCGAAATACAAGTTTTGATGTGTCAATGTCGCCAAATTTTTGGCGTATAGCAAACTCTGTCATAAAAGAATACTTCAAGGATTGCGAACTGACAGCTACAGAACGGGAAGAAAACCGCATCATAACTTATACTGTCACATCTGATAAATCTTCTTGTGCCTTTACGTTTTTAGCAGACACGGAATTTGTGCAGTATCAAGCCTTGGAGCGAGCAACGGGGACAGCGTTTGAGCGAGCAAACTTTTCGCAGAACGAGGTGTTGAACGAATTCAGACTCGGTAATACTGATGGCATTCCGGAATTTCGCACGAATTTCTATAAAGATATGGCAGAAGAGGTATCGCCCAAGTCTTTTTACGATTTGATTCAGATATCCGGATTATCTCACGGTACGGGAGTGTGGATTGGCAACGCAAAGGAATTGGTAAACCAAGGGATTCCCATAAGGAATGTAATTGCTTACCGAGATGATGTGTTCAATCACATTGAGAAGCATATGCTACGAAAAGGCATAGCAAATACCGGATACGCCTACAAGATCATGGAGGATACACGTCGAGGTGTTTATTTCAGAGGCGGTGTTTCGGATGAAATGAAGAAACAGCTCAAAGATATCGAGGTAGAGGATTGGTTTGTTGATTCAATCGGAAAGATTCAATATTTATTCCCGAAAGCACACGGCGTTACCTATGTGAAGTTGGCGGCAACGCTGATGTGGTATAAGATTCATTATCCAAAAGAATTTAATGAAATCATGTTATGATTTCTTGCCCCGCCTTGCGAGGGGCTTCGCTTTTGTGTCCGCAAAAGCAGTGCTTGTCAGGAAAGGCAGACGAACTTTCTGGACGCACAAACCAAAGGCTCCCTTGTGTAAAGGGAGGCTCATTACCGCCCGACCATTCACCTGAAAGGTGTAACACACTATACCTTGCAAGCAAGACGTGTAAAAAAAGGACAGAGAAATTTCACATTCTCTGTCCTTTTCCGTAGGGGCGAACTGCGTTCG
>JAFYMF010000012.1 GCA_017556745.1 Clostridia bacterium
GATAAAGTATTCCGACTCCGTGGTGACTACGGTTCTACTTGGGAAGGTGATCTTATTATACGTAACTGCACCGTTACCCCAATGGGCAACGGAGAAGTTCGTATTGTAAGCGGTGATAACGAAGGATTTCATGATTTTGGTTATACATGTTATCTTCCAACAAATATAATCATTGACGGACTTGTTGCTAACACAAGAAGTGACGTTGCCATCTTCGGGGACTTTAATCCCGAAGTAACCGCTTCAAACTATGACCCTATATATCCTCTTCAGTATTCTACGGAAAAGATAGTAGTAAAGAATTACAGCTCTTGGTCAGGCAGAAAGGTTAATATTTGCGTAAGCGATTATTTGATGTCACTTCTGCTTGATGGTAAAGAGATAACTTTTGAATAATTTTTACGAATGTTATAAATAACAAAATCCCCTCGACAGATCAAAAATCTGTCGGGGGGATCTATTGTCTTATCTGATTTCTAAAAACCATCCGGATTTTTATTTAGCCTTTTTTTCACCTTTACTTGAAGGTACAATTTTTTTGACAGCTATACTGTGAACATTTACCACTGTTTTTACTGCCACATAAATCAAAAGACCAAGCTCAGCGATCTGTGACGAGAAAACAGTAGCAAGCTCATACCCATACATAAAGTACGCCAGAACATTCGGTAAAACAGACACAGCTCCGAGAACGATCGCGATATTGCCCGTGGCCAGATAAGCCGACGGTCTCGCCTTACCAAGAAATTCCCTGCATTCAAAAAGGAAAAATATCATAACTGATATCAGAAAAAGCTGTTCTGATATTTTAGCCGGATTATTAATGGTATAGGTAAGATCAAAATAAAGTCTGAGCAGATTCACAGCACTCCAGACAATAACCGAAGAATTAAGCAAAGTTCTTGCGGTATATCCGATCTTTATAAATCCTCTGATAAAAAAGCAGGATATTGTAGGTATTATAAAAATGAGAGACAAACAATCAAGCCCCCCGTAATCTGAAAAAGAACGTTCTGTCAGTGATATTATTATAGATACCGCTATCATAGCACCGCATACCACGTTTGATACTGTGACTGCCTTTGAATTATCGTGAGCGGTTATTTCAATCTTCTTTGCAAAGAACACGCCGCAGGCAATTGCAGCAATAACGGATATATATACTGCACAGGTTACAACAGTTACACTGTTGCCGGCCCCATCGTAATACCCGGTCGATGTATTATAAAAAGAAGATATAAGCCAAAATCTACATACTGAAAGAATTACTGCAATAAGAGCAAACACTCCAAGAAATATCCCGGAAATGAATTTTAATTTTTTTTCATTGGAATCGTGATCGTAAACCATAGTAACATCCTTTTAAGGTTAATTCAAGTTAACAACATTTTAGCTGAAAATTATGAACACAATGTAACAATTGATAAAGATTGAGAAATAATTTTATTTTTGTGATAGAATTATACTGTACATCAAAGATACTATTACCGGAAAGGATATAGTTTATGGAATTTTTCAATCTGATAAAAGAACGCTACTCAGTAAGAGAGTATAAGGACAAGGAAATCCCCGTGGAGCTCCTTGAAAAGGTGCTTGATGCCGGCCGTATCGCCCCAACCGCACGCAACTGCCAGCCGGTCAGAATCCTTGTTGCAAAGTCAAAAGAAGTAATGGCGAAAATGAACGAGCTCACCCCATGTGTTTACGGTGCACCCATTGTGCTCATAATCTGTTCTGATACGAACGAGAGCTCAGGTCAACCCAACGGCCGTAGCTTCGCCGAGGCAGATGCGTCCATTGCCGCAACTCACATCATGCTTGCAGCCGCAGACGTAGGTCTCGGTACAGTATGGGTAGGCAGATTTGACCAGGACGAGGTAAGAAAAGCACTCTCCTTCCCTGATGAGCTCATGCCATTTGCTCTCATGCCCATAGGATATCCTGCCGACACCTCTGTTCCTAACCCCAGACATACCGATAATAAAGAACTCTCTGAGATAGTAAAATATATATAAAACCGTACGGTTACATTATCCCAAGCCAAAAACAAAAAAAGTGCTTGCAGCCGTAATGCTGCAAGCACTTTTTTGTAACCTGATTATAACCATGCAGAGTTCATCGCACTTTAAAAGTTTTACACTTCTAAAGCAACCTCATCTGTACATTCGTTCTCATTAATGTTTTCTGCCGTACCTATCCATTCACCCTGCTTTACCTGAACCTCCTCGGATTCGGAAAGCTTATCCAGAATTTCAGAATTAAGCTTTATCTGACCGGGTTCAAACAGTAAAACAATAGTTGATCCGGCAAGTTCAAAATGACCCTTTTCCATTCCTTTGCTGAATCTTGAATTTTCTCTTTCATTGAAGATTCCGCCAACAACCAGTGCACCGATCTCACACTGCACCACAGGGCCGAAATTAACTGTTGTAAGCAAGCACCAGCTTCGCTTGTTCAGCACATATACCGGATATTTTTCACACGCAATTGGCTGAACGCTATGCAGAACACCCGGGATATGGTGATTTTTACCCTGATATCCGTTATCTATGTAGCAGTAATGATGATAGTCGGAGGCACAGAGTCTGAATATAAGTATCTGACCGTCCTTATAGTTATTCTCAAGCTCTTCGTCCTGAAGAAAATCGCGGATTCTATAGTGAGAATTTTTAATGCTGAAACAGCTGTTCTCATCAATGGAGTATGTGCTGAGCCATCCGTCACACGGACTGATAAGATGACCGGGGGTCATGTCAGTATATACCGGCGCTCTTGTTCTGACGAAAAAATCGCGGAAAGAACCAAATGAATCCTTTTGTTCTTTTGTCAGTTCAATTCCGTTACGTTTTGCATACCTACCGATAATAGGCTTAGACGCCCCTGACCACAGGAAACGTGTAACGATCCTGTCCATGTGGAGCTTCATAATTATCTTGAGGAAAAATCGACCTATGCATGTACCGTACATAAAACGAACGGCTTTGGAAGAATTGCTCATATCTTACCCCCAAGCAAACCTACAATAACCACCGCAAGACAAGCCGCGCCGATTACGATCATGATGATCTTACCTACAAGCTTGGGCTTTTTTATATGGAAAGGGGTAATAAAAGCAGCAGCAATAAGTAAAAGGAACCAAGGATACAGAAAAGCAATAGATACCTTTAATAATCCACCTATACCCATAAAAAAAGGGACAAGCAAAGCTGATGTGGTAACAGGTAATCCGAGATACACCTTACGGCACCCATCTTCTCTACCCTGTCTTTCTTCCTCGTCTACATTAAACCAAGCAAGACGGATCAAAGCACACAGAAGATATACAGAAGAGGTCACCGCCGCAACAATAGTCTCTCCAACAACGAAATAAACAATCAACGCCGGAAGCACACCGAAACAGATGACATCGCTTAGAGAGTCTATCTGAATTCCGAATTTCTTTTCCTGCCTTGTCCTTTCCATAGTTGAAGCGACTTTTCCGTCAAACATATCGCACAAGCCTGCAAAAATCAGACAAAAAAGTGCCACTGCAGCATTTCCGCGCAATATACTCATTATTCCTAAAAGTCCCGAAACAGTTCCTATATATGTAAGAATAACCGTGTAATTATAATAGCCTATCATTTTTTCCTCCGATTTTAGACAAAATACGCGAAAAATATACTGTAAAATAAAATGCACCAAGGTTTAGCCACAATAATAATTGTAATATACTTTTTTGGCTTCATATCCAGAAGTCCTGAAAAATAACAAAGGAAATCATCAGGAGCCAACGGAAGCAAAATCGACAGGAACAAAACCCAAGTATAGCTCTTGCTCCTATTGACTCGGTCTATCCATTTCTCGTATTTTTTCATGGAGACCATCTTTTCCACCAAATGTATTCCGTACCGTCTTGCAAGGAAGTATGCAATAATTGAACCTAAGCTGATACCGACATAGTTAACAATGAAACCACACACCGGTCCAAAAAGAGCTACACCTACAATACATCCCAAAAATCCCGGCAAAATAGGAAGTATAACCTGAAGTATCTGAAAAACTGTTAGAAAAAGCGGACCAAGAGAACCAAATGCTTCTACATAAGCACAGAACGCCTCTTGTGAACTAAAATGTCCCGCAAGCCAACCGTACAAGATAAAAACCGCTGATAATATCAGCAAAATAGCCATGGATACAATACATGCACGCTTTATAACAATTTCTTTTGCTTTCATTTGATCCTCCTTTCCTACGCATTTACATACGCATTTACATAATCTTATTTAGTTTAACAAACAAAAATGAACATATAACACTAAAAATTATGAAGAAAACTGAAGATTTATCTATAATTTTGGCAAAACGACACAGCAATGATATAATTACCCTGCAGGAGGTGAAATAATATGGACACAAAAAAAATACTACTTGCAGATGATGATCCGGAGATAAGAGAGGCATTGAGTCTGCTGCTCCGTTGCGAAGGATACGAAACACTTGAAGCCTCCTGCGGTAAAGAAGCACTTGCGATGATGGATCACAGTATTGATCTTGTCATTTTGGACGTAATGATGCCTGAAATGAATGGATTTACCGTATGTGCTGAGATCAGAAAGCGTTATACGGTTCCTGTTCTGTTTTTAACCGCAAAGACACAAGATTCCGATAAAACCTTAGGCTTTTCTGTCGGCGGTGACGATTACCTTATAAAACCCTTTTCTTACAGTGAACTTATAAACAGGGTTAAGGCAATGTTGCGAAGATATTACGTTTACGGAGCAAAGTCAGCAGAGCCAAGCTCACTGATATACTGCTGCGGAAACATTGAAATAGACACCAGCTGTTGTCTCGTAAAGGTGGACGGAAAAGAAGTAATCCTGACCGACCTGGAATACAGAATATTATTATTATTCGCATCAAACCAAGGCAGAATATATTCAACCCAGAGTATCTATGAGCTCGTATGGAATGAACCCTATACCTATTCATCCAATAACAATGTTATGGTTCATATCAAAAACATACGTAAGAAGTTGGGTGACGACCCTCAAAACAGTCATACTATCCGTACCGTATGGGGGAAGGGGTATCGGATTGAATAAACACATTTTAAAAAGTTTAAAACTACAGCTGTTTTTTGCCGTTATAATTTCTTTGGCGACAGCTGCACTGGCATTTGGAATATCATTCTTTTTAGGTGATATTTTACTTGACAAAACAGTATACGGATATGCTTTTTCTAAAGGAATATCAGACAAGCAGTTCGATATTCTCCAGGAGTACGTTGAAGAAGAACAGATTTCTCTGAATAATCTTAAGAAGCTCAACATATGGTGCAGCCAAAGAAGAAAAACATATTTAACAATTTACAGCGGAGATTCAATCGTTTACGAATCTCCACTGGGCGGAAAACCTAATAAGAATCTCGACACATCAAATTACGACCAAAATCTTGAGGATCCTGACTATAAATACACACTGACCCTTGCAGATGGTCTTGAGGTTCATGCGTTCCTTTATAACCATCCGGGCAGTGTATTTTATTTCGGAATGATAGGTTTATCCGGTATACTTGCTTTTATTGCGTTTTCATTCTGTTTTATCATTCTTGTTAATAAAAAAATATCCTATATCACACTTCTGCAAAAAGAACTTGAGATTCTCTCCGGCGGACAACTTGAATATTCGGTTACAATAGAGGGAAAGGACGAGTTGAGCGAGCTTGCCCGTGGAATTGATCAGATGCGTTGCTCCATCATAAAGCACCAGGAAGCAGAAAAACAGATGAGAACAGCAAATTCCGAGTTGATCACCGCAATGTCACATGACTTGCGTACACCACTCACTTCCCTGCTTGCCTATCTTGAAATTGTAGACAGAAAGAAATATGCCGATGAAGAACAAATGCAGAATCTGATACATAAAAGCGTTGGACAGACAATGCGTATAAAAAGCATGGCAGACACTTTGTTTGAATATTTTCTTGCATATTCTACAGAACCGGAAAATTCCGAGATGATAAAAATTGAAGCAGACCAGCTGTTTTTACAGATACTCGATGATTACGCTGCCTCACTTGAAAACCAAGATTTGACAGTAGAGAGAAATTTTTCTTCCGTTTCAGGAAAAATATCTGTCAATACAGAGTTGCTTCAACGTACTTTTGACAACCTCTATTCAAATTTGCTGAAATATGCAGACCCGAATTATCCTATCTGTTTATCCTATAAGCAACGAGAAAATAATATCGTCTTAACTATAACAAATAAAATCAAAATATCACAGGAAAAGCAAGATAGTACCCATATTGGACTTAATATATGCAGGAATATCATAAATCTGCACAAGGGTTCCTTCAACATTTCGGGATCAGACGGTACATTCTCGGTTGTTATCGAATTACCGCTCTTAAACGGTTAAAGTAACTGTGTTTTTCATTTCAAAAAGGCATCTACCGAAATCGGTAGATGCCTTTTTACAGTTAATTTTAAACTTCCATTATTATCGGAAGGATCATAGGCTTACGCTTGGTCTTGGAATAAAGGAATTTTGACAGATCGTTCTTCACCTTGGTCTTCATTTGCATCCAGTCATCAACACCGGAGAGCAGACAGTCACCGAGCGACTCCGCACAAAGGGAACGTACCTCCTCCATAAGTTCCTCAGATTCCCTTACATACACGAAACCACGTGAGATAACATCAGGCCCGGAGATGATCTCCATCTCATCGGTGTTTACCGTTGCGACAATGGCTATAAGACCGTCCTGAGCAAGATGACGGCGGTCACGAAGAACGATATTACCAACGTCACCGACTCCATATCCGTCAACAAGAACCTTACCTGCAGGAACAGTACCGTTAAATCGGCATCCGTCAGCATCTATCTCTACCACCTTACCAACCGAAGAAACGAAAATATTCTGCGGAGGCATTCCCATATATTCGGCAAGCTGCTTGTGATTTATAAGATGACGGTACTCACCGTGAATAGGCATAAAATACTTCGGCTTGGTAAGAGCATGCATTAATTTAAGCTCCTCTTGACACGCATGTCCCGAAACGTGTACCTCCGCGGTAGCATCATTTACAACAGTTATTCCCTTTCTGTAAAGCTCATTAATTATCTTACCGATAAGCTTTTCGTTACCGGGAATGGGGTTTGCACTAATAACGACAACATCGTTATTGTCAATAATAACCTTGTCATGATCGGAAAAGGCCATTCTGTAAAGAGCGGACATAGGCTCACCTTGGCTTCCGGTAGTAATGAGGGTTATCTGCTCCGGAGGATATCTCTTTATATCGTTAATATCAATAAGCACTCCGCTGGGGACGGTCATATAACCGAGTCTCACAGCCGCACCGACGATGTTCAGCATACTGCGGCCTGTAACGGCTACCTTACGTCCGTATTTTGCCGAAAGATCAATTATCTGCTGAACGCGGTGAACGTTAGATGAGAAGGTCGCGATTATTATCCTGTTCTTCTGATATTCGCGAAGAAGATGCTCAAATGACGTTCCTACCTTTTTTTCAGAAGGAGTAAAACCGGGGCGCTCGGCATTAGTGGACTCACACATAAGCATAAGCACACCCTCACGACCAAGCTCACCAAGGCGGGTAATATCCATCATCTCACCCTGAACAGGGGTAATATCCAGTTTAAAGTCTCCGCTGTGAACGATAGTTCCAATAGGTGTATGAAGAGCGATACAGCAAGCATCTGCTATAGAGTGGTTAACGTGTATAAACTCCGCCTCAAAGCAACCGAGCTTGATTCTGTCACCTGCCTCAACACAGTTAAGCAAGGGTTTCTCGTCATAAGTATGCTCAAGAAGCTTGTTTTCAAGGATACCGAGTGTAAGCCGTGTTCCGTATACAGGGGGGCTAATCGATTTAAGCACGTAAGGTAACGCACCGATGTGATCCTCATGTCCGTGAGTAAGAAGTATGCCTCTTATCTTGTCTCTGTTCTTTTCAAGATAAGTTATGTCGGGTATAACCAGGTCTATTCCCAGCATGTCTTCATCGGGGAATCCGAGACCACAGTCGATAACTATTATGTCATTACCGTACTCAATACAGGCAAGGTTTTTACCAATTTCACTAAGTCCTCCAAGAAGGACTATTTTAAGTTTTCCTTTTGCCAATGGAATTCTCCTTTCATAAATAAATTTCAAAAAAATCACTTAATTATCACGCAACAAAACCGCCGTGACTCAAAAAAGAAGCACAACAAAACAAAGCCTGTCCAAAAACAAGCCGAACTCTGTCCGATATTCGATTTTATATATATATTCCGCTTCAACGACCGTGCAGAATATAAATTAAAGCTGAAGATCAGCACAATTCCATAATTAGGCAATTTTATTATATCACAAAAAATTGTCAGAGTCAACCTTTCATGAAAATAGTCTGCACAAAACAAAGATAAGAAAAGAAACCATTCCCGAAGAAGCCGCTCCAAGGGAAAACAGGATCAGCGCACCACGTCTTTTTCTATGTGTCTTCCCTGTCGGCGGTCTTTTATCGCCAAGACGGTTATTTTCAAGGATACGGCGCGCCTCTCTTATCATGTCAGTCTCCGTTGCGCGTACTGCGGCCTTTCCGGGTCTGATGATAAAATATGCTTCTTCAAAAAGATCACTTCCGGTATCTCTTAAATGTATTATCTTTTTCTGACAACCCCTTACCATTTCGTTACCTCTTTTTTAGACTTTAAGGATATTATTGCCATACGGACGTAAGATATTCAGTATCACACATCTTCCCTTTTTGTATAGTTTATGTTTTTTCAGATAATAAAATTACCCGAAAAAATCGACAGTTATACAATATTTACAACAAAAATACCTATTGTATTTTACCTCAAGATACTGTATAATATATAGTAGATCAGTTTGAGAGGAGGGATACCGTGGCTGATAAGACGAGTGGCAAAAAAATAATTGCTCAAAACAAAAAAGCATATCACGATTATTTTGTTGAAGACAAATACGAGGCAGGTATCGCTCTCTATGGTACTGAGGTAAAGTCACTCAGAGCCGGCGCGGTCAATCTCAAGGATTGCTACTGTAAGATCGACAAGGGCGAGCTTTTTGTCCTGGGTATGCATATCAGTCCATACGAGAAAGGCAACGTATTTAACCGTGACCCTCTCCGCGTAAGAAAACTCCTTATGCATAAGAAGGAGATCATACGACTGATGTCAAAAATCGGTCAGCAGGGGCTGACACTTATTCCCCTCTCTCTTTATTTTTCCGGCTCAAGAGTCAAGGTCGAGCTTGGTCTCTGCCGCGGTAAGAAGCTGTACGATAAGCGTGAGACCGCCGCAAAGAAGGATGCCGCACGAGAGATCGAGAGAGCATCCCACGAGAGAAACAAGTATTAACACGGGGGCGTAAAGGTTTCGACGGGGATTTTGAGGTATGGTAAGCGGGTAGAGATGGATGGCCTCTTTAAAATATCCAAACTTAAAATTAAACGCTAACAATAAAGTAGCTATCGCTGCCTAAGTGCAGCCATCCTTCGTGAGAGTACCGCGGCTCACGCCAGGGTGTCACATTAGCGGTGAACGTGCATAGCCCTTTAGCTTTTGAAGCTGTCATGAAGAAAAAAGCTACCGAAGGTATACCCTGTTTACCGGGGATACCTCTCGGGAATCCTAATAGATAAACTGCACCCGGAGAAAGCTGTATCAAGAGATTTTCGGACGCGGGTTCGACTCCCGCCGCCTCCACCAAATGGACATTGCACGAACACCTACTACTTCAAAGGCGGTTTCGCCATAGAAGAGTTCCTGTAATGTCACCACGAAAAACGAGAGTCAAGGCTTTAACGCCTTGGCTCTCATTTTTTTGCTATTCTTCTTTGTTTTCGTTTTGTGTGTCTTTATTCTTTTCTTGTAGTTCGGCATAATATTTCTTCATTTCAGGCACAAGAAATCTTGCAAACGATTCTATGATTGATTGCGGTAATTCAATATCATATTTATCTCGCTTTTCTTCTGACATTCGCTACGTAAGGCTTTGTAGGTCAGTAATGTATGTCAGCGCCGTCTCCTTTCTTACAAAATTTTATTCTCTATAAATATCATTCACCCCTAAGCGGCGGTGGCCCAGACCCTGACTGAGTTTCTGGAGTTTTCTCGGATCGCCCTCCAACCACTTTTCACGGTTTTGATTGTAGCTGTGGCGAAGTCCGTGAAAGACGAGCTTATCAATACGGGGCTTCTTGCCGGGAGTCACCTTCTTCTGACGGTCAGGATCGGTAAATTCCTTGCGGTGATTGTAGATCCAGTTTTCAATAGACTTCTTTTCCATCAGAGGACCTTTATAAATCGACTTACTGATAATAAAATCATCGTCCGTCAGTCCCTTCGACTTAGCTTCACGATACAAGCGCTTCAATAATTCTACCTGTTCCTCGGTCTCAATCGCAACGAAACGAACCTGACCGCCCTTGCCCTTAATGTTAGGGCCGCCCCATCCAAGTGCCTGTTTCACATCACCCAACTTGAGCTGACAGGCTTCGATGATACGAAGTCCCAAGTGCCATCCAAGATCCAATCCGTCACGCACATCAAACCTATTTAGAGATTCAGCAAGCTCTCTTGCCTGCTGATACTCGGTGAGCAACCAACCACGGTTATACTTTTTGGGTTCACGCTTCGGGAGCTTCAGTTCCTTGTTTTCAGGCATCTTATGCTTGCATTTCGCATATCCGCAGTATTTGCGGAAGCCGGAAACTTCCGTTTGAATAGTACTCGGTGCTTTATACGACTTCCAATGCTCCACCACCCTGCGAAAATGCGTAGGCGTGATATTGGACACCTTTTGCAGATTACAGGTATCTGCAAGGTAGTCGCAGGCATAGCAAAAGGCTTGAAAATACCGTTTGCGTGTCGCTTTACTTCCGTGCCGATCCTTTCTGTAAATTGCAGTAGCCTGTACCCGAAGATTCATACACTTGTGCATCTTTGTCGCTTCCTGCTCGGGTGTCAGTTTTTTGACCTCGACTTGTATTTCGGCAAGCTGACACTTAAATTCCTCCGGGGAATACACCGCCCAGGGCTTGTCAAACGCTGCATCCAAAATTTCTGTTACAATGTCATTCTCTCTTGTCTTGTTGCTCATTGGCATCACTCCTTGTAATAAATTTTGCCTTTTCGATTAAGGCAGAGGGAGTATGAAACAGGAGATTACCGTTGGCAAGTAAATTACATAACTTTTTTAACAGGGCACAAAAATCGGCGGCGCAGGAGCTTCAATCTCCTGCGCCACCTTTGAATAGGAAGGCCATTTTTTCGCCGTCAATCCGAATGGACGGTCAGATTGTCATTGGCGAAGACTCATCATAAGGGGGCAATAACGGGGTAATGGCGTTCA
>JAFYMF010000013.1 GCA_017556745.1 Clostridia bacterium
TCATCAACGAGGTCGCACTTGTTCATGAATACAACGATTGCGGGAACGCCAACCTGACGAGCAAGAAGTACGTGCTCGCGGGTCTGCTGAAGGGGTCCGTCAGATGCAGCAACAACAAGGATTGCGCCGTCCATCTGAGCAGCACCGGTGATCATGTTCTTAACGTAGTCAGCGTGGCCAGGGCAGTCAACGTGAGCATAGTGACGAGCGTCAGTCTCATACTCAACGTGACGGGTATTAATGGTAATACCTCTTTCTCTCTCTTCGGGAGCGTTGTCGATCTGGTCGTAAGCAAGGAACTCAATGTTGTTGTTCTTGAGTGCAAGAGTCTTAGTGATCGCTGCAGTCAAGGTAGTCTTACCGTGGTCAACGTGACCGATGGTACCGATATTAACGTGGGTTTTGGTTCTCTCAAATTTAGCCTTTGCCATTTTAATATCCTCCTAAATTTTATTTTTTAATTTAATTTTTTTATTTAAGACTTAAATTAGTCTTTCTTTGAACGGATGGAGACAATGTTCTCCTGAATGGACTTAGGAACCTCTGCGAAGTGGCTTGGCTCCATAGAATACTGTCCGCGGCCCTGAGTCTTGGAACGAAGGTCGGTTGCGTAACCGAACATCTCAGACAGAGGAACCATAGAAGTGATCTGCTGTCCTCCGGACATAGGCTCCATGGAGTTGATCTGTCCGCGGCGAGAGTTAATGTCGCCGATAACGTCACCCATGTAGTCGTCGGGAGTGATAACAACAACCTTCATCATAGGCTCTGTAAGAACGGGGTCAGCCTTTCTCATTGCATCCTTGAATGCCATAGATCCGGCAATCTTGAACGCCATTTCAGAGGAGTCAACCTCGTGATAAGAACCGTCATAAAGAGTAACCTTTACGTCAACTACGTTGTAGCCCGCGAGTACACCGCTCTGCATTGCGCTCTGAATACCGGCGTCAACAGGACCGATATACTCCTTGGGAATAGCACCGCCAACAACCTTGTTGATAAACTCGTAACCCTTACCGGGCTCGTTGGGCTCAACAATGATCTTAACGTGACCGTACTGACCCTTACCACCGGACTGACGTGCATACTTGCACTCAACGTCAGCGGACTTACGGATAGTCTCTTTATATGCAACCTGGGGCTTACCGATGTTAGCCTCTACCTTAAACTCACGGAGAAGTCTGTCAACGATTATCTCAAGGTGAAGCTCACCCATTCCGGCGATAATAGTCTGACCGGTCTCCTCGTCAGTGTAGGTACGGAAGGTGGGGTCCTCTTCTGCAAGCTTTGCAAGAGCAACGTCCATCTTCTCCTGACCAGCCTTAGTCTTGGGCTCTATAGCAACACGGATAACAGGATCCGGGAATTCCATAGACTCAAGAATGATAGGATGATCTTCATCACAGAAGGTATCACCGGTAGTGGTATTCTTGATACCAACAACTGCAGCGATGTCTCCTGAATAGCATGATTCAATATCCTTACGCTCATTGGAATGCATCTGAAGGATACGTCCCATTCTCTCACGGTTACCCTTGGTAGAGTTAAACACGGTAGTACCGGAAGCGGCCTTACCGGAATATACTCTGAAGAAGCAGAGCTTTCCTACAAAGGGGTCAGTCATGATCTTGAACGCAAGCGCAGAGAAAGGCGCGTTATCGTCAGCCGGTCTCTCTTCTTCCTCGTCAGTGTCGGGGTTTACACCCTTGATTGCGGGAATGTCTACGGGTGCAGGCATATACGCGATGATAGCATCGAGAAGCTTCTGAACACCCTTGTTACGATAAGAGGTACCACAAACTACAGGAACCATTATGTTGTCAATGGTAGCCTTACGGATAGCAGCCTGAATCTCCTCTTTGGTGAGTTCCTCACCAGCGCAATATTTCTCAAAAAGTGCCTCATCACTCTCAGCAACAGCTTCGATCATAGCAGCACGGTATTCCTCTGCCTTCTCGAGCATATCTGCGGGGATGGGCTCTACTCTCATATCCTTACCGAGCTCGTCATAGTAGACGTCAGCTTCCATATCGATAAGGTCGATGATTCCTCTGAAATCTGCTTCAGCTCCAATAGGAAGCTGGATCGGTACTGCGTTAGCGTGGAGACGCTCCTTCATCATATCGACAACGCGATAGAAGTTAGCGCCGGTGATGTCCATCTTGTTGACATACGCCATACGGGGTACCTGATATTTGTCAGCCTGACGCCATACAGTCTCGGACTGAGGCTCAACGCCGCCCTTAGCACAGAAAACTGTTACAGATCCGTCAAGCACTCGAAGTGAACGCTCAACCTCAACGGTAAAGTCAACGTGGCCGGGGGTGTCGATGATATTGATACGGTGGTCTTTCCAGTGACAGGTGGTAGCTGCGGAAGTAATGGTAATTCCGCGCTCCTGCTCCTGCTCCATCCAGTCCATAGTAGCAGAACCATCATGAGTCTCACCAAGCTTGTGATTAACGCCTGTATAGAAAAGTATACGCTCGGTAGTAGTGGTCTTACCTGCGTCGATATGAGCCATTATACCGATATTACGTGTACGCTCAAGCGAATATTCCCTTGGCATTGAGTTCTCCTTTCAAGTGGCAGGGTCTTTACCCAGCCTCCTGTATTAATATCTGTAATGTGCAAAAGCCTTGTTAGCTTCTGCCATCTTGTGAGTGTCTTCTTTCTTCTTGAATGCGCCGCCGGTGCTATTCTTAGCATCCAGGATCTCTGCGCACAGACGCTCAGCCATAGTCTTCTCACCACGGGTTCTGGAATAGTTAACTATCCAGCGAAGTCCGAGAGTCTGCTTTCTCTCTGCTCTGACTTCCATGGGAACCTGGTAGGTAGAACCACCTACACGGCGAGCCTTAACTTCAAGCTGAGGCATAACGTTTTCAAGAGCCTGCTCAAAAGCCTCAAGACCATTCTGACCGGACTTAGCCTCGATCATCTGGAATGAATCATAAACGATCTTCTGTGCAACGCCTCTCTTACCGTCAAGCATGATATTGTTAATCAGCTTGGTGACCAGCTTGGAATTGTAAAGCGGATCCGGTAATACGTCTCTCTTTGATATACGACCTCTTCTTGGCACTGATCTTCCCTCCTTCACAAAAAATGAATCTCATAGGTACTCGAAAGTTACCTCCCGTAAGCACTCAAAAACGAAGGCTAAATGATGTATAAACAATCATGATTACAGCACTACGTTAAACAAGTACTTGAGATTAACTTAAAAGTTATTTCTTCTTAGGACGCTTTGCGCCGTACTTGGAACGGCTCTGATTACGCTTGTCTACGCCCTGAGTATCAAGCGCACCGCGGATGATGTGGTAACGACAACCGGGAAGGTCACGTACTCTACCGCCGCGAATAAGAACAACGGAGTGTTCCTGAAGGTTGTGGCCTATACCGGGGATATAGGATGTTACCTCGAAACCGTTTGTAAGTCTTACTCTGGCGATCTTACGAAGAGCTGAGTTAGGCTTCTTCGGGGTTACGGTACTAACTCTGGTGCAAACGCCACGCTTCTGGGGTGCACTCTGGTCAATGGGGCGATTCTTAAGGGTGTTAATTCCCTTCTGAAGTGCCTGCGCCTTGGACTTATAAACCTTATCCTGTCTGCCCTGTCTAACGAGCTGATTAAAGGTTGGCATGTCTTTCCTCCTTTTCTTCTGTAATCGTTGTTTATACATACAACCGCGCGACAGAGGTACTCCTCTGCCGTGCGGTGGTATATCGTAATTAATGCAAACTACACAGTTCGCAACATCATATATTATATCACCATATCCATGGGTTTGTCAAGAGATTTATTAATGTTTTAACATTAGCACAAAAACAGTTATTAAACCGCCATGCTATTTGTATCTTCTCCGTCATTTTCTGAGATAATTTCATCATCTGCATCGTTCTGAACGGCAGAAGTCTGCTCGACCTCAACATTTCTGTATCTGGTCATACCGGTACCTGCAGGTATCAGCTTACCGATGATAACGTTCTCCTTAAGTCCCACAAGGTGATCCACCTTACCGCGGATAGCCGCCTCGGTAAGAACCTTGGTGGTTTCCTGGAAGGAACAAGCACTAAGGAAGGACTCGGTAAGGATAGATGCTTTGGTGATACCGAGAAGAACCTCGGTGTTCTTTGCAAGGCAAAGATCTCTCTCACCTGCATCGATTCTCGCCTGGATACGCTCGTTCTCGCTCTCGAATTCGCTGACATCGATAAGAGATCCAACAAGAAGATCGGTATCACCGGAATCCTCGACTCTGGTCTTACGGGTCATCTGACGCGCAATAACCTCGATATGCTTATCGTTGATATCAACACCCTGAGAACGGTAAACTCTCTGTACCTCACGGATAATATAATCGTAAGCGGCACCAATACCGTTGATCTTTGTAATGTCGGCAGGACTCATATCACCCTCGGTAAGAGCTTGACCGCGGGTAACTCTGTCACCCTCGCTTACGATCATTCTGAGACCGAAAGGAACGGGATAAGCGAACTCGTTTCCGGCATCGTCTGTAATAACTATACCGCGCATACGCTTAATGTCCTGAATTGAGACTGTACCGTCAGCCTCAGAAAGAATAGCAGTCTTCTTGGGACGGCGAGCCTCAAAGAGTTCTTCAACTCGAGGAAGACCCTGAGTAATGTTGGAACCTGCAACACCACCGGTATGGAAGGTACGCATAGTAAGCTGTGTACCGGGTTCACCGATAGACTGAGCTGCGATGATACCGACAGCCTCACCAACATTAACCGCCTTGCCGGAAGAAAGGTCTGAACCGTAACAGTGAGAACAGATACCCTGCTTGGAACGGCACTTAAGAATGGTACGGATCTGTACCTTCTTGATACCTGCATTAACGATCTTGTCAGCGATCTTCTCGGTGATGATGTTGTCATTCTCGATAATTACCTCACCGGTGTTCGGGTCAACAACGTCGCCGATAGTGTAACGGCCAACAAGTCTGTCCTTAAGGGGCTCAATAATACGCTCGGATGATCCTGCACCTGCAACGTCAACAATATCGCTGACCCAAGTACCCTCGGTAGCACCGCAGTTTTCCTCACGGATAACGATGTTCTGAGCAACGTCAACAAGACGTCTGGTAAGGTAACCGGAGTCTGCGGTACGAAGCGCGGTATCAGAAAGGGATTTACGCGCACCACGAGCTGCCATGAAATACTCAAGGATATTAAGTCCTTCACGGAAGTTAGACTTAATCGGAATCTCCATGGTCTTACCGTTGGTAGCAAACATAAGTCCACGCATACCTGCAAGCTGACGCATCTGTACGATACTTCCTCGCGCACCGGAATCACTCATCATCTTGATGGAGTTAAATTTATCGAAACTGTTCTGAAGAGCAGCAGTAACCTCCTCGGTTGTCTGCTCCCAGATCTTAACTACGCTCTCATAACGCTCTTCCTCGGAAAGCTCACCCATGAGGAAGTGCTCGGATACTTCTTCAACCTTCTTCTGTGCCGCAGCAATAAGAGCAGGCTTCTCCTTGGGAACTGCCATATCCTTAACGGAGATGGAGATCGATCCTCTGGTAGAATACTTAAAGCCCATTGCCTTGATATTATCAAGAACACCGGCAGTCTCGGAAAGGCTGTGATACTTGATACAACGGTCAACGATCTTACCGAGTTCTTTCTTTCCGGTAACAAAGTCAACCTCAAGATCGAAAAACTTCTCGGGATCGGTTCTGTCAACAAAGCCGAGATCCTGAGGAATAGACCGGTTGAATATAAGACGGCCAAGAGTAGCATCTATGATCTTGCTCTCGGTAACACCGTCTCTCTCCTTGAATACGCGAACGCGTATAGGAGCATGGAGGCCAAGCTGATGATTTTCATAAGCCATCATAGCCTCGTCAAAGTCCTTGAATACTCTTCCCTCACCGATTTCGCCTTCCTTAACTATAGTAAGATAGAAGGAACCGAGAATCATATCCTGAGAAGGAACCGCAACGGCACGACCGTCTGCAGGCTTAAGCAGGTTATTGGCAGAGAGCATGAGGAATCTTGCCTCAGCCTGAGCCTCTGCGGAAAGAGGTACGTGTACAGGCATCTGGTCACCGTCGAAGTCTGCGTTGAACGCGGAACATACAAGGGGATGAAGTTTGATAGCTCTACCCTCAACGAGAACAGGCTCGAATGCCTGAATGGAAAGACGGTGAAGTGTAGGCGCACGGTTAAGGAGTACGGGATGCTCCTTAATTACGTTTTCAAGTGCGTCCCAAACATCTGCGTCCACCTTATCAACTTTCTTCTTAGCCTCCTTGATATTGGAAGCCTTCTGAGTCTCAACCAGGCGCTTCATAACGAAGGGCTTGAAGAGCTCAAGTGCCATTTCCTTAGGAAGACCGCACTGATAGAGCTTAAGGTTGGGACCCACGACGATAACTGAACGTCCGGAATAGTCAACTCGCTTACCAAGAAGGTTCTGACGGAAGCGTCCCTGCTTACCGCGGAGCATCTCGGAAAGAGACTTGAGAGGACGGTTATTGGGGCCGGTAACGGGCTTACCACGGCGGCCATTGTCAATAAGGGCATCAACCGCTTCCTGAAGCATACGCTTCTCGTTACGGATGATTATCTCAGGAGCGCGGAGCTCCATGAGCTTCTTAAGACGGTTGTTACGGTTAATTACTCTTCTGTAAAGATCGTTAAGGTCGGATGTTGCGAAACGGCCACCGTCAAGCTGTACCATGGGTCTGATCTCAGGAGAGATAACAGGTACAACATCGAGAACCATCCACTCAGGGCGGTTATCGGACTTACGGAATGCCTCAACGACCTCAAGTCTCTTGATTATGCGGAGCTTCTTCTGACCGGTAGCGGTAGCAAGCTCTGCCTTAAGCTCCTCAGAAAGCTTGTTGATATCAAGCTCGGAAAGAAGCTCCTTTATAGCCTCCGCACCCATGCCGACACGGAAGTCATTCTCATAACGTTCATAATAGCTACGGTACTCGCTGTCCTTAAGAAGCTGACCCTTGGTAAGAGGGGTAGATCCGGGATCAATAACGATGTACTGAGCAAAGTAAAGAACGTTCTCAAGTACTCTGGGAGAAATGTCGAGAAGGAGACCCATTCTGGAGGGGATAGCACGGAAATACCAGATGTGAGATACGGGAGCCGCAAGCTCGATGTGACCCATACGCTCACGACGTACCTTCTTGGTAGTTACCTCAACGCCGCACTTCTCACATACCTTACCCTTGTGACGAACTCTCTTATACTTTCCGCAGAGACATTCCCAGTCCTTGGTAGGACCAAAGATACGCTCGCAGAAGAGACCGTCGCGCTCTGCTTTAAGAGTACGGTAGTTTATAGTCTCAGGCTTTTTTACCTCACCGTGAGACCAGCTTCTGATCATTTCAGGAGAAGCCAGACCTATCTTTATAGAATCGAATGCATTACGTTCCATTAAGCTGTTCCTCCTTTAATTATATTTCATCCGAATAGTCATCGGTTTCTTCGTATATGGATTCTTCGTCAAATTCAAAGTCATCATCGCTGTCCTTATCACTGTCAAACTCGCTGTCAGTATAGGAATCATAGAGATCGCTGGTCTCAACGCTTTCACCGACCTCATCAGCGGTAACAGTGGTGTTCTCGGGCATATCGTTATCCTCAAGCTCGGACAGCTCTATCTCGTTACCATCTGCATCAAGCACACGGATATCAAGAGCAAGAGACTGAAGCTCCTTGACCATAACCTTGAAGGACTCGGGAATGCCGGGAGTAGGAATATTCTGACCCTTAACAATAGCCTCGTAGGTCTTAACACGTCCGGTAACGTCGTCACTCTTAACAGTAAGTATCTCCTGAAGAGTATAAGCCGCACCGTATGCCTCAAGTGCCCAAACCTCCATCTCACCGAAACGCTGACCACCGAACTGAGCTTTACCGCCCAGAGGCTGCTGAGTAACGAGAGAGTAAGGACCTGTACTACGTGCGTGGATCTTATCGTCAACCAGGTGGTGAAGCTTGAGGTAGTACATTATACCAACAGTTACGGGGTTATCGAATGGCTCACCGGTACGACCATCATAAAGAATGGTCTTACCATCTTCGCGAAGGCCTGCATCGCGCAGACACTGGGAAATATCTTCCTCGTTTGCTCCGTTGAATACGGGGGTCATGATCTTCCAGCCCAGCTTCTTAGCAGCAATACCGAGGTGAACCTCGAGCACCTGACCGATATTCATTCGGGAAGGAACGCCCAAAGGGTTAAGAACTATATCAAGAGGAGTACCGTCGGGAAGGAAAGGCATATCCTCAGGGGGAAGTATACGGGATACGACACCCTTGTTACCGTGACGGCCCGCCATCTTATCACCCACAGAGATCTTTCTCTTCTGTGCGATATATACGCGGACTACCTTGTTAACACCGGGAGGAAGCTCATCTCCTGCCTCACGTGAATATTCCTTAACGTCAACAACGATACCGGATTCACCGTGGGGAAGACGGAGAGAAGTATCTCTTACCTCTCTTGACTTCTCACCGAAGATTGCACGGAGAAGTCTCTCTTCTGCGGTAAGCTCGGTCTCTCCCTTGGGAGTTACCTTACCGACGAGGATATCGCCGGCTCTTACCTCGGTACCGCACTTAACGATACCGTCTGCGTTAAGATCCTTGAGAGCATCGTCGCCCATATTGGGGATCTCACGGGTTATCTCTTCCGGACCGAGCTTGGTGTCTCTGGCCTCGTGAGAATATTCCTCTATATGAATGGAAGTATAAACGTCATCGCGAACAAGACGCTCGTTAAGAAGTACCGCGTCCTCGTAGTTATAACCTTCCCAGGTCATAAATCCGATAAGTGCATTCTTACCGAGAGCAATCTCACCGTTATCGGTAGCGGGACCGTCAGCGATTACCTGACCCTTTTCAACGTACTCGTCGCAGGAAACGATAGGACGCTGGTTTACACAGGTGCTCTGGTTAGAGCGCTTGAACTTGATAAGATGGTAGTTATCCTTAGTACCGTCCTCACGGCGGATAGTAATATCGTCAGCGGTAACTCTCTCAACGATACCTGCCTCTTTTGCACAGATAACAACGCCGGAGTCAACAGCTGCCTTATACTCCATACCGGTACCGACGATAGGAGAGTCACAAACAAGAAGCGGTACAGCCTGCTTCTGCATGTTTGATCCCATCAGCGCACGGGAGTTATCGTCATTCTCAAGGAAGGGGATCATTGCGGTAGCAACGGAAACCACCATCTTGGGAGAAACGTCCATGAAGTGTACTTTTGAGGGCTCTATCTCAATGAACTCGGAACGATCACGGGCAACAACTCTCTTGTTTATGAATCTGCCGTTCTCGTCAAGAGGCTCGTTTGCCTGAGCGATAACATAGTTATCCTCAACGTCAGCGGTCATGTATACGATCTCATCGGTAACACAACCGGTCTCGGGATCTACCTTGCGGTAAGGAGCCTCGATAAAGCCGTACTCAGAGATGCGAGCAAAGGTTGAAAGGTAAGAAATAAGTCCGATGTTAGGACCTTCGGGGGTCTCGATGGGACACATTCTACCGTAGTGAGTATAGTGAACGTCACGAACCTCAAAAGATGCACGGTCTCTTGACAGACCGCCGGGACCCAGTGCGGAAAGACGGCGCTTATGAGTAAGCTCTGCCAGAGGGTTAGACTGATCCATGAACTGGGAAAGGGGAGAGGATCCGAAGAACTCCTTGATGGCAGTAACAACGGGACGAATATTAATAAGTGTCTGAGGAGTAAGGGTCTCGCTGTCCTGAACAGTCATACGCTCCTTAACGATCTTGTCCATTCTGGAAAGACCGATACGCATCTGGTTCTGAAGGAGCTCACCTACAGAACGGAGACGACGGTTACCGAGATGGTCGATATCATCGGTAACACCTGCGTCATATGCAAGACCGAGTATATAGTTAATTGAAGAGAATATATCATCGTTGGTTACAGTCTTGGGGCAAAGCTCTGCAATGCGGCGCTTAGCCTCTGCCTTAAGAGCATCAACGTCATCTCCGAACTGTTCCTGGAGCTCAAGAAGAACGGAAAGCTTCGCCTTCTCTGAAACACCACAGTCCTTAAGATCGTAACCGAGAACATATTCAGGCTCGATAGCGCCGTTGGAGAATACCTTGATCTCCTCGCCGTTCTCTACCTGAAGAAATACCTCGTTTACACCCGCGTGCTCTATGACCATAGCCTCATCCTTGGTAAGATGCTTGCCTGCCTCGAAAAGAAGCTCACCGGTAATGGGGCTGATAACGGGACGAGCAAGGGTATGACCTGCTATACGGTGACCGATAGCAAGCTTCTTGTCGTACTTGTAACGGCCAACGGGATAGAGATCGTATCTCTTAGGATCGTAGAAAAGATTGTTGATAAGGATTTTAGCACTCTCAACAAGAGGAGGCTCACCGGGACGGAGCTTCTTATAAATCTCTTTAAGTGCCTCGTCGCCGACGGTGGTATTATTCTCATCGGCTGCACGCTGACAATCGTCCTTCTCAAGAGTAGCCTTAAGACGAACGTCCTCACCGAACATCTCATATATTTGAGCCTCGCTCTCGATACCGAGAGCACGAATCAACACAGTGATCGGAAGTTTACGGTTCTTATCTATTCTGACATAGAATACATCATTTGTATCTATTTCATATTCAAGCCATGCTCCGCGGTAAGGGATCACGGTAGAAGTAAATGTACGCTTACCTGTTTTATCAACAAGACTATCGTAATAAATGCCGGGGGAACGAACTATCTGGGAAACGATAACGCGCTCTGCACCGTTAATGACAAAAGTACCGTTATCTGTCATGAGGGGGAAATCACCCATGAATATTTCCGACTGCTTTACTTCACCGGTAAGCTTGTTGGAAAGACGTACGTTTACCTTAAGGGGTGCGGCGTAGTTAACGTCGCGCTCCTTACACTCCTCAACCGGATACTTTGCAACCGGGTCGATGGTGTAGGAAACGAACTCAATAAACAGATTGCCCGAGTAGTCGCTGATGGGCGATACATCGCGCAGTACTTCCATCAAACCCTCGTCAAGGAACCATTGAAACGAATCCTTCTGTATCTCTATCAGGTTAGGCATTTCAAGGGTCTCGTCGATCTTTGCAAAACTCATTCTGACGTTTTTGCCAAGTTTCTGGGGTTTGACCATAAACACTATCACTCCAATTCTATATTTATCGGTTCCACGCCGAAGCGAGAAAACCGGAAAAATCAGCTTATACAAAGAGCTTTCGACCTTAGAAAAAGCATGTATTTCGTCGCTTTTTGACACGGCAAAAACTTGCATTTATCTAAAAAACTCGATAGTACAAGCAATTATAATGCAGTATATAAGTATAGCACGTGTCAATGTCAATGTCAAGATATTTTTCCTCATTTTTCTAATTTTTTATAAAATGGTAGTTATTTTCCTATTGCGGAATGACTTTTTTTGTGATAAAATGACATTTAGTCGCGCTTTAATCGGCTACACTCGGTTAAAAAGGAGAATTTTGAATCATGAGTAACAAATACCGTCTTTACTGTTCAACGGGAACAATAATATCTAAATACAACGGTTTTGATTATACTCTCATGAATACCGTCCTCTCTCCGATAGTAAAGGAGCTTTCTCTTGACGGATGTGAGTTCATGATGCTGACCGTATTCTATGAAAAGTTCGACGAAATCGTAAGATACATGGAAAAGGTAGGTATGACCTTCCCAATTCTCCATTCAGACAAGGAAATAGGTGTTCTTCTCGGCAACTGTACCGAAGAGGATGACAGAGAGGCACTCCGCCGTTTTGACAAAAACTGCGCTTTTGCAAAAAGACTTTCCGCCGAAAAAACAGTAATTCACCTTTGGGGCGGGATAATTTCCGACAAGAATGCTCAGCACAATATTTCACTTGTGCCTGACCTCTGTGATATTGCAGAAAAGCACGGTATCACTCCCCTTTTCGAGAATATACCCTGTGCCGCGGCCGATCCCATAACGCATTGGGAGGAGATAAACTCTCTTGACAGCCGTGCACGCTTCATATACGATACCCGTTTCGGTGAATTCCACCGTCAAACCCCCGACATTCCAAGGCATCCTCTCTTCAAAGAAGGTCTTGTAGAGCACATGCACATCAGTGATTTTCTCGGGGAAAAGGGTGACTTCACACGTCTGCGTCCCATTCTCCATCCGGGGGAAGGTCAGATAGATTTTAAGAGCATATTCTCTGATATAGAGGCCGACGGTTACCGCGGCTCGATAACCCTTGAGTCACCTGTAGTCTTTGAGGACGGTTCTCTTGATACCGATAAACTTCGCCGTACTCTCTCATTCATCAAAGATAATATTTGACAGTAAATCAAATCTCCCCACGATGCATTTTACATCGTGGGGAGATCGTTTTATTTTCAGTTATTTTCCGTAAAAGCTATATTCATGTAATACAAATCGTTGTTTGTCGCATAGATCAGACAGTTTATAGCATTATCCTCTGTAGGGCCACCTACAAACAATCCTTCTGCCAGGAAATCTCCAAGCTCACGGCTAAGACAAGGAGTCCATTCCCCGTCAGTATTTGAATAGATGACCAGCGTAACCACTCCGTCAGCCTCCCTATAACCGCGGTTTACAAGATCGGCATCCACAAGATTACAGGTAAGCAAATAAAGCGTACCGTCGGCAGTCTCGGTTATCTTTACGGAAGAATCCTCGGTAAGTCCGTCTGCTTTGATCTCTTCCTTTGACACAAGCTCAGCTCCGTCATAAACGGCAAGATAATACTTGAGGGTATTCTTTACGAGCTCAGGATTCTCTCGTCTGTCTTTATCGTCGTAATCGAAATGATAGTCAGAGTATACGATTCTCAGCTTTCCGTCATTTCCGAGATAAACGTCCTTTACCGCTGCCGCTGACCAGATACCCTCGATACCCTCATCCTCGTGGGGATGATGTACTTCGGTATATTTCACCTCTGTACTCTCGGACAGTGACGGAATGTGTACCAAAACAACGGAATCATTGACATATGATATGTGTCCGTTATACTTGAGGCTGCCGCCAAGCTCTTCCTGAGTGATCTTTCTCGTGCCTACCAAATAAACACCACCCTTGCCGTCGCTCAAGGTATATACCTCGTCATACATACCCGCAAGGTCATCGGTATTTTCATATTTTACCGCATTTTTGATAGAAACTCTGTTTTTCTCTGCATCTATTAAATTGGTTGATACGTTGAACGCACCGTCCTGCAGGACAGATACACAGTATTCTTCACCGCTTTTCAGATCCTTGATTATACTCATCTGTCTGGTATAAAGATCCTTTGTCAGGATCGGTGTCAGCTCGCGGAGAGTCACCTCGTCTGTGGCAGTATCAATAACATAGACATTTCTTCCGTCGGGCAGACCTACGTAGATCATACCGTCATTGCCCTCTGTCATGGTGATGTATTTATCCTGCAGTGACTTAAAGTAGTCAGAGATGAGAACGGTAACCTTACCGTCATTATCGATCTTCACGATGTGGAAGTATTCGTAATACCCGAACGCGTAATTATAGATGAATGCAGCGTAAATACTGTTATCTGTGGTTATCATATGAGCAGCTTGCTCCGAAGAAGGAACACGCTCGTCATATCTCCAGTCCACGTAAAGATCATAACCTTCAAGTATGTTCACAACAGGAGCTATACTATAGTCTTCAAGAGAGATATCAAATGTGTATCCCGTATTGCCGTTTCCGTAGAAGAAGCAGCTGAGTGTACCATCCTGAGTCGATCCATCACGGACACCGCTAACAGACATGCCTAATACAGTCAATCCGTCTTCGAATAATTCATTTTTTTCATACTTCCAGTTGCGCCCGAGCTCATCCTCTGCGCTGTAGAAATAAAGTCCTGCTCCGTCCCCGCTCTTTTTTGCCGCTATCAGATGCAGTTTACCGTCAGGGGACTGTCTGATCATAGGTCTGTAAGACGTAACACCTTTTTCAGGAAGAGTTATTTCCTCATTAAAGATACACTCCATACCGTCGTATATAGCATGACGGTAATGTGCATTATTATCAAGCTCCGGATTTGTACCTAAAAAATCGTAGAGATAGTACAAATAGATAATGTGTATATATCCATTTGAATCAATAAATACGTCTCCACTGTAATTATTGATTATTTGTGACCAAATACCATCCTTACCGCCCTCCACATATGCCCTGTGCACCGCATCATAGGCGATGTTCTCTGTAGAGGCAAGATCGGGAATGTGGAAAATACCCATCTGATCCCAAAGATATCTCGAATTTCCCCAATCCTCAACGGGCTCCATATCCTTTTCTATGTAATTACAGTCCTCCGCATAAATAGCTCTGACACCCACAACGTACGCTCCGCCGTTTCCGTCGGGAAAAGGATAGAGATAACAGTGTCTGCCCACACCCTCGAGATTAGCAAAATAGCTCGCATGCGAATAACCGGGTCTTGTCTCCGTTCCGTTATCCCATGACATGGTTTCAAGGTCGAAAACAAACCACTCAAGAAAATACCTTCCCTCTTCACCGCCGTTGAAAAACGCATATATTTTTCTGTTTTCAAAATCAAACATACTCTGAGAATAACCGTCTGTATCGTATCCGTTTCCGTCCCCGGTAAATTCCGGCCAAGCGTTGTATTCTTCTGCCTTGTCGGTTTCACTGTCAATCACACAAACACCGAGGTGGCCGGGAGAAGCAGTAACAACGAGAATATCTCCGTTTATGTCCTGAGCGATATTAACAAGTATCTCATTACTGTCAGACTCAAATTCACCGTAATGTAAAATCGATATCTGTCGGTCACCGTCTATCTTTGCCACGTAGTATTTTTGAATACCGCTTGACCATTTTCCTCCGAAATCACTGGCAAAGGCACAATAGGTCCCCCTGTCGGTATGACAGACTCTCATCTGCTGACCGCCGTGATATGACGTACCGTCATCAAGCCACAGTGCATCCAGATTTGTACTAAGTCCGTTCGCCTCGAGAACGCTTGTGACCTCGGACAGGGTTATCTCGTGAGATGCCGGCTCTTTTACAGTGTCTGAAGGAACGGTAGTATCTGCCGCCACTGTAGCATCATTACCGTCTGTAACTGTCTCATTGCATCCCCAGCACATAAGCGTGCTTAACACAAGACATATAAGAAGAACTGCCGATATTATTTTCTTCATTTTGTCATCCTCCGATCTCGGTAATTTTTAAAAGCATTGATTTTTACCATTCATGAGGTAAGTATAACAAAAAAACACAGGCACTTCAAGTGTCATTCAAAATATATTGAAGCTTATTCTTTTATATACAATGCACACAAAACACCTTAGAAAACAAATAAAAAATGCCGTCAAGAAACGGCATTTTTTGTTATTCAAAAAGACGGTCAAAATCAGGAATCACCCTCTGTATGGCTTTCAAACTTAGCATAGCCGTCCCTCGGTTTGAGGATTTTCCTTCTGCCAAAGGATATCTGAATATAAGTTCTGATGCATTCTCGAAAAATACTGAATAAATAATAGCGGTATCAAAGATTCTCACCGACAGTGCAAGGTCGGTCAACCTTGCAGTTTCCGCACTTTTTGAATACATTCCGTCGGTAACAAGGTCGAGATACGGAACAGCGGTATACTTTTTCTGTTTTGCCGCGATACCCTCAAGCACGGTAGCAGCACAAAGATAGTCGGGCGCACCTATAGGAATTACCGCAGGGGTAAAATCCGCTGAATACGTACCGTACTTGTTCTGTTCTTCAGAATACTTCGGCAGAGGGAGAATTATATAGTTATCTCCTATTTCATCTTTTTCTGCATACTTTACCTCAAGAGTTGTCATAGCCAAGTTACCGGTTGAAAACATATTCGCAAGACTTGACCCATCATCTTCATTTTCACTTATGTACGTGTGAGGATTTATTATAATAAGATCATGGATCTTTTCGTATGCACTCTCAAGAATATCCGTAGACTCGGTAAGTATTAATCTTCCATCTCCGTCACACTTGGTAACAGAAAGGTCAAAGGCAGAAAAATAAACATCCGAACAGATCTCTCTGTCACTGCCAAGTCCATACACAATCTTATCATCGGTAACAGACCCTGCCTCTGCAACTATAGCGTTCTGTGCATCAATCGTATAACTTCCGTCAAGAACCAATGTTTTGAGTCTGCTTGTCAAGCTCTCCCCCAGAACTTCAGGGGATGCAAATGTAACAAAAGAACCTCTGAGTGCCGATACAGAACCACTCTCGAGAACAGCATATGTTTTTCCATTAAAAGTTACCGCATCTCTGAACCTATCATCGAAATAGTCTGCCATAAAAGCATCGGCACTTACAGAATTAAGGTTAACGAACAATCCGTCTATCACTCCTGCGGAAAATTCCGAGAGTGTAGGATAAGCGATAGAATATCCTTTAGTATCTGCGGCAGTATCCTCCGTCAGTGCGGTATATACAGAAGGAACAGAAACATACTGCAACTCAACACCAAGCTCACTCTCTATAGCCTCTCTGACATAAAGCCCCTCTGTACTTAACGTCTCACCGAAAAGCTCCGCTGAAAATATATCATCATTACATACATTTGCCGATCTATCAGAAACAAGAACAGATATGATATTACCGCTGTATCTTACATTTCCGAGAACAGTGTCCGCCGGCCTCGGAGAAAATACCTGTACCTCCTCTGAAGCACATCCTAAAACAAACGGAATAATTAGAAGTAAAGTTATTATTATAGCCGTGATTTTTTTAGTCATAGTACAACTCACCTTACTGTTTTATAAGATAACTATACACCGAAATTTCTATTTTGTCAAATCCTGCCATAAAACCGTACTTGAAAATTTTTTTCCCCGTGGTATAATGTATAATGATATAATAATGCGTAAATTGTTTTTTCAGCTTTAATTAGGAGAGCTTTATGATAATTTTAAGTGCAAGCGGTATTTCCCTTTCTTTCGGAGAGGATACCGTTCTTTCCTCTGTCACCTTCTCTGTGGGCGAAGGCGACCGCGTAGGCGTTGTCGGGGTTAACGGTTCCGGCAAATCAACACTCTTTAAGATCATCTCGGGAGAACTTGATTCAGATGCGGGAGAGGTATTTATTTCTAAAGGCAAAACAGTTGGTATACTTCACCAGAACGATGCATTCAAAATAAACGAAAACGGCGATGACTCGGTAATAGGTCAGATGCTTGCCGCATTTCCGAATCTTCTCCGTCTTGAAGATGAGCTTACTGATATAGAACGTCAGATGGCAGAATCTGACCCTGACACCGCCGCCCGTCTTGGCGGCAGATATGCTGAGAAGTCAAGAGTGTTTTCAGAGCTCGGCGGTCTTGAGTTCCGCTCACGCTGTCGCTCAATACTCCTGAAAACAGGATTTGATGAAAGCATGTTCGCAATGTCTGTTTCTCTCCTTTCGGGAGGACAGAGAACAAGGCTTGCCCTTGCCCGTCTTCTCGCTTCATCACCCGACATTCTGCTTCTTGACGAGCCCACAAACCACCTTGACACCGCCACACTTGAATGGCTTGAGGAATTTCTCGGCAGTTACCGTAACACAGTAATGGTAATCAGTCACGACCGATATTTCCTTGATAAGGTGACTAACAAAACACTTGAACTTGAGTACTCCGGAGCAAAGCTCTACGGAGGAAACTACACCGCATATACCGAAAAGAAAGCGGCAGACCTTGAGTCCGCCCGTCACGCATATAATGTTCAGCAGAAGGAGATAGCACGTCTTGAGGCTTACATCGAGCAGCAGAGACGTTGGAATCGAGAGAGAAATATAATCGCGGCGGAAAGCCGTGAGAAGGCCATCGAAAGAATGGAAAAGGTCGAAAAGCCTAAGGAAGCTCCAAAGGCTATGAAGTTCTCGATAAACTCCTCCGGTGTCAGCGGAAACGACGTACTAAGTCTCCGCCGTCTCGGCATGCGTTTCGGCGATAAGGTTCTCTTTGAAAACGCAGATCTTGAAGTAAAGAGAGGGGACAAGCTGTTTTTCGTAGGTCCTAACGGATGCGGAAAATCTACTCTGTTGAAAATAATTCTCAGCCAGCTCACCCCCACATCAGGTGAAAGCGAGCTTGGGTATAATGTTACCATAGGTTATTACGATCAGGAAAACCAGAATCTCGATCCCTCCAACACAGTGCTTGACGAGCTCTGGAACGAGTATCCCGACCGCACACAGACCGAGATACGTAACACCCTTGCAAGATTCCTTTTTAAGGGTGACGATATCGAAAGAAAGGTCGGTGTTCTCTCGGGTGGCGAAAGAGCCCGCCTTACCCTTTCAAAGCTGATGCTGTCAAAGATGAACCTGTTGGTTCTTGACGAGCCCACAAACCACCTTGATATTCCCTCAAGGGAAGCTCTTGAGGCAGCTCTGACAGAATTCGACGGTACCATCATTGCGGTATCACACGACAGATATTTCATTGACCGTCTTGCAAGTAAGATCGCAGACTTTGACCACGGAAGTCTCAAGCTTTACCCTGTAAGACGTAAGGGAGAGGCATATACCGAATTCACCGAAGAAAAGACCCGCCTTTCTCTTCTCTCTTCCCCCAGTGAGAGCTATGAGAAGCCAACTTCAGCACCCAAAAGCTCAAAGGAAGAGTACCTTGCCGCAAAGGCCGCACAGGCTGATGCAAAAAAAGAAGAGCGAAGACGCAAAAAAATGCGTGAGGAGCTGGCTGCACTTGAAGAAGAGCTGGTAAAGGTCGAAGAAGAGTTAAACGGTCCTGCAGGTTACGACTATGTACTTGCCGCAGAGCTTGATGCAAGAAAAACAGAAATAGAAGAAAGGCTTCTCGTTCTTTACGGAGAAGATCTTTGATCCCGACACATTTTGTGACAAAATACACTCCGATATATTGATATAATCCAAGTGAAAGTATCAATGTATCGGAGGTTTTTTTATGTCTTTTGACAATTCTGCCGTGTCCTTTGACACAGGAAAAGGTATTCTCACCGCAACCATCAGCGGAGAGATAGATCATCACAGCGCAAAATCACTCAGAGAAAAAATAGATGCCGAACTTTTCTATCTGCGGCCGGACAAGCTGATAATTGATATGTCCCGAGTGACATTTATGGACAGCTCGGGACTTGGGTTTATTATCGGAAGAATGAAAAATGCTGAGGAAATAAACTGCGGATTTGCCCTGAAAAACCCCGGAGAGAGGGTTAAAAAGCTTCTTGAGCTTGCAGGTGCAGAAAGAATATTTAATATTACGGAAGAAAAAACAATTAAAGGAGAAAAAAGATGAAGGAAAGCACAAAGGCAAAAAAGACTATCCGTACCCAGGTAAACGAGATGCGGTTAGCATTCCCTGCAAGGTCGGTAAACGAGAGGGCGGCAAGAAGTGCGGTAGCAGCATTTATCTCTGTTCTTGATCCTACCCTCTCAGAACTGTCTGACGTAAAATGCGCGGTATCTGAAGCGGTTACAAACTGCATAGTACATGCCTACAGAGATACACCCGGAAAAGGAGATATATACATAAACGTCAGGATATTTGACGATCACACGGTAAAAATCACCGTTAGGGACAAAGGATGCGGTATTGAGAATGTGGAGGAAGCAAAAACGCCTCTTTACACCACCGACCCCGAGGGAGAAAGAAGCGGTATGGGATTTGCGGTAATGGAAAGCTTTACCGACAAATTAACTGTCCTGAGCAAGGTAGGAAAAGGCACAACGGTAAAAATGGAAAAACGTCTGGGGGTAGAGCCTGACGAGATAAAGAAAACAGATGGAAAGTCTTAAAGAAACGCGGGGACAAACAAACGAGGCACTGCTTCTCCGAGCCAGAGACGGAGACAAAGATGCGGAAGAACTGCTCATCAGCGAAAATCTCCCCCTTGTCCGCAGTATCGCATTTCGTTTCAGAGGCCGCGGATGTGAGGATGAGGATCTCCTACAGATAGGTACCATGGGACTGCTCCGTGCGGCAAGAAGCTTTGACATTTCCCGCGGGGTGGTGTTCTCTACCTATGCTGTTCCCCTCATAATCGGTGAAATAAAACGGTTTCTTCGGGATGACGGAATGATAAAGGTTGGCAGAACCAGAAAACAGCTTGGAATACGGCTTTTTAAAGAACGGGAGGAATACATTCATATAAACGGACGAGAACCTCGCCTGTCCGAGCTTGCCGAGGCAGTTGGAGTTGATATGGAAGAGGCGGCCGCCGCTCTTGAGGCATCATCACCGATAAAATCACTGTCAGACCCGGTGTCACAAGGTAATGGGGGAGAGTTGACGGTGGGAGATATCGTATCGGCAGGCACCGAGGAGCTTGACAGAATAACCGAGCATATAGCCCTATCTGAGGCACTGCGTCATCTGTCGCCGCTAAAACGAAGTATCATTTCTCTCAGGTATTTTTCCGACCTCACTCAAAAAGAGACCGCCGATGCTCTTGGACTCACTCAGGTAAAGGTTTCAAGAGAAGAAAAAAAGATACTCAGCGAGCTGAAAGGCATACTCGGGGATGCACATTAACTCACTTAGACAGTCGCACTTAAAACAAAAGAACACCGGTTGGTACACAGGCAATAAAGTAGTGCTTTACATTAATGAATGTAAAGCACTGCTTTATATCGTTAACAACCAATTGATAATTGCAATATTAAAAAAATAAGCTATAATAAAATCGTAAGCTTACAAAATTCATTTTTTGGAGATACTATATGAACATTAAAATAGGTGCGATTATCAAAAAACTTCGTACAGAAAATAATATTACACAAGACACCCTTGCAACTGCCATAGGGGTGACACCCCAAGCAATATCTCGCTGGGAGTCGGAAGGTGGGTATCCCGATATTGAGCTCCTGCCTGCGCTTGCCGATTTCTTCTCGGTCAGTACAGATGAACTTCTCGGCTATAAATTGTCTGAAAGAGAGCAAGAGCTGGCCGACATTAAGAAGGAGATGGATCGCCTTGCAGAGGTTGGTACTGTTGAAGAACGGGTAGCTTATGCAAGAAATGCGTTTGCCCATTTCCCGAACGACTATGAGGTTCGTGATAATCTCGCTGTTTGTTTGTATCACGTATGGGGTGAAACCCACGACGACGCTCTTTTCAAAGAAATCGAATCATTGCTTAGATCGGTAGCCAACGAATGTAACGATGAGAACACACGGTACGACGCTATCAATACCCTTATCACACTGTACGGAGAAGTCAATCAACCCGAAAAAGCAAAAGAGTGGGTGAACCGTCTGACTCCTATGAAATACTGCCGCGAATCGGCTCTTTCTTTCGGAATCGGTGACGGTAATACCAAATTTTATATTCAAGATGAAATTGATAAGCTGACCGACGGTCTCGGCCTCGCTATTAGAAATCTTGCACTGAACGATGATCTTCCCAATGATTCCTCTACGTGGGAAAGCAAAATCGAAATGCTCCGTATTTCAAACCAACTGTATTTCATGATCTACGGCGATGATCTTATGTTTCATCACAACAGGATATCCTTTAATCATTGGTTGATCTCTACCTACCAAATGGCACTTGACAAAACCGAGGAGGCTATGGAATCTCTTGAAAAAATGTGCGGGCATGCCGTATCTTACGATATGTCCTATCAGAATGACCATGGTAAGCACTTCACGTCCTTCTTGGTGGATACTCAGATATATCCCGAGAAAAGCAAAGATTTCCATGAGCTCACAGAACATACTCATTGCTATTACCTGCTGGATCGCCTGCAGCATGATCGCTATGACTGTATCCGCCAAGATCCTCGTTTCGTTTCCGTTGTTGAAAGATTGAATCAATATGCAAAATAAGTTTCGGAAAAAGTATTGCTTTTGTTATCATAATCTGACTATCAAAAAAAAGAACACCGCCCTCGGTGTTCTTTTTGATTTAGGATAAAGCTTATGCGTTAAGTGCGACCTCCAGCATGCAGATCTTAACTCCCTGAGAGGAGAATTTTTTCTCATACTCGGTCATAACGTTATCCTTCTGCATTTCGGTGGAATGAAGATCGCGGGTGACGAAAGATGGTGTCTTTCCGAGCGCCTCAAGCTCCTCAAGAGCAAACTCAAAAAGAGGTGCGTTATCGGTCTTGAATCTGAGCACTCCCGAATCGGTAAGAAGATCGGAATACATATTTATAAAATCTCTGTGCACAAGTCTTCTCTTTGCATGTCCTGCCTTAGGCCACGGGTCACAGAAATTTACATAGATGGCATCAAGAGATTTCTCGGGAAACGTCTCTCTGAGCTCCTTTGCATTTGCGATTATAAAACGAACGTTATCGTTTTCTCTCTCCTCTGCCGCGTATTTTTCGAGAGCAGTAACTATAACGTCGGAGATAAGCTCAAGGGCATAGAAATTACATTCAGGCAGTCTCTCAGACTCACCGACAATAAATCCACCCTTTCCGCATCCGATCTCAAGTCTCACCTTTCCCTCGCGACCAAAGGGAGCATTTATATTTTCCTTTATTTTTTCTGCCGCAGGGGCAAGAAATCTGCTCTGTGCCTCAATACGGCTGTCCGTGTGCTTTTTTTTTCGTACTCGCATATTGCAATTTGCTCCTTATTCTGTTACAATATATAAATAGAATGCATTTTTATGTGTTTACGAACTATATTGTATCACATAAATTGTTTTTTTGCAATCAATTTCTTAAACGGAGGTGTATATAGCCTTGGATAACCGCGTGTTTTTTTCAATTCTCGGTGACAGACTTATGGATCTGGGTCTGAGTGAATACAAGGTACGCGAAGAGATCTCCGCTCTTAGGTATAAGTTCAGAGACGATCCCCGTTTTGGTGCTTTTGTTACAAATGCAAACGAGGAAGACGTAAGACAGTTTGCTGAGAGAGTATATGCCAAGATAATTGTCCGCTCCAATACCCCTGCAGGTGCGGAAAACGGCAGTAAATATACCGGTATTATAAATCAGCCCGGTGTCGAGAAAAAAGACAGTCCGAAAAACCACGAACAACGATATAATGTCAAGACCGATTACATCGGTGCAATCTGTCAAAAGTTAAAGAAATGTTTTGATAAGAACCCCGCAAGCAAATTACTGCTTATTGTTCTCATTCCTCTTGTGGCGTTGGTACTGCTTACTTGCTTTGCTGTTTTTGGTGGACTGTTTGCCGCTATAGTTATTATGGCAGTAGGCTTCTTTGTTCTCACATGTGTCGTTGCCCTGGCAGGAACGATCATCACTCTTGTGGGACTGATCTACGGTGTGGTAAAGATATTCACCGGCGCCCCGGCCATCGGTTGGTATGAAATAGGTCTTGCTGTCACCGCGCTTGGTATGACAGTGTTTGCAGGAGTTACATTCTACAACTGTGCGGTACGATTTGCCCCCATTGGTATAAGACAGGTATGGAGCCTGCTTAAGGTATTCTTCTTCAAAGTATCAAATCAAGTAAAAACGGCGAAAGGAGTGTTCTCGCAGAGATGAAGCCCTCAACCGTCATATATATCGCCATTTCGGTGCTTATAATGCTCATTGGCATGTTTATCTGTTCAGCCGCTACTGCCTCCGCCGAAGCAAGCAACACCGATATCTATTACTCCAAGGAAAATGAAGCAGGTGACATGGTGTTCACCTATGACTTCACAGAAAACAATATAAGAAAATTATCTATCGAAACGCTTGATGCAGATATAAATATTTATAAAGTACAGGGTAATTCCTACATTGAACTTATCAACTTTGCGGACGGCACCTATACATTCAGCTATACCAACCGCATAGTATCTTTGACAAATAACACCAATTTGTCAAATCTGCTCCAGTTCGGTACTAATAATTTTTACTTTGACGGACTCCGCCACTATCTCAGAGGTATAAGTGATCCGAACAAAAGCAAGACAGTCAACGTATATGTAGGAAGCGACAGTGCTATCCAGTCTGTAGTTCTCTCTGCTGCATCAGGCGACATTTCCCTTGCTTCTATGACGAACACTTGTGACTACAGCATAACTGTGTCAGACGGAAAGGTTGATATATCATCTATCACATCAGCAGGAACTTTTGAGTTTTCAGGCGACAACGCAAGCCTTTCTGTTAAAGATATTGTATGTGACAGTTTCAAGGCATCTGTACACAACGGCAATATCTCAACCTCAAACATGTCTTCCGCTAACTCGGTATACGCTAATACCGATGCAGGTAACATAACCCTCGGACTTACTCGTCCCATAACCGAATATAAGGCAAAGCTTAACTCGGTCAAGGGTACCGTTTCGGTTTACGGTAATATCTATGAGATGGGTTATAATGATCCTGTAGAGAATTCCGCCGACATAAACCTTGAGGTCAGTGTAAACACAGGTAACATAACAATAACCGAATAAACAATTCAAAGGAACAGAAAATGATCATCGATATTTCTACAATCCTCACAGGGGAGAAATTGTCCCTTGACATTGACTATAAAATTGAAAAGGAAGATGCCGCTGTACTGGCGGAAAATCTTTTCGGTGCCGCCGTTACCTCTCCGGTATCGGTAACAGGTAACATCAAAAATAACGGCGGTTGTGTATCGCTAACAGTGTCGTCAAGCTTTGACTACGAAAGCGAGTGTGCAAGATGTCTTGCCCCCGTAAGCGGAAGCTTTACCATCGACCTTGTTCGTACTGTTGCCGCCACAGGTACCATCACCGGTGACGAGGAAGACTACGTCATCGCAGAAGAAGGAAAGATAGACATTGACGAAGAGCTATGCGAGGAACTTCTCCTCTCCTTCCCCTCAAAAATTTTGTGTGACGAGGACTGTCCCGGTCTCTGTCCCAAGTGCGGAAAGCCAAAAAGAGAAGGAAAATGCGGCTGTCCCGAAAAAGAAATTGATCCAAGATTAAAAATTTTAGCTCAACTACTTGAAAAATAAAAAAATATAGTGTATAATACAGTTTATCAGGCAAAATTTCCGACGGACAATCCGATCGGGTACTAATATCACCGCAGTTTTTAAGGAGGTGTAGACCATGGCAGTACCGAAGAGAAAGGTATCCAAAGCTCGCAGAGATAAGAGACGTTCTAACGTATGGAAGCTCGATCTTCCTTCTATGCACAAGTGCCCCAAGTGCGGAGAGTATAATCTCGCTCACCGTGTTTGCAGAGCATGCGGCACTTACGACGGAAAAGAGATCATCAAAACCGAGAAAAAAGACGCGTAATTTATTTACTGTGTTATCGGAAAATTCACGGCGGAGCAATTATTGCTCCGCCGTTTCCGTTTTTATAGGGCATGGTACCCCGGTTCTATTGACTTTTTACATTAATTATAATATACTTTATACTGGATTGTAGTGAGTTACGTTTTTTATTATCCGAACAAAGGAGAAGCGGAAAAATGGTCAGAATTACAGGTGTTGAACCTCATTCTTCAGCCGATGCGGCAGGTATCAAAGTAGATGACATCCTCATATCTCTTAACGGAAACGAGATCAATGACGTTCTCGACTACCGCTTTTATCTTTACGAAAAAGAACTTAATATAGAATACATGCGCGGTGAGAAATCTTTTTCCGCAAAAGTCAAAAAGGGTGAGTATGACGATATCGGTCTTATCTTTGCTACCCCCCTTATGGATAAAAAGCATTCCTGCAAAAACAAGTGTATATTCTGTTTTATAGATCAGTTGCCGAGAGGGCTCAGAGATTCCCTTTATTTTAAGGACGACGATTCACGTCTGTCATTCCTTCACGGTAATTACGTAACACTTACCAACATGGATGACAAGGATATTGACAGAATAATCAAGATGCATATATCCCCCATCAACGTATCGGTTCACACTACAAATCCCGATCTCAGAGTAAAAATGATGAAGAATCCCAGAGCAGGCGAGGTCCTGTCCTATCTTCCTCGTCTTACCGATGCCGGTATAACGGTATGCGGTCAAATAGTTCTTTGCCGAGGGATAAATGACGGTGATGAGCTTGAACGCTCAATGCGTGATCTTGCTGCACTGGCTCCCGGGCTGTCATCGGTATCAGTTGTACCGGCAGGACTTACAGATCACAGAGATGGACTGTGTCCGCTTACATTGTTCACACCCGAGGAGTGCAGACAGGTAATAGAACAGGTCAACAGATTCGGAGATACTTGTCTTGAAAAATTCGGAAAACGTATGTTCTATGTGGCCGACGAAATGTATATCCGAGGCGGTGTTGAAATACCGGATGTAGAATATTACGAAGATTTTGAGCAGATAGAAAACGGTGTCGGTATGATAGCCATGTTCGGTGATGAATTCAAGTTTGCGCTTGAAGATATTGCCGACCTTCCTGAGAATAAGAGAGCGGAAATCAACAGAAAAATTTCCGTTGTAACAGGACATGCCGCGTACCCGCTTATATCATCTTGCCTTGATTTGTTAACAAAGCTATGCTATAATCTTAAGTATAATGTATATCCTATAGACAATAACTTTTTCGGTCGTAATATCACTGTTGCAGGTCTTCTTACCGGACGTGATATTCTTGAGCAGTTGTCAGGCAAAGACCTTGGTGAGGAGTTGTTTCTCCCCGGTAATATGCTCAGAGCCGACGGTGATCTTTTCCTTGACGGAATGTCTCCTGAGGAGCTTTCAGACGCACTTGGGGTAAAGGTCACCTGTGTTCCGTGTGACGGAAGCGAGCTGCTCAGATATGTCACCGGAATCGAATAAAAAACAGTAAAGGATAGGTTAAATAAATGTCAAAACCCATTGTCGCCATAGTCGGACGTCCTAATGTAGGAAAGAGTACACTCTTTAACAAACTGATAGGCGAAAGACGTTCAATAGTTGAGGACACCCCCGGAGTTACCCGTGACAGAATCTACGGTAACTGCGACTGGGGAGGAAGAGATATGATAATCGTTGATACCGGCGGTATCGAGCCCAAGACCGACGATACTATTCTCCGTCAGATGCGTTTTCAGGCAGAACTTGCCATTGAAAGTGCTGACGTAATAATCTTCATGTGTGACCTGAAGTGCGGTCTTGTTGCAGATGACAGAGATATTGCAATAATGCTCAAAAAAAGCGGAAAGCCGATAATCCCGTGTATAAACAAATGTGACGGTATCGGTGCAACCCCTGCTGAATTTTATGAATTCTATGAGCTCGGATTTGAAGCAGACCCCATCCCGGTATCATCCCTTCACGGTAGCGGTACAGGAGATCTGCTGGATGCTATTGTTGATGCTCTTCCTCCTGCAGAAAGCGTGGAAGAAGACGATGATGTTATCTCTGTAGCGGTTATCGGCAAGCCCAATGCAGGTAAGTCCTCTATCATAAATAAAATTCTCGGTGCTGAGAGACATATTGTATCTAACATCCCCGGTACCACCAGAGATGCGGTGGACAGCCGTGTTGACAACGAATACGGAAAATACAATTTTATCGATACCGCAGGAATGCGTAAGCAGAGTAAGGTAGAGGATAAGATTGAGTATTACAGTGTTCTCAGAGCAAAAATGGCGGTAGAACGTGCTGATGTTTGTCTCATCATGATAGACGCATCCGAGGGTATTACCGATCAGGATACAAAAATCGCAGGTATTGCACACGAGGCAGGTCGTGCTTGTGTTATTGTTGTTAACAAGTGGGATCTTATTGAAAAGGACAATAACTCTGTAAAGCAGTTTACCGACAAAATCTACACAGAGCTGTCATATATGACCTACGCACCGATTGTCTTCGTATCTGCACTTACCGGTCAGCGTATCAGTAAACTCTTTGAGACTATAAACTCTGCATTTGAGGAATCCACCAGAAGAATTACAACAGGTGCGCTCAATGACGTACTTTCAGACGCTATGAACAGAGTTCAACCTCCTTCCGACAGAGGTAAGCGCCTTAAGATCTACTATATGACTCAGGTTTCGGTAACTCCCCCCACCTTCGTTATATTCTGTAATGATGCGGAGCTGTTCCACTTCTCATATCAGAGATTTATTGAAAACTGTCTGCGTAATGTGTTCGGATTCGTGGGTACTCCTATTAAATTGGTTATTCGCCAAAAGGGCGATGACAACGATAAATGACCTCAGGTTAAAAATTTGAAAGGAAGACCGGTCTATGTTTGAAAGCTTCTCAGAATTTTTGCACAAGGGATTACTCGGAAAAATCGTAGAGGGAATTGTCCATGATGATCCCAATGTTGTCTTTCAGAAAAATCTTCCGATACTTATTCTCGGATTTGTAATTGCGGCTATTGTCCCATATCTCCTCGGTAGCTTTAACTCCGCAATCATAGTATCAAAGCGTAAATTTAACGACGATATCCGCCAACACGGTTCCGGTAACGGCGGTCTTACCAATACTCTCCGTACATACGGAAAAGCCGCGGCAGGTCTTACCCTTCTCGGTGACACCATGAAAGCGTTTATATCTGTAGCCTTCGGTTACCTTATTTTCGGTTACTGGACCGCTTCCATTGCAGCTCTGTTTTGTATGCTCGGACATATGTTCCCATGCTTTTACAAGTTCAAGGGTGGAAAGGGAGTCCTGGTTACCGCCGCATCTATGCTGCTAATCGACCCCATAACCTTTGTTATTTGTATACTTATATTCATAATTATCGTAGCAGGAACAAAATTTGTTTCCCTCGGATCTGTCATGGGTGCAATATTCTTCCCCCTTATTCTCAACAGAGTAGCAAAAATCACCGGAAATGTAACTCTTCTCGGCCTCCCATGTGCTGTTGCAGTAATAATGGCAGTTCTCGTTGTATTTATGCACCGTGCTAATATTAAGCGACTGCTTAACGGTACAGAGTCAAAGATATCCTTTAAGAAAAAAACACCCCCCGCACAAGAAATAAAAGAAGAAACAGAAGAGGATAAATAATGCATACCCTGAATGTTACTCCATCTGCTGAGGCACGCCTTGGCGAACTTAAAAGAAAATTCGAAGAGCAAACCACTCTTCCCGAAAAAACAGGATTTACCAACTGTCACATACATACAAGTTACTCATTCTCTCCTTATTCCCCATCTGAAGCAGTATGGAGAGCATATCAGGCAGGCCTTGCCACTGCCGGAATAATGGATCACGATTCAGTATCAGGTGCAAAAGAGTTTATCCGTGCCGGTGAGATAGTAGGTCTTCCGGTAACTGTAGGAATCGAGTGCAGAGTCCGTACCGACGGCACACCACTTTACGGCAGACGTATAAATAACCCCGATCAGTTGTCTGTGGCTTATCTTGCTATTCACGGTATTCCCCACGGAATGATCGACCGTGTAGACGAGTTTATTGCTCCCTACAGAGAAAAAAGAAATCTTCGCAACAGAAAAATGTGCGAGAAAATAAATGAGATAACGAAAGACAGCGGTATTACCCTTGATTTCGACCGTGATGTTCTTCCTATCTCAATGAATATAGAAGGCGGAAGTGTTACCGAAAGACATCTGCTCTTCGCTCTTACAAAGAAGATAACCGCTCTCTGTCCTACCCCTGAGGAAGCAGTTGCTTTTATTCAGGATAAGCTTGGAGTTGCTCTTTCCGATAAAGTCAAAGGGCAAATCCTCCTTGGCAGAGAGACTCCCGACTACTACGAGTACGATATTCTCGGCGCGCTTAAATCCGGTCTTGTTTCTAAGTTCTATATAGATGCAACTGATGAGTGTCCTCACATAACTGAGTTCATCGCCCTCGCAGAAGAGATTGGTGCAGTTTCTGCATACGCATATCTTGGTGACGTTACCGATTCTGTGACCGGTGATAAAAAAGCACAGAAGTTTGAGGACGATTATCTTCCTCTCCTCATGGATACCTTAAAGGATCTCGGTTTCAGAGCAGTTACCTATATGCCCAGCCGCAATACTGATGTACAGCTGGCACGTATAATGGAGTTCTGCCGCAGTTACGGTTTCTTTGAGATAAGCGGTGAAGACATCAACTCTTCCCGCCAGTCCTTTATCTGTCCCGCCCTTGCAAAGCCTGAGTGTGCACATCTTGCTCCTGCCGCATTTGCACTTATCGGCCATGAGCTTGCGGCAACAGAGAATATCGATAAGGGAATGTTCCGTCCCGAGGCAATCGAAAAGTTCCCCGATATGACAAGTCGAGTAAACTATTATTCTAAGCTGGAGTTTTAATAGATATGAAAGAACAACTTATTACACTTATCGAACAACCCGAGGAGCTTCGCTCCTCACTGACCACTCTTCTCCCCATGCTCCGCGCGATCTCCGGTGGATATCCCGCAGTGTTCATATCCGAGAAGAACAACACTCTTCCCTCTCTCGTTAATATGGTTTTCGAGAGCGGTGACATCTCCCCCGATGCAGTAAAGAATGCTTATGCCAAGGCTGACCTTGACGATGCCGCACACGCATCCGCTCTCCTTATTTGCGGTGATTCTACCGCTCTTATTTCTCTTTCTCCTATTTGCTACTGCGATGCAGTGAAATGCGGAAAGGCTATTTTGGCCGCAGCTGACGGTGACAAGTCTCTGCTTGACACTTACACTGTTCCGAACGTATGCAATGCTCCTAAGAGACTCAAGGGTAAAGTTGCTATCGTTACCGGCGCGGCACAGGGATTTGGTGCAGGAATTGCCGATTCAATGGCGGCAGAGGGTGCTCACATTGTTATTGCAGACCTCAATGCTGAGGGTGCTAAAGCAGCGGCTGAGTCTCTCTGTGAGAAATACGGTCCTCATGCGGCAGTTTCGGTTACCGCAAACGTATCTGATGAAGATTCGGTAAAGGCTATGGTTGATGCGGCAGTGCTCGCTTTCGGCGGTCTTGACATTCTTGTTAACAATGCAGGTATCGTTCGCGCAGGCAGTCTTGCAGAGATGCAGAAAAAGGACTTTGAGCTTGTTGCGGCAGTAAACTATACCGCTTACTTCCTCTGTACCAAATATTCCGTTATTCCCATGAAGGCAGCAAGAGCTGTTTGCCCCGACCTCACCGCAGATATTATCGAGATTAACTCCAAGTCCGGTCTTGCGGGTTCAAACAAGAACTTCGCTTACGCAGGCAGTAAGTTTGGCGGTATCGGTCTTACCCAGTCATTTGCTCTTGAGCTTGCAGAGTACGGTATTAAGGTAAATGCAGTCTGCCCCGGTAACTTCCTTGACGGTCCCTTGTGGTCCGACCCTGAAAAGGGACTTTTCGTTCAGTATCTTAACGCAGGTAAGGTTCCCGGTGCAAAGACTATAGACGATGTAAGAAAGTTCTATGAGTCCAAGGTTCCCCTTGGACGCGGATGCCGTACCGAAGACGTTGTACGTGCTATCTTCTATATAGTTGAACAGCAGTACGAGACCGGACAGGCTATTCCCGTTACCGGCGGTCAGGAAATGCTTAAATAAGACTAAATAAACGGAGGATAAAAAAATGTACGAAAGACCAATAGTTTTTGATGAAATTTGTCTCACCGGTGCCACCGCTACCGTTGCTGAGGTAATGGGTTTTTCCGCTCCCGCGGAAAGTGCCGCTTCCATAAAGCCTATAGTAAAAAAGGCCGAAAATGTATTTTCCGGCAGAAAAGCTGACAGAGCGCTTCTTTACAATCCCGATGCAGTTGCTCTCTGGCTCTATCAGAAATATACCGATCTCTTCACCGATGCCGCTGTAGTATCAGATATCGCAATTCCCCTTCAGTCTGTAATGCCGTCTGTTACACCTGTATGCTTTGCATCCATGTATTCAGGTATTCTCCCCGAGAAGCACGGAATACAGTCCTATACCAAGCCCGTTCTTCAGTGCGAGCTTCTCTTTGACTGTGCACTTGCTGCAGGTAAAAAGGTTGCTATCGTCTCTACCGCTGAGGATAGTATATCCATGATCTTCCTTGAGAGAGAGATGGATTATTTCATTTACGACGATCACTACAAGGTAAATGAGAAGGCTCTTGAACTTATGAAAGAGGACAAGCACGATATTATCGTAGTTTACAACGGTAACTATGATTCCACCATGCACGGTCACGGTCCCGAAGCACCTGAGTCCATCGAGGCACTTAAGGAAAACGTTGCTACATACAAGCGCTTTGCTGAGGCAGTAAAGGAAGACTGGAAGGATCACGATGTAATCTATGGATTTATGCCCGATCACGGTTGCCATGAAACCAGAAGCGGCAGAGGTTCACACGGCCACGAAGTCGAAGAGGATATGAATATTATCCATTTCTATGGTTTCAGCGCAAAGGAAAGCAAATAATTTTCTAAATATCAAAAAACAAGCCTTTATCTCTTTTGATGATAAAGGCTTGTTTTTATTATTTACGCGTCGGCTTTACATTTGAATCCGGAGTTATATCCCCGTCAATGAGCCCGTTTTCATCTTCAAAGGACTTAATGCTTTGTCTTATCAAAACAAGAACCTGACTGTTTACACTTCTACCTTCATAGTCAGCAATATAAGCAAGCTTATTTAACATTTCCTCTTCAATTCTGATAGAAACACTTTTTATAGCCATAAAACACCTCAATACAAACATATTATGTGTTTATTTTAGATATATTGTGTGTTATAATGTTGTAAATGGATATACGGTATATTCAAAAAAACGAGGTGGTTATTATGGTAACACGGAACAATGCATTATATACCTGTTGTTTCTTCGGTCATAGGACGATAAAGGAAACCGAAGAGATGAAGGCAAAATTGATGGAGAAAATTGAAAAACTGATCACCGATGAAAACGTAGATACTTTCCTGTTTGGAAGCAAAAGTCGCTTTAACAAGCGGTACAAAAATTGCTCTTGATTATGCTGTTAAACATAAAAAGAAAATAATAAATTACGCACAAACAGAAAAATCTCCGTGTGATCAATGATCACACGGAGATTTTTGATTTCTGTAATATTTTAAAGCATCACTTTCGTGAACACTTTTCTGCATCAATCGCAAGAACAAGCATCAGCAGAGGCAACATATTACATGGATCTATGAGATCTATAACATAAGTATCGGTCCAGTTAAAGAGCTCTTTATTAACGATAGCAACAGTATTTCCTACAGTATCGGTAACCCTATAATCCCATTCCAGTATATTACCCTCAACCTGCCAGCCGTTACACTCGATATTATATCTCGGTTTAAAGAAGGAAAACTCCTTGCTTATACATCCGAGGTATGATTCACCCATATACATCTCGAACTTTGGCAAGAAGGTAAAAATTCTCTCCTTGACCATTCCTACCTCGTTGCCGAGACCATCGAAAATTTTAAGGCAATGCCCCCAGGCAAACTGGCCTTTGACCGTAAATACCGTCTCGCCTGCCTCGTTATATATATCGTAACTGTCAAACCACGAGAACAGACGTTGTTTAAACAGTAGTCTCATTGCAGCTATACCCGAACAGGATGTTATGCCAGACGAATAGTATCGATAACCTGATCCTCATAAGGACGGTCCATATGGTCGGTTGCAGAAGCCGCGATCTCGTCTACAGCATCCATTCCCTCTATAACACGGCCAAATGCCGCATACTGTCCGTCAAGGAATTTAGCATCAGCATGAACTATAAAGAACTGAGAGGAAGCGGAATCAAACATACTTGAGCGCGCCATTGAAATAACGCCTCTTTCGTGGCTGATAGGGTTATTTACTCCGTTTGCCGCAAACTCACCCTTGATCTTCTCCTTTGCACCGCCCATACCGGTACCGGTGGGGTCGCCGCCCTGGATCATAAAGCCGCTGATTACGCGGTGGAATATAAGTCCGTCATAGAAATTCTCGGACACAAGCTTCTCAAAATTCTTAACGGTTATGGGAGCAGCATTTGCATCAAGCTCAAGCTTGATCTCCTTACCGTTCTTAAGTGTGATAATTACCATTTTCAAAACCTCTTTTCATTATCTCGTTTTGTGTTTATATTTTACCAAACAAACTCCGCAAAGTCAATAATAGCCATAATAATATCTCTTACCTTTGCGTATGATAAATAATAAAATAGAAAGAGGATCGGCAGAATATGAAAAACAAGGATATACTTACTAAATGGTGCTATAGCGGAATATTTATTGCCGTCTTTCTCATTCTTATATATCTGTTCTTCAAGTGGCTGTTCCCGGTACTCCTTCCCTTTCTTTTGGCTTACGGGTTTTCACGTATAGTAAAGGGACCTGCCGATCTGATCAGTCGTCGTACACCCCTCCCTGAAAAATTCTCCCGTGGGACAGTATTCGTTTTCTTTGCAGGTGCTATCGGGACTGTTATCTTTCTACTTGTAAGACAACTGTTCACTGAAGCCGGAGAGCTTGCGCGGCATTTGTCACAGCCCGAGGTACTTGAGGGGTATGCCACTTCATTTGACGGTTTTATATCCTCTCTTAAATACAGATTTCCGTTTGTGAATCAGATTCTTGAAAAAACAAGCTCGAGTCCCACACTCTCAAATATACGCACCTATATTCTTGACGGAATAAAAAACAGTGCTCTCGGGCTTTCCGCAAAAATCCCGTCAGCTGCTGCCGATATCCTGTCATATCTTCCGGGGCTATTATTTTCTCTCGTAATAACTTTGATACTGGCTTTTTATCTTTCCCTTGATCCTACTCTGCTTGGAAGATCAACATCAAAAATTCTTGATAAAAAAAGCTACCTAACTCTCTACAGTATAAGCCAAGCAATAAAAAAAAGCACTCTCTCCTATCTCAAAGGAAGTGCTGTGCTTTTTGTCTTGACATTTGCTGAACTGTTCTTTGCCTTTACCGTTATAAGGATCAGGTACGCATTTGTTCTCGCCCTTGGTGTTGCACTGGCAGACCTTCTTCCTGTTATAGGAGCAGGTACTATTATCTTCCCACTGGGCGGAATAATGGCAATCACCGGAGATACGCGCATGGGACTATCCCTTATTGCGGTTGGTATTGCGGTAACTGTAATACGTCAATTTGCAGAACCGAAAATAATAGGGCACAGTATCGGACTGCACCCTGTTTTCATGCTTATGTCTATATACGTGGGATCAAAATTTTTGGGCTTTATCGGTATAGTGATAGGACCTATTGCCGCAATGACACTCTCTGCGGTCTACCCCGTTATCTTTGAATCAAATAAACAGGATACTGCCGTAATCGGTAAAGGGGACAGCAGGTAAAAGAGATACCGCCTCACAGGAGAGAGAATCAAGAAAGGCCTTTACTTCTTTCCCATAAGGATACTCTACGAGATCCCCTGTAAAGAACATACGCCCATCGTCAAATCCGGTACACCCACCGATAAATCCGTAAGAATACCCCTTCAGTACTATTTCACCATGAGGCACCGTGAGTGTCTCTATGCCCTCTTTTTTTGCAGCAGAAGCAATTTTTGTATCAGAGGTAATAATTCCCCTTTTAACACCGTCAATCACCGCAGAGGAGCACTTTACGTACCCCTGCTTCACCTTTATGACAGTCATCCCCAGTTTATCCGCAGCTTCTGTTACCGCGACTGATGTATAAGGAGATGCCATGAGAATATTCCCCACCACCGCACAGTTGAGTCTAACGTCAAGGGGATATTTATCACCCGTTTCATCACTGATCGGGGTAATTATCAAATCGGTAAGAGCTGCTATAGTATTAGCAGTATTGTCCCCCTCGGGTGTCGCCAGGTACCGACTGTGGCAGAACAGTTGTTCTCCCAGAGCAAAAAATACCATATCGGGGTGTGAAGCAACCGGTGGTGCAAGATATCCTGCCCTCGGCACTCTTATAACGATGTACCCATAATCGGTAAGTATATCCGAAGCACATTCGGGAATACGGATATCTACCAACGCAACATTTTTCTTCATACTTCTCCGAAAAAACAAAACAAGGGAGCAACCATACGGTTCTCCCTTTGTTTTATCTCAACAAAACTACACTTATATTGCGCGAGTAACCTTGCCGGAGCGAAGGCAACGAGAGCATACATAAACGGTCTTGGGAGTTCCTTCAACAACTGCCTTTACACGACGAATGTTGGGCTTCCAAGTTCTGTTGGTCTTACGGTTTGAGTGAGATACGTTATGACCAAAGGTCACACCTTTTCCACAAAGACTGCACTTTGCCATTATACTTACACCTCCAAAAAAGTGCTATGCACACATATTTTTATATGAAAATTAATCTTTCACAAAATCAGCAGAGATAATTATATCACACAATAGTGATAAATGCAATAGTTTTTTGCAATTTATTTTTACTTTTTCAGACCGTCATTATTTCTGATCTCAACGCGGCGAATTTTTCCGCTTGTGGTCTTGGGAAGTTCCTTTACAAATTCAATAACTCTTGGGTACTTGTATGGAGCAGTAGTTACCTTAACGTGAGTCTGAAGTTCCTTTTTCAGCTCGTCGCTTGCCTCGTATCCGCGAGCAAGAACGATAGTCGCCTTTACAACTTGTCCACGAACAGGATCGGGAACCGCAGTAACTGCACACTCAAGAACGGATGGATGAGTCATAAGAGCACTCTCAACCTCAAAGGGACCGATACGGTAGCCTGAACATTTGATAACGTCATCATTTCTGCCCTCAAACCAGAAATAACCGTCCGCATCTCTCCATGCCATATCTCCTGTATTATAAACGCCATCCTTCCACGCGTGAGCCATAGCGGCCTCATCGCAATGGTATTCTCTGAAAAGGCCGACGGGATGCTCACCCGCGTTCTTTACGACAATGGAACCAACAACACCGTCCTCGCAGGAACGGCCGTTTTCGTCAACTATATCAATATCATATATGGGGGAGGGTTTACCGGTAGAACCCATCTTTATCTCGTCAAAGCCAAAGTTGGCAAGAAGAACGGTACTCTCTGTCTGACCGAAGCCCTCGTATATGGTATGACCGGTTGCTTCCTTGAATCTGTTTACTACCTCGGGGTTGAGAGGCTCGCCTGCAGTACCGCAATGATGGATAGTTGAGAAATCACATACCGACATATCCTCCTTTATAAGGAAGCGATAGATAGTGGGGGGAGCACAGAAAGTAGTAAGCTTCAGGTGATTAATTGCGGCAAGAAGCTTTTCGGGAACGAACTTATCGGTATCGTACGCCACGTTGACTGCACCGCATATCCACTGACCGTAGATCTTACCCCATGCAAACTTTGCCCAGCCGGAGTCGGACACGGTAAGATGTCTTCCGCAGTCCTCTACTTTCTGCCAGAAAAGTGCTGTGGTAATGTGACCGATGGGATATGTAAAATCGTGAACGATCATCTTGGGCATACCGGTAGTACCTGAAGAAAAGTACATGAGCATTATATCATCGTTCTTTGTAGCCGCGTCACCCGTAGGACGGATAAATTCTTCTGACGCCGCGGCGGTAAGAGCACGCATATCAGTAAACTCATCACCGTAACGCAGTGTAACACCGTCACCCACCATACCGATACCAAGAAGAGTGGGGCACTCGTCTCTGGCCTCTCTTATGTGGGCAATTATATCCTCATCCTCTGCAAAAAGGATGTACTTTACTCCTGCCACCTCACAGCGGTAGGTTATATCTTTCTTTGTAAGCTGGAAGGACGCCGGAATAGCTACCACACCAAGCTTTGCCGCAGCAACGAGAGTAAACCATACCTCAGGACGCTGCTTGAGTATCAGCATTATTCTGTCACCCTTAGAAAGTCCGAAGGAGCGAAGAACGTTTGCGATCTTGTCGCTCTCACGCTTTACGTCAGAGAAAGTAAACTCACGCTCCTCCCCTGAATCGTTAAGCCAGACAAGAGCAGGCTTCCCGGGATCAAGACGAGCATACTCGTCTACTATATCGTAGCCGAAGTTAAAGTTCTCGGGAACTTTATATATACAGTTTTTCTTGAAATCCTCGTAGCTGGAGAATTCCGTTCTGTCAAGAAATTTATGTACAAGATTCATCTCGTTTTTAATTCTTACCTTTCATTCTTTCATTGATAACGGTAAGGAACTTTGCCTCTCCGCCTATAGCTCTCTGTCCGTGAGGAAGTTTGGGGTTAAAGTACAAGCTATCACCCTCACTGAGAATAAACTCTCTGTCCTTGATAGTAACACCGACGGTACCGGAGATAACGTAGTTAAACTCCTGTCCCTCGTGACATACAAGCTCGGGGGTATCGTCACTTTCCTTTATGGTAACTATCATTGGCTCCATCTCGCGGGAAATGAAGTTATATGCAAGGGATGAGAACTTATAGCCTGCGTATCTTTCAACGTTGATACCGTGACCTGCACGTACCAAAGAATACTCTGCCATTTTGGGATGATCACCTATAAGCAGTACGGTAGGATCAAGACCAAGCTCATCCGCGATAAGATACAGTTTACCTATCGGGATATCATCCTCCGCATTCTCGTAAGCCAGATATTCATCAAGTGACACACCGATTTTATCAGCAATAAAGCTTGCATCTATCTCCATTATCTCACGCATCTCGCGCACCCGGTCTGCGATCTGTTTAAGTTCCATCATGGCATATTCCTCCATAATAACATTACAATTAATAATAATTTATTATATCACACTTTCCTCAATCTTGCAACATATAATTTAGTACTGAAATTTATTTATAAACTTTGCTGTAAACTGTTGATTTACCGAAAAAAAAGAGTTATAATGATCGAGTACGAAATTTTAAATCTACTTACAATAGAGGTCACTATGCAAATACTTTTAAGTTTGTCTATCTCACTCTTTGCAGGACTTATGCTTTCCCGTCTTGCAAAACTGGTAAAGCTTCCTGCTGTAACTGCGTATCTTGTTGCCGGTATACTCATCGGACCTTATCTTCTCGGTGCTTTTGGGGTTCCCGGACTCGGTTTCATTTCCATGGAGGATATTGAGCACTACGGCATTATCGCTGACGTTGCTCTCGGCTTTATCGCATTCTCTATCGGTAATGAGTTCAGACTTTCTCAGTTGAAGAAGATCGGCCGTCAGGCAACTGTTATCGGTATTGCTCAGGCAGTATTCACAACTCTTTTGGTTGATGCCGCACTTATCGGGCTTCATTTTCTGATCCCCGATGTGCTTCCTCTTCCCTCCGCTATCGTACTCGGTGCAGTTGCATCCGCTACCGCACCTGCTGCAACCCTCATGGTTGTCCGCCAGTATAAGGCAAAGGGACCTGTAACCGATATACTTCTCCCCATCGTCGCTCTTGATGATGCGGTAGGTCTGGTGTTGTTTGCTATTTCCTTTGGTATAGCGAAGGCTCTTATGTCCGGTACGATTGACGTTTTGTCCGTGGTACTTGAACCTGTTCTCGAGGTAGTTTTATCCATCGGTCTCGGCGCTGTTATGGGTTATCTCTTCAATTTCTTCGAGAGATTCTTCCACTCAAAGTCCAAGCGTCTTTCAATGTCAGTTACATTTGTGTTCATCACCGTTGCGATCTCTATGATGAAGTTTGAGATCGGTGGTGTACATATCGCATTCTCTTCACTTCTCACATGTATGATGCTCGGAACCGTATTCTGCAATATATGTGATTTCTCCGAAGAGCTTATGGACAGAGTTGACGGTTGGGTCACCCCCATACTTATTCTGTTCTTTGTTATCAGCGGTGCTGAACTCGAGATGTCTATTTTCACAAAGGGTTCTGTTGTCCTCGTTGGTGTAGTTTACATTATCTTCCGTTCCGCCGGTAAGTATTTCGGTGCGTACACAAGCTCAAAATTTGTAAATTGTGACGCGAACATCGTAAAATATCTCGGTATCACTCTGCTTCCTCAGGCCGGTGTTGCTCTCGGTATGGCTCTGAAGGCAAAGGAACTCGGTTCTGTTGGTATTGTTGTTGCCAACATTACCCTCTTCTCTGTGCTTATTTACGAGCTCGTAGGTCCCTTCCTCACAAAGATGGCACTTCTCAAGGCCGGTGAGATCAAGCCCGAGGGTAAGGTCAGCGCAAGAGATATCACTACATCTCAAAACAACCAATGATTATCGTCATTATAGAACACGGTGTCTTCTTCCGGATGACACCGTGTTTTTTGCTTGAAAAAAATCAAAATTTAAAGTATAATGAAAAAAACGCTGAGGAGAATAAAATGAGAATCGACGAGATAGATAAGAATTTCAGTGCACCGTCAGTTATAACCGAGCCTGATATGTTATTTATAGCGGAGGGTGATAAAAACGTATATTTTGTTGACGGTGAGGGTATGTACAGCGGAATATTTGCAAACTCCTACACAGTCGACGGCGTTCATCCAAACGATGTAGGCTTCATGCACATGGCTGAAAAGATAGGTACACTCCTCCTTCACTCTCTCGGCTTTGAATTCAATATCTAACACATAAAATTAAGCCTCCTTTTGATATCTCTTGACTATCTGCTGAAAAAAGCGGCAATACTCAAAACAGATACAAAACAAAAGGAGGTTTTTCTTATGGAGTTTAAGGGGTCAAGAACCGAGGCAAATCTTATGGCGGCATTTGCGGGAGAGTCACAGGCAAGAAACAAGTATGATTTTTATGCATCCCGCGCAAGAAAAGACGGATATTTTCAAATAGGAAATATTTTTGAAGAAACCGCATCAAACGAAAGACAGCACGCGAAGATATGGTTTGAACTGCTTCGCGAGGGAGATAACGCCGATACCCTCTCCGCTCTTCTTGATGCGGCAGGAGGAGAACATTACGAGTGGTCTGAAATGTATGCGGGGTTTGCAAAGGAGGCACGGGAGGAAGGCTTTGACAGAATAGCCTTTCTCTTTGAAGGAGTCGCCAAGGTGGAAAAAGAACATGAAGAACGGTTCAGAACATTGGCAGAGTCCGTAAAAAACGACTCGGTGTTCAGTAAACCCGAGAAAAAAGAATGGATATGTCAAAAATGCGGTCACATTCACATCGGCAATTCCGCCCCCGAAATATGCCCTATATGCAAGCACGGGAAGGCTCACTTTGAGATAAAAAAGGAAAATTACTGAGTATATTACGCAGGGATAGGGTTTAACAAAAAGCCCTTTCCCTGCGTTTTTATTATAAATTTTTCTGAAAGTACTTGACAGCCTAACTCTAATGTGTTAGAGTATATGTGAACTCTAACGCATTAGAGAGGAGTAATAATTATGGAAACACCGAAAATTTTTGAAAGTGAATATCGCTTTTGCCTTATCTTATGGGAGCATGAGCCGATAAAAAGCAGTGAGCTTGTAAATCTCTGCAAGGAACAGCTCGGCTGGAAGCCCACAACTACATACACCGTTATTAAGAGATTATCCGAGCGCGGTGTATTGAAGAATGAAAACACTATAGTAACCTCACTTGTAACCAAAGACCGGATACAGGCCGCGGAGATAAACGAGCTTGTGGAGAAGACCTTTGAGGGTTCTCTGCCCGCTTTCATTGCGGCCTTCACAAAGCATCAGAATATCTCCGAGGAGGAAATAGACGAGGTTCAGAAAATGATAGACCGATTCAGGAAAGGAGAGTAATCAATGTCTGCTTTTTTCTTAAAGATCGTAAACATGAGTATATCCGCAAGCTGGATTGTACTTGCGGTGATTCTTTTAAGACTGCTTTTGAAGAAAGCGCCTAAGTGGATAACAGTTCTCCTTTGGGGTATAGTTGCAGTACGTCTTATCTGTCCTTTTTCCATTGAAAGTGTACTTAGTCTGATCCCCAGTGCCGAAACAATAGCTCCTGAGATTATGACTGAAAGTGTACCTGCAGTAAACACCGGGATTCCGATTCTCAATAACGTAATTAACCCTGTGATCGGTACTTCCTTTTCTCCTGACCCCTCAGGTAGTGTAAATCCACTGCAGATTTTTGTTCCTATTATGTCCATGATCTGGGCAATAGGCTTTTCAGCCCTTCTTATATATACCTTGGTCAGCTATCGCCGTCTTCAGAAAAAGATCGGTACGGCAATTCTGCTGTGCGATAATATTTATCAAAGCGAAAATGTCGTCTCTCCATTTGTCCTCGGTATTATAAGACCTAAAATATATTTACCTTTACGTATAAACGAAAAGGATGCAGAGCATGTTATTGCACACGAATCAGCACACATCAAGCGTAAAGACCATCTTTGGAAACCCCTTGGATTTTTACTTCTGGCATTCTATTGGTTTAACCCTTTGATGTGGCTTGGATATATACTGCTCTGTCGCGATATAGAGCTTGCCTGTGATGAAAAGGTCATAAATGGATTCAGTAAAGACGAAAAAGCCGACTATTCCGAGGCACTTTTATCCTGTAGTGTGAACCGCCGAATTATTGCGGCCTGTCCTCTTGCATTTGGCGAGGTGGGGGTAAAAAACAGAGTAAAGTCAGTACTCAGTTATAAGAAACCGTCATTCTGGATCATTCTTGCCGCCGTTATCATAAGCATTACCGTTGCGGTATGTTTCCTCACTGATCCCAAATCCAAAAAGATAGACGGTATATCCGCAGGCGACAGCGGCTCCGATATCAGCGGAGTCACCCTTGAGATCATAGCGGCTGAGTTGTCCTCCCCCGACCCGTTTATAAAAATCGAATGGCACAACGGTTCCTCGGAGGAGATCATCTTCGGTGAAAAATTCGCCGTTTACTTCGATGATGGCGAGACCCGTGAAAACTGCAGTATCATAGAAAACCCCGTATGGCATCTGGTAGGTTATCCCCTCGAGCCGGGTGCAAGCTTTGAGAAGACCTATTATCTGAACGGACAGATTATGACACAAAACGGCAAGTATAGGCTTGAGGCTCCATTCAACTTGAATCAAGATCACGAGAAAGAATATACCGCCTGGGTAGAATTGGAATTAAATAAAACAGTGGACCCCATCTCCACGCATACCTTTATTTCCACCGCTCTTGTATACATTGACGGCTCATACTCCTTTGTACCAACGGTAGAAGGTGCACCGACATATATGCTGGTAAACGGAATGCAGCTTGTGGCAAAGCAGGACGGGGACATTACCGTAATCGGAACTCTTTCCGAAGCAGTTCTCGATGATCTGCGCTTTTACTCAAGATTTTTGTGGGGTTTGAGCCCCGAGTGCTGGCCTGAGAGTGAGACTCTTTCTGAAATAACAAGCAACAACAAGCGTATATGGCAGCTTTACCGTGACACCGGGTTCCTTCACGAGCTTTACATTCTGCTTGAGCAAAATGACGGTACCTTTTATCTGGGATACGGCTATTACGATGTGGGAAGCGTTACCCCCGTCAATCCCGATGATTCGTATATAAGATGGCTATACAGATTGGAGAAAAGCGAAAGGGACGGCGGAAGCACCTCCGAGCCTGTCGAGGAATTAACTCTTGATAAGCTTAGAGTAAAGTACCCGATGTTTTTTGACGTGTCCACCGACGGCGGGCTTACCGTATATATATGGCAAATGTCCGCTAACAGTTACAGGTGTTATCTTGCGAATACCTTTCTCGAGGCACTAGCAGACAACAGTTTTGTATACGAATTCGGAGCAACGATTGAGGAAATGCGGATGATCCTGACCTCTTACGGAATAAGCAGATATGACGTCACCCTACAACCCATAAGAAACCCTCTGTCAAGCTATTATTACGAGATAAATGACGAATACCGTGCTAAAATAAACGAGCTGTTTTGGCAGTATAGTAAGCCTGTCTACGAAGGACAGGGGATTCCGGAGCTTTTAGTAGAGTGTGACGGAGTTACGGTAAAAGCGGAAGGCGGAACCTCCTCGCTCAGCTTTTATAGCGGCGACGGAACAATAAAGCACCTTGAGACCGACAGCAGCCATCCGCTGGACAGGATAGATCATCTTTTAGCCTCCGCCCTTGTGATCGACCACCCTGCCGACGGTGAACACCCCACGTTAAAATTGAACTTTGAGCTTACTCCGGGCAACGTAAAGATAAGCTCCTGGCGTCTCGATGATAACGGAGAATACACCGAGGCAGAGGTAAAAGCAGATGATTTCACCATACGCCCGACAGATACCGAAAGCTATCTTTATGAAATAGTTGCAAGCTGGAACGGTGATTCCCTGAGCGGAACCGCAAGATATTCATTCATTATGACATACAGCACCGCCACAGAAGATGAATACGATACCTTCGGTATGAAAATGGATATTCTGTTCAAAAACGCGTACGAATTTGATCTTGTTATCGAGAGAAATTCAGAAGTATATCCAAACGCTGTCTATACCTTATCGCCCGAATATTCTATAAGGGCCTACGTAGAAAACGGTGAAACTGTATCTCTTGCAAACTATATGCAACTCTGCGGAATAAATAATTATACAGAACCGTCACTTGCGTGGGACGACGTGCTGTACACGATAGAGTCGGGTGGAAGGTTGACCCTCAGCGAAAACCTGAAATTTACCTACGGAGAGCTTCCTGTTGGCAATTATCTGCTGGTAAAGAAAGTAACCGAGACCTTGACCGGCACTCCCTCTGATTTTCTCATAATGGCAAGGTTTGAGGTAATGGGTTAAACGAGTAAGAAAAAGCCGTAGGCATTGGCGTACCTGCGATAAAGCAGGTACGCCAGTTTTATATCATACTGTCGATTCTACATTGAATTTGTGATAAACTATTACTGTAAAAATTGAAGTGAAAATTGAATTATATTCGTGAAATACTTGGTGTGAAATTTCGGAAAAGGTATGTATAATTAAAGCACAAAAGCGCTTTTGAATTATCACAAAGGAGAATCATTATGTCTATTGGAACTACAATTAAAAAGCTGCGCCGCGACAGAAATATTACGCAAGAGCAGCTCGCTGAATTGCTCGGTGTATCTACCAACGCTGTTTCCCAATGGGAGTGCGATAAGACAGCCCCCGACATTTCGCATCTTCCTGTATTGGCAAATATTTTTGAAGTCAGCGCAGACGTCTTACTTGAAATCGATATTGCCAAAAGCAAAAAGCAATCTGAAATTAAGGAATTCACAGCCAAGTACGCTGAATTTCACAGCCAAGGAAAAACCGAAGAAAGATTAAATCTTTGCCGTTCAATGCAGAATAAATATCCGAACGATGAGACCGTGCGCTACTACTTGATGAGAGTATTACAAAACGGATATATCGACGAAAGCTTTGACGAGATCGTAATGCTCGGCGAACAGCTCTTGCAATCCACAAATATGGAATACCGAACCGGGGCTATTCGTGGTTTGTGTTTAGCCTATTTGGACAAGGGAGACCGAGCTAAGGCTTTACGGTATGCGGATATGATACCTCCCGCCGAAGATCTCCACGTTCATGTGCTTGAAGGCAATGAGCTTGTAGAACATTGTCAAAATTATTTTTGGAAGGCTTGCGATCGTATGTATCTCTATATGAAATATCTGATTGATTGTAAAGATGCCGGCTATACTCACGAGGAAAAGCATACTATGTTGGAGTCTCTTTACGATATCTTCCATATCATCTTTTCGAATCAGGATTTTGGATTTTACAATGATCGTCTAACAAGGATAAGCTTTTTCATGGCACTTGAAAGCGGTAAGGCAGGAAAATTTGAAAGAGCAATAGATGAACTTGAAAAAATGGTACTATACTGCGACAAATTTAAGAACTTCACAGAAATTGACCATTCATCTTTGTTTGTTAATAAAATCAAATTCAGCCGAAAAGACATTTCAAAGCACAGCGAGGAAACGCTCGGTCATGCTTACTTGAGATATCTCAATAACAACGATAACGTATTTGCCTCGATAAAGAACGACCCTCGTTATACAAACATCAAAGAACGTTTGGTGACATTGTAATCACTCGCCTGACTCACGATGGATCTCGTTTTTTGTCCACAAAAGCAGTGCTTGTCAGGAAAAATAGACAGACTTTCGGGGCGCACAACCCAAAGGCTCCCTTTACACAATGGAGGCTCATTACCGCCCGACAGTAAAACTATAAGGTGTAACACACTATACCTTGAAGATCAA
>JAFYMF010000014.1 GCA_017556745.1 Clostridia bacterium
CAAAGCACTCTCTTGTGTGCTTTTCTCTCACGGAGAGCTGTGGATTCTTTCCCTCTCGAACTGCAGAAAGTGCACTTTCAACGGGAATAGTATACTGACGGGCATCCTTAACACCGGGAATACGTCTGATGGCATCTGAATGTCCCTGACTTACACCGCGTCCCCAGAAAGTATAATCATTACCATCGGGAAGAATGGCTTGACCAAGAAGACGGTTAAGTGAAAAGAGACCCGGATCCCATCCCACGGATATTATACCGAGGGTACCGTTCTCGCGGCAAGCTGCATCAACGTTAGCAAAGTGCTCGGGGATTTTTGCATGTGTATCGAAACTGTCTATTACAGTGAAGTGTTTTGCCAACTCGGGAGTCTGGGTAGGAAGGTCGTTTGCGCTTCCTCCGCAAAGAATAAGTACGTCGATATCGTTCTTCATCTCGGCGGCCTTTTCAATGCTATACACGGGAACATTTGTAGCTGTTTTGATACTAGCAGGATCTCTGCGAGTAAAGAGAGCAACAAGCTCCATGTCATTGCTGTTATATACGGCACTTTCGACACCACGGCCAAGGTTACCGTATCCTGCGATTCCGATTCTTATCTTCATCGATTATGTCCTTTCAAACGGTGGGATTATTGATAGTACTATTATATTACATTCTTTTTAAAATTGCAATAAAGCTAAAAGAATTCTGTTTGTTTATACTGTGATTTTTTTTGACAAATAAATATCTTTGTTTATTTTACAATACATGTATACAGTTGCACTTGATAAATAATATTAAAATGAAATCTTTAAAACAAAACATATTGAAAAAACAAAAATTAAAATGTATAATATTATATTAGTGTATGATATTTTGAGGTGATATTATGAAAAAAACCAACGACCCCTCAAAGCTGAATAAGATTCTTTCGCTTTTTTGGGTTTTCTTTAAGATTGGCGCATTTACCTTCGGTGGTGGATATGCAATGATTCCTCTTATCCAGAAGGAAGTAGTCGAGAGCAGACCTTGGATAACGGATGACGATATTCTTGAAATTTTTGCAATAGCTGAATCTACACCCGGGCCTATAGCGATCAACTCTGCCACATTTGTTGGTTACCGTGTAGCAGGTTTTTTTGGATCCATGTTTGCAACTATAGGTGTCGTGCTTCCGTCATTCGTTATTATTTTGGTAATATCATTCTTACTTCAGGGCTTTGAAAACTACCGTGCAGTCAAATATGCATTTTGGGGAATCCGTGCAGGTGTTATGGCGCTTCTTGTAAAGGCGTGGTGGGGAATGTTCAAAAAATGTCCTAAAGGTATTATCCCATACAGTATTGCAATATTTGCATTTATTGCCGTTATAATATTTAAAATGTATAATATCAGTATTTTGTTTATTCTGATAATGTGTGCTGTTATTGGCCTTGTATCATCCATTATTGCAAAGAGGAGGTCAGCAAAATGAAACTACTGATGCTTTTTGCCACCTTCTTTAAGGTAGGCCTTTTTACCTTCGGCGGTGGATATGCTATGCTTCCTCTTATCCAAGAGGAGGTACTCAATCTTGGTTGGGCGACATACGAGGAGATACTTAATTTTATTGCAGTAAGTGAAAGTACCCCCGGTCCCTTTGCGATTAACATGGCAACATTTATCGGCTCAAGGCAGGGTGGAATTCTCGGTGCCGCTTGTGCGACCCTGGGGGTTGTATTACCATCGTTTATAGTTATTCTTATTGTTGCAAAGATTTTCGATAAGTTTAAGAAAAACAGCGTTGTACAGGGATGCATGTCCGGTCTCAAACCTGCAGTTATCGGTCTTATCGGTTATGCGATTTTCTCTGTGGGAACCGAAGTATTCTTTCCAAGCGGAATATCTTTTTCTGTGTTCTCTGATATCTCTTTCTATGTAGTTCTTTTACTTTTTACAGCAATGACGGTATGTTGTTTCAAAAAGTTACATCCTATACTCATAATCTGTATATCTGCCGCTATCGGAATCGGTGCAGGTTATGCTCTCGGCATACCTGTATAACAGGAGGGTTTACATGAAAAAAGGACTTATTCTTGAAGGCGGTGCCATGAGAGGACTGTTTTCTGCAGGTGTTATGGATGTCATGATGGAAAACGGCATAGTTTTCGACGGTGCAATAGGTGTTTCGGCCGGTGCAGCCTTCGGATGTAATTACAAATCCGGACAGATAGGCAGAGTAATCAGATATAACACAAAATATTCAAAAGACAAGAGATATTGCAGTTTAAGATCTTTATTTAAAACCGGTGATCTTTACGGTGCGGACTTCTGTTACAGACAGTTGCCGGAGGAACTTGATATTTTTGATGTTGAGAGCTATAGAAAGTCACCTATGGAGTTTTATGCAGTAGCAACCGACATTGAAACCGGAAAACCGGTATATCACAAATGTGATATAGGCAATGGTGAAGACTTGGAGTGGTTCAGAGCCTCTGCTTCTTTGCCGCTTGTTGCACGTATCGTTGAAATAGACGGTCTGAAGCTTCTTGACGGTGGTATATCAGATTCGGTCCCACTCAAATACTTTGAAAGTATCGGATATGACAGAAATATTGTAATCCTCACGCAGCCATATGGATACAGAAAAGGCAAAAACCGTTCTATTCCTTTTCTTAAAATTAAATACAGAAAATACCCCAAACTTATTGAAGGAATGAAGCGCAGACACGAGATGTATAACAGTACTCTTGAATATATTGAAAAACGCGAAAAAGAGGGAAGTATTTTTGTTATAAGACCGGAAGAAAAGCTCCCGATAAAGAGAATCGAGAGTGATCCCGTTTGTTTGCGTCAGGTACATGATCTAGGACGCAAAGTTGCTGCAGAGAACCTTAAAAAGATTACAGATTTTTTAGCATAATATAGAGCTATATGTTATATTTTAATTTCTATTATGTAAAAATTAACATATTCTCTTGAATAGTCTTACTTTGTGTTGTATAATAAACTCAAAGAATATTGGATACGGAGGAAAGTATGAAAAGGTTTTTTTTAGTATTACTTGCTTTTATTTTTACTTTTACTTTTCTGACTTCATGTACTACTGAAAATAATGTAGATGACAATACAGACGATATAGATGATAGTGTAAAATACGGAAAAACATTTTATGTTTCACCGGATGGAAGTGATAGCGGTGACGGTAGTGAAGCCTCGCCTTTAGCAACTCTTGCTGGGGCAAGGGATGCTGTCCGTGAGTATAAGAACATAAACGGACTTCCTGATGGCGGAATAGAGGTTGTTTTTAAGGCCGGTACATATCCTATTCGTTCTGCTGTTGAGTTTACAGCAGAAGATTCCGGCGATTTCAGTAAACCTATTGTTTACCGTGCCGAAAAAGGTGCAGAAGTAGTGTTTGATGGTGGCGTTACCTTAAACGCTGAGGATTTTGTTCCTGCCGGGGATGACATCAAGTCACGAATTGTAAGCGTGGAAGCAAAGGCTGCACTTCTTGAGATAGACCTTGTAGCAGCGGGATGTTTTGATCTGATCGATGAAGATAACTACGAGAGACCTTCTGATCCGTATACTCAGGAATTATATATTGATAATGTTCGTCAGCAAGTAGCGTGTTGGCCTAACAGCGGTGAATACAGTACAAATGGATACCGCGTAGAAGAGACCGGTGTTGCATATTTTTATATTCCCGAAGAAAAATATGAGCTCTGGAAGGACGCGGAAGAAATGCGTTATTTCGGTGCTCCGGAAATTGACTGGGTCACTATACGTACATCTGAGCATGACATCGATATTGATGATGAGACAAAGATGCTTAGACTTTATAATTTCCCTTATACACCAAGTAAGAGTTCTACCCTCTGTGTATTTAATCTTCCGGAAGAACTTGACATTCCCGGCGAATATTTCTGGGATACCAAAACAAACAAATTATATTATTATCCCAAGGAAGATCTTACAGGTAAAAAGATCTCTTTTTCCCAGATTAAGGAACACATGATATTCCTTTCAGGTGCACAGCACCTTACCTTTGACGGAATCACTATTGAAAACGGTCGTGCAAGTGCCATATACAGTATGACAGGAGATCAGACTCATACCGATAACAATTATCTCACTATCAATAATTGTAAAATACGTTGTATGGGTACTCACGGCTTATGGGTGTTTGGCGAAAATATTACTGTTAAGAACAGCGAATTTTATCAGCTTGGATCCAATGCTGTATTTCTTCGCGGTGGTGATCGGTATAATACGAATTATATCCAGATAAATAATGTCGTTACAAACAACAAGATTCACGATTTTGCACAGACATTTAAGACAGATAACTTTGGTATCTACACCGCCGGAATGGGATTTGTATTGTCTCATAATGAAATATATAATGCCTCACATTCAGCAATTCACCTTACCAGTGGTGAAACCATGATAGAATATAATTACATTCATGATGTATGCCAGACTACGTCTGATGCAGGTGCTATATATATAGGACGTCATTGGGATTGGAGCAATAATACAATAAGATATAACTATATTCATGACGTAAAAGATAAATATAACAACGGCGGCCCCTGCGGAATATACCTTGACGATATGGTTTCTGATCAGCATGTTTACGGTAACATTCTTGTAGACATCGCAGGTGTTGGAATCGCTATCGGCGGTGGAAAATACAACAATGTCGAGAATAATATTATAACCAGAGCAGGGTCAACTCCTATATCTACAGATAGTCGCGGTCTTGGTTTTGCACAAAGTCATACCATTTATAAATCGGGAACTATGTGGCTCAATTTTCTTGAGACGAACCCCTATACTGAAATAATGAGGTTCCATTATCCGCATAATTTATTGATTCCCGAACTGTCTGAGATTTCTATGATACATCACATTGATTCTGCGGGAATAGGGTCCTATACAACTATTCGAGGAAACGTTGCATATGATTGTATCTCGGACGATCCTTGGGAGGACAGGGATTATGGGGATATTTATAAGGATACTATTACTGTTGACGGTGTAGTTGATTTAGACCCGACCGTCAGACTTTACTGTACCGTCGAAGGTAATGCCCAATACACAGCAGATTACGATATAGGACTTACACATAACGGTAGCGGTGATTGTTCTATCTCCGATGATTCTATAATTTATCGAGATATAGTTGGATTTGTAAAGATTCCTTTCGATAAAATAGGAACTATTGACTAAGTTTAGGATTTTTTAATAGGTATTGAGACTATATAAATTATTTTTTAGGTGAATGTATGATTAAACGATTAAGTTGTTTATTGATTGTATTGATTATGTTGTTATCGTCTTTTGTCTCATGCGGCGGCACCGGTTCCGGTGATGTTACAGACGAAACAACAAATGATATGACACCGGATGTTATTCCTGCCGGGAAGACATTCTACGTTTCTCCCGATGGAGATGACGAAAATGACGGCAGCGAGTCGTCCCCCCTGGCAAGTATTACCGGCGCTCGTGATGCGATACGTGCATATAGAGCCGAGTCAGGTCTTCCTGACGGAGGTATAGCAGTAATATTTTCCTCGGGCACATACCGAATAAACATCACAACAACCTTTACTGCCGAAGATTCAGGAGAAGATAGTAAACCAATTGTTTACCGGGCTGCAGATGGTGCTGAGGTTATATTTAGCGGAGGAATTTCTCTCAGTGCTGACGATTTTATTCCTGCTAATGATGAAATCAAATCCCGTGTTCAAGATGAATCGGCAAAAGCAGCACTTCTTGAGATAGATCTTACAAAAACAGATTGCTATGATCTTATCGAAAGAACCGATTACGGCAGTGGATGGGGAAGTGATAAATACCGTCAAGAATTATATGTTGACGATATAAGACAAACACTTGCACAGTGGCCTAATGGTGGAGCTTATGAAACCAATGGGTGGCTTGACAGTGAAAATTCCGCATCTCATTATTACATTCCCGAAGAAAAATACGAACTTTGGAAAGATATTGAGGGAATAGGTTTTTACGGTGCACCCGAGATAGATTGGGATATGCGTCGTATTTTCCCCGGTGGTGTTTCAATCGACAACGATCGTAAAACATTGGTTCTTACTAATCAGACGTTCAAACCTTCAAAAAGTTCTAATCTTTGGGTTTATAATCTCGTAGAAGAAATAGATGTTCCGGGTGAATATTATTGGGATATCGATACAGGAAAGCTCTATTATTATCCCGAAGGAGATCTTGCCGGAAAAAAGATCGTTTTCTCACAGTTTGTTGATTCATTTATTGCTCTTGATGGCGCTAAATATGTTTCCTTTAATGGAATAACTTTTGAAAACGCGAGAGCTTCTGTGTTCAGCGGACGTAATCATGAAAACGGAAATATAACAATTTCAAAATGCTTGTTCCGTTGTCTCGGAGTTGCTGCTTTAGATTTCTACGGTAATAATACAGTTGTTTCTGACAATGAATTTTGTCAGCTTGGTTCTGCAGGTATTATCCTTCACGGTGGAAATGAAATTACACTGGAACCTGCCGAATCAGTAATAAAAAACAATTTGATTCATGATTACGGTCAGATATACATGGTTTATCAACCGGGTATAAAAACTGACGGTGTAGGGTTTGAAATTTCTCACAACGAAATATATAATAGCCCACATTTCGGAATTGAGCTTGCAAGCGGAAATACTGTTATTGAATATAACGACATACATGATGTTTGCCAGCACACAAGTGATACAGGTGCGATTTATCTCGGACGTCGTTGGGATTGGTCAGGAAACCATATCAGATACAACTATATTCATGATAATGTTGATATAATGCACGGTGGTGGTCCCAGCGGAATATATCTTGACGATCAGGTCGGTGATCAGCGCGTATACGGTAACGTTGTTGAGAACACCGGCGGAAACGGTATTATTATCGGTTCGGGAAAATATAACGTTATAGAAAATAATATTCTGATCAACTGCGGTGGTGTGCCGATTTCAAACGATCAGCGTGGTCTTGGATTTGCTTCAGAACACTCCAAGTACCCGAATGGTTATATGTGGGGTACACTTATTAGCTTATCCCCTTACTCTGGTTTTATAAAATATATGTGGCCGGAGAATATGCTTCAGGTTGAGCTTACTTCCATGTCAAGTATTTATCGTATTGATGATCCCGGTATATGTTCATACACAACGGTTCGAGGAAATGTTGCTATAGGATGCATTTCCGATGCATTGTGGGCAGACAGAGATTATGGTGATATATATAAAGATACGATAACAGTGGATGGTGTAGTAAATATGGTTCCCATGGCAAGACTCTATTGTACCACAGAGGGAAATGTTTATTATCCGAAAGAAACTGACATTGGTTTTGTTGATAGCGAAAATAATAATTTTGCTCTCAAAGATTCTTCTGTTGTTTACCGTGATATCATTGGTTTTGAAATAATCCCGTTTGATAAGATTGGTATTGAGAAAAATTAATTATTGTATCACAAGTATCTACTCAATATTATCGGAGGTGAAATAATGAAAAAAATACTTGCTTTATTCCTATCGCTTTTAATGGTATTATCATTTGTTGCTTGTTCAGGTGAAACCATTCCACCTGAGAATACAACGGATGATACAACAAATGACAATGCTATACCGGATATAGATCCGGTCATTCCTGCAGGAAAAACATTTTACGTTTCGGTAAACGGAAACGATGCAAATGATGGCAGTAAAGAAACTCCTCTCGCTACACTTGATGGTGCAAAAGCCGCTGTTCTTGCCTATAAAAACGAGTCAGGACTTCCTGAGGGTGGAATAGAAGTCATTTTTACCGCAGGAACATACAAGGTAAACTCTACAGCAACCTTTGGTATAGATGACTCAGGTGAAGAAGGTAAGCCTGTAGTTTATAAAGCGGAAGATGGCGCTGAGGTTATTTTCGACGGCGGCGTAACACTTAACGGTGCAGACTTTGTTCCTGCATCGGAAGACGTTAAAGCAAAGCTTCCCAGTGAAGAGGCAAAAAGTGCTCTTATGGAGATAGATCTTGCTGCCGCAGGCTGTTACGATTTCGAAGAAAGAACAAGTTACGGCATGGGATGGGGAAGCGATAAATATCGTCAGGAACTATACGTTGATAATGTTCGCCAAACTCTCGCTCAGTGGCCTAACGGTAACGCGTATGAAACACGATGTTTCGTTGAAAACAACATGGTGTATTTATACATACCCGAGGAAAAAAGTCAGTTGTGGAGCACTGCTGAAAATTATGAGTACTACGGTGCACCAATAGTTGACTGGGACATGCGACGTATTTACAATAATTATCTTTCTATTGATGAAGAAAAAAATGCACTGTTTTTTGATTCTTCGCTTGTATCAGAACCTCATTCGAGTAAATCAACATTATTCGTTTATAATTTGATTGAAGAACTGGATGTACCCGGAGAGTATTATTGTGACTACGAAGCAAAGAAGTTATATTATTATCCGGAGGAAGATCTGGCAGATCAAAAAATTGTTTTTTCACAGTACTTTGATCCTTTTATAGTTCTCGATGGTGCAAAATATATTTCTTATGAAGGGTTCACATTCGAGAATGCAAGAGCATATGTAATAACAGGCACCAATAGTGAAAATGATCATATTAGTGTTGAAAATTGTGTTTTACGTTGCCTTGGTGTTAACGCAATCAATTTGAATTGTAGTAACGCATATATTTCTCATAATGAATTATATGAGCTTGGCTGCGGAGGTATCTTGCTTGAAGGCGGAAACCTCTCTACAATGGAATTATCCAATAGTACAATTACAAACAACCATGTTTATAATTACGGACAATTGTACATGGTTTACCAGCCGGGTATAAAGGTTAGCGGTTTAGGATTTACAATTTCTCATAATGAAGTCCACAATGCTCCGCACTTTGCAATTTCTACTGACAGTGGCGAAACAGTCGTAGAATACAATAAAGTTTACGACGTATGTCAGCGCACAAGTGATGCAGGTGCTATCTATCTTGGTCGACGTTGGGATTGGGGAGGAAATATTTTTAGGTTTAACTATGTATACAACATTGTAGATGTCGTGCACGGAGGAAGCCCTAACGGTATATACCTTGACGATCAAGTGAGCGATCAATATTTATACGGAAATATATTCGAAAACATCGGTGGATATCCTATCGTTGTATGTGAAGGTAAGTATATTAGCGTTGAAAATAATATTTTTATAAATTGCGAAAGAAAGCCGATTACCAATGATGCACGAGGTATCGGTGAAGGAGCCTTAGGTACAGATTGGGTTGAATATCCAGTAGGATATATGTGGAGTCAACTTCTCAAGACCAACCCATATTCCGATATAATGAGATATATGAGACCTGAAAATCTCTTAATCCTAGAGGCCGGAGAATCAAGAATATTTAACATAGACGATCCTGGTGTCGGTTCGTATCTTGTTTTTCGAGGTAATGTAAGATATGGTTGTGATGTGACACGTGAACCGGCTGACAAATACAATCAAAATTGGAATCCATACGCTGACAACCCTGTCTATGACGGTGTTGCTCCCGGTAGTATAGAAGATGGTCTGTATGGAACTACAGAGGGTAGTATTTGTTATCCAGCAGGAACTGACGTTGGGTTTATAGATGCAGAAAACGGTAACTACGGCCTTAAAGATACGTCAGTTATCTATCGAGATGTTATTGGATTCAAAAAGATCGATTTTGATAAAATCGGTATAGAAAGAAAGTAACATTTCAAAAGCACATAGGGAGAAAAAATGAAAAAATTTTTAATAATTTTTTTGCTGATATCGATAATAATTTCGTTGATATCATGTTCCGAAACGGACGTTAATGATCTCCAGAATGACGATGTCGATTCTTCCGTTCCTGCCGGAAAGACATTTTATGTCGCTGTTGATGGCAATGACTCAAACGATGGTAGCAAAGAAAATCCTCTCGCAACCTTTGATGGTGCTCGCAAGGCAGTTTTAGCTTATAAAAATGAATTTGGTCTTCCGGATGGAGGAATAGAAGTTCTTTTTAAAGATGGAACATATTCAGTCACTTCTTCTGTTAATTTTTCAAAAGAAGATTCCGGTGCAGAAGGGAAACCTATTGATTATAAAGCAGAAAACGGTGCCAACGTTGTTTTTGACGGTGGAATTACTTTGAAGGGAAGCGACTTTATCCCTGCATCAGATGATGTAAAAGCCAAGTTGTATAGTGAGGATGCCAAGGTGTCTTTGCTTGAAATAGATCTTTCTGCGGCAGGTTGCTATGATCTTACAGATAGTACAGATTATACAACAGGTTGGGATTGTGATAGGTATCGGCAAGAGCTTTATGTTGACAATGAAAGACAGGCTGTTGCGAGATGGCCCAACGTCGGATATGAAATAACCAAGCTTGATCCGATTAATGATGATCTTTCATACATTCGTATTTCTGAGGAAAAGGCATTACTTTGGAGCGAAGCAGATGCAGTCAGATATTACGGATATCCTGATACAGACTGGGATGCTACAAACCGACAAGAGGATAAAATAGCGATAAATATCGAAGAGTCCGCGATTGAAATATTTGATGAGTTTGATTATACATTAAATTCAAAATATTATATTTACAATGTTTTGAGTGAGCTCGACGTGCCCGGAGAATATTATTGGGATGTAGAAGAAAAGAAACTGTATTACTATCCCGATGGTGATATTACAGACAAGAAGATATCGTTCTCACAGTTTGCGGGAGACTGTATAGTCCTCACAGAATGCTCTTACCTGAATTTTGAGGGACTAACATTTGAGCATTTTCGCGGACATGCATTTTACGACGGTCTTGACGGAAAAAAATGCTTGCTGGATAATATAGTGATAAATAATTGTTTGATGCGGTCATTCGGAGGAAGTGTAATTTTCCTTTGCGGAACAAACTTTACTGTTTCAAACAATGAGATCTATAATGTCGGTTCAGAAATAATGTTTTTTAATGGTGGCTCTGCCGCAGAATCTGTACCTTGCGGCACTGTTATTACTAACAATAAGCTTCATGACTGGTCTCAGACGTACACAGTATATGGGGCAGCTATAACAATGTACGGTATTGCATATGAGGTATCTCACAATGAGATATATAATAGTCCTCACATGGCTATAGGATTTAACTGTGCATTATCAAATATTGAATATAACTACATACATGATGTTTGCAGCCAAACAAGTGATGCAGGTGCAGTGTACGGTGGACAGCGCTGGGAACGTAGCGGTAATGTTATAAGGTATAACAGAATTGATAATGTAATAGATCATACTTTCGGCGGTACCCCTTGTGCAATATATCTTGATGATCAGATGTCGGGACAATATTGTTACGGAAACATAATATCTAATATCGCAGGTACGGCATTTACCGTTGGCGGAGGGCGTCATAATACTATTGAAAACAATATAATGGTAAACATTGGCAGTACCCCGATTAGTTATGATGAGCGTGGTCTTGATTGGCAAACAGACTCAGTAACGTATCCTAAGGGCGGACATTGGTACAGAATAACCAGTGAAGTTCAGTATTTGTCTGATTTCCAAAGATTTTCAAACCCTCATAAGCTTTTGATGATAGAACGCGGAAACAAATCCACCCCTTATTATATCGATGACCCCGGAACACCTTCCTATGGTATAGTTAAAAATAATATAACATATGCATCTAATTATCTTACAGATAAAATTACAGATAGTATTTGGGGACTTGATATATACGAAAATGAAGTTATTCTTGACGGAATAACATGGCCATCAGCTCCTGCAAGACTATACGGAACATTTATAGCAAATGTTAAATATGATACCGATCCCGGATTTGTTGATCCCGAGAACGGTAACTATATGCTTAGAGAGAATTCAAGAGTATATAGAGACATTCCCGGATTTGAAGTTCTACCAATAGATCAGATTGGAATAATAAAATAAGGAGAAACTATAATGAAAAAAGTTGTTTCGATATTTACTCTTGTTGCTCTTGTGATTTCATGTATTGGAATAGTTTCATTTGCAACTAAAGAGACAGAAAAAAATGTGGATATTGTTAAAGACGGTCAGTCCATATACAGCATAACTTATTCCGGATTTTGGACAAATGAAGACGGCAGCAGACTTGAACCCGTAGAAGGTCTCAGAGACGCACTTGTAAAAGCAACAGGTGCTGACGTTAGATTTTATCGCAGTGAAGATGAAATAAACGATAAGGAAATTTTTATCGGTAATGTATCCCGTTCTATTTTCCACACAAAAAAACGTGTTGAAGCGGGCGGTACATATACTGTTGATGCAGATCTTATAGGTATTGGTGGATTTGTAATCTCATCCACCGACGATAGATTTATTCTCGCGTCTGCAACTAATATTGGAGCATGGAATGCAGTGAGTTATTTTGTAGCCGAATGTATGGGATACGATGTTCTTAATGCTCCTGCAGAGCCTGTATCTACCCTCAGTGTTCCGGCTTCAATAAATATAATTAAGTCTGATTATCTTGAGTGTAATGTTCAGGTTGTTATGGACATAGCAGGAACTGATATAAGCGAATATAAGATAATTTATCCCGCTAACGCTGACAATAAAACCCTTGAAAGCGCAAAGAATGTTCGTCGTTATATTTATGCAATGACAGGAATTGTACTTGAGCTCGTTAAGGATACCACTGCTGCATCCGAACATGAGATCATTGTAGGTAACACTAATAGATATGATGTATCATCCTTGTCATCCGATGAATACGTGAATAAGATAGACAACGGTAATCTTATTCTTGCCGGTTCTGCCGATTATTCAACCAATTTTGCTGTTGAAAAGTTCTTTAACAAGTATGCAAATGTTGTTTCCGGTGTATATACCGGAAATAGTGTTCTCTCTATTGACGGTAATATTAACACAACAGAAAAAATGCCTTTTAACGAAACTGTTATTGAGGGTATAGATTACTCTGATTTTACTCGTGATAATATTGCTAAGCTTCTTGGTACCCAAGAAACACCTTGTTACTCTGATGCAAAAATTGCTGATACAATATATGAATCCCTTAAAGCAGGTAACCCCAAGTCCGGTGAAACAGTATTCGTTGTCAGCAACACCGCAAAATATTGTACTTGCGATAAGTGTAAGGGTGAGACCAAAGCATTCCTTGAAACAGTAAATAAGGTTGCCGAAAAGTTTGCTTCCGAAAATATTACGGTTGGTGTAGTTGCAATAAATGAGACCCGTAAACCTGCTGTAAGCAAGATGGCAGACAATGTTCGTGTTTATTTTGCAGAACCCTATATCTGTTGTGCTCATGCAATCAATGATGCATCCTGCGAAACCAACAAAGCAATTGCATCTGATCTTGCAGCATGGACTTCTGTTGCAAAGAATGTTTATGTTCTTGACTTTACAATGAATTATTACGATTATCCCTCTACCTTCCCGAATTTTGATATCATTCATCCCAATGTTGCATATTATTCAGAGGTTGGTGTAGACGGTATTCTCATGGCATGGGAAAAGAACAGTGCTCTTCTTGAGTTCGCAGAGCTTCGTTGTAAGCTTCTTGAAGCTGTATTTGCTAATCCTACCATGTCTGCAGAAGAGTACACCACTCTCAAAAACACTGTAATTGACAGTCTTTACGGTTATGCTGCAGAAGCAGTAAAATCTTATATAGAAAAATTTACTGCTGCATCTACCGATCACTTTAACATTTTCTCATCTCCTGCTGATATTCTTCCTATCGCAAAGGATAATACAAAGACCGGTGCAGAAGCATATGAACTTACTCTTGCAAAGGAACTCGCTAATCTTTGGGAGAGCATTTATAAGCGTCACGAAGCTCCCAAGGAAGGACTGTTCGGACTTGAAATGTATGAATTCAACAAGAACTATGTTGAATCCGATTATTACCTTCCTCTCCATTCAAGAGTTCAGTTTACAGAGTGGCTTGATGGTAATATCCCCGCTGCTGACAGACACGCAGTTTACAGTGATATAATCGCTTCTTTTAACAAGTAATTTGTTTTAATATTTTTACAAAGTGGTGTTTCTGTGTAGCAACACCACTTTGTTTACTTCTATGAGAGAAGGTGAAATATGATTAGATATTGTGTGCTTTTTAATCCTCACGCTGCTAACGGTAACGGAGAAATGAAAACTTAGACGGGCTCTCTCTAAAATTCTGAATGACGCAACTGTAAGGTACATTGATATTACTTTTATTTCAGATATTTCTTGTTTCATTACGTCCGTAGATACGGATGAAAACATTTTAATTACCGGGGGGAGATGTAACTCTCAATAGAATTGCAAATTGTGTTGATTTCGATGTACTCAACCGTGAAATTCTCTATTTTGCTGTTGGAACAGGTAACGATTTTATAAAAGATATTGGAAAAGAAGAACAAAAAAGCCAACTGTTATAAATAGTTATCTAAAAGATCTTCCAACTGTTTATGTTAACGGAAAAGAATCAAAATTTTTAAACGGTATCGGATTCGGAATTGAGGGTTACTGTTGTGAAGAAGCCGATAAAATCAGAAAAAAGTCACCTAAGAAGATCAATTATACACTGTAAAAACGAATAAAAATGATTCTACAAAGCACAACTCGACTATAGCATATTCAGTTTAATTTTTTCTACATAAAACAGCAAAATCGGCTATGACTAACAATCATAGCCGATTTTTTGCTCAACTGATTTTTGCCGTTATATCAGTTTAGATAGTATATTTATTTATTACTGTTTCCTCTGCAGGAACATTTTGCTTCACCACAATCATTTCCTTTAAAAGAGAAGTCGGAAAGGGAAGGGGGAGAAAACTCAGAAGTAGGGAAATCCATGTTCCTGAACAAACTGCAAGGATCGTCATCCTCAGACTGTACACATTCCTTCTTGGGAATTGAATACTCGGATGCATTAATCAGGTACTGAGCGGGCCTTTCAATTCTGACAACAGAAAAGAATCCTAAAGATATAGCAAGGCGTCTGTCTCCGTCATGATCGGAAAACATACAGTCAAAACGCGATGACACCGTCTCCGGAATATCTTCCAGTGAGCAACAGCAATTACAGCGATGCATGGGCTCAAGTATTTTTATACCAAGTACCACCGGGGATGCAACCTCAATTACACCCACAGGAAGATTTGTCTCATGAGCACATCCAAAGTGTTTATCTGAGCAAAAAGAACAATTTTCTGTGCTCTTATAAATATTAACGTTTCCTTCGCTACCGAAAAGAATAACTTTTTTATCTACGATTGAAAGTCCATAAAATTCCTGAGTTCTTCCCGGGCAAAGACATCCTTCGAGAACTATTTTTATGTAAAACCGTATATTCACAGTGTAAAAGCCACGGCTAAACTGTACCGGTTCTACACTTATATTAGCGGACATTATCTCAGCGCACTTTACACGAATATTTCCGGTATGTTCTATAATATCCTGACCGGTAGATCCAAGGTACACTCTGACATCCTCATAGCAATCTTTATCGCGGCAACTGTCAAGAATGCGATTGGTGTCTATAGCGACAACATCCCTGGATGATCCACCACAGAGAGATCTTCCTTCTGACATCTGTATATCACTCCTGTTTTATTTACTGTAAGAACGGTAAAACCGTCTTCTATACCATAATATGCTGAGGTTGATATAATGACATCATATAAACGACAAAACGGCTTCTTTTTTAGAAGCCGTTTTTGTTGTTATCAGTCTTCAAATATACCGTTAAGAACGTGTTTTGTCATAGGTTTACCGGGAGTATACTTTGTCTTAAGATCAATGAAAGAATTACTTTCGCTGCTCTTACGGAATGATTCAAGCACCTCAAGTACGTGGAGTGTCTGCTTGTAACTAGAACGGAAATCTCTGCCGGTCTGAAGCGCCTTAGCCATATCCGCAAGACCGAGTCCTCTCGAATTTTCAGGATAATCAAAGCAGAGAGGCATGATCTTATAATCTCCGGATTCAGGTCTGAGTAATTTTATAGTACCTCCGTAACCGTTAGGATCAGGAACTATAAGTGTTCCGTGTGTTCCATATATTTCTATCTTTTCTCCATGATTATAGTGAACGTCGAATGTAGTAAACAGAGAACCGATAGCTCCGCTTTCAAACTCCATAACACCGGTAACATATGTAGGAACCTCAACATCAACTACTTTTCCGAATTGAGGTTGACTTGTGATAGTTCTTGTTGGGAGAGAGATCTTTGTCATACCTGCAATGCGCTTAACACCACCAAGAAGATTTATAAGAGCGGTAACGTAATACGGTCCCATATCCATCATCGGACCACCGCCATGTTTGTAGAAAAATTCAGGATCATGATGCCAGTCCTCAGGACCGTGACAAATCAAATGGGCTGAAGCACCTATGGGAGTACCTATATAACCGTCCTCGATAATCTTTCTCGAAGTCTGAATTGCAGCACCCATGTAAGTATCAGGGGCACCACCAAGCAAAAGTCCTTTTTCTTGTGCTATTCTTACGAGCTCTTCGCCTTTTTCAATAGTAGACGCAAGGGGTTTTTCGGAGTATACGTGTTTACCGGCGAGTAACGCCGCTTTACTGACCTCGTAATGCTCGTTGGGACGTGTAATATTTAGCACGATATCAACTTCAGGATCAGCAAAAAGCTCGTACATATCGTTATAGAGTTTAGGAATATTATATCTTGCCACGGCGTTTTCTGCACGCTCACGAACAAGATCGCAAACACCTATGATTTCAACTTCTTTAAATAAATTGGTGAGATTCTCAAGATATATTCCGGATATATCTCCAACACCTACAAATCCTATTTTTACTTTATTATTCATGTCTGTTAATCCTCAAAAATACCATCTAATGGATGGTTGATCATTGGTTTACCGGGTGTGTATTTTGACTTGAGTTCTATGAACGATCCTGACTCACTGCTAAGTTTGAAGGTTTCCAGAATTTCAAGCACATGCATTGTTTGCTTATAATTAGAACGAAAATCTCTGCCGGTTCTGAGTGCTTTTGCCATATCGGCAAGACCGAGACCACGCGAGTTGTCAGAGTATTTAAAGCAGTGCGGAACCTCTCTGTACTGACCGATTTCCGGGCGAAGAAGTCTTACTTCACCACCAAATCCGTTGGGATCCGGAACCTGAAGAGTACCCTCGGTACCGTATATCTCTATCTTACATCCGTCATCGTGATATACGTCAAAGGTAGTAAATATAGTTCCTATAGCACCGCTGTTAAATTCCATAATACCGGTAACATATGTAGGAACGTCAACTGTAACGATCTCTCCGTAGTGCGGTTGGCTTTTAATAGTTCTTGTTGGAAATGACGCCTTTGTCATACCGGCAATTTTTTTAACTCCACCAAGAAGATTGATGAGCGCCGTAACATAATATGGACCCATATCCATCATTGGGCCACCACCGTGCTTATAATAAAATTCAGGATCGGGATGCCAACCTTCGTGACCGTGGCAGATCATATGTGCATGCGCACCGATTGGAGTACCTATATAACCGTCCTCAATCAGTTTTCTTGATGTCTGAATTGCTGCCCCCATATAAGTATCAGGAGCACCACCAAGCATAAGTCCTTTTTCTTCTGCAAGCCGTACAAGCTCTACACCTTCTTCAATAGTAGCACCGAGCGGTTTCTCGGAGTATACGTGCTTACCTGCAAGAAGTGCAGCTTTGGTGACTTCAAAATGCTCGTATGGACGCGTTATATTAAGAACAATATCCACATCCGGATCTGCAAAAAGCTCATACATATCGTTATAAAGTTTAGGAATGTTATATTCATCTACGGCTTTCTGTGCTCGTTCACGAATAAGGTCACAAACACCGATAATTTCAACTTCCCTAAACATTTCGGTAAGGTTTTTGAGGTATATACCGGAAATAGAACCAACACCGACAAATCCTATTCTAACCTTTTTATTCATAAAAAAATCCCCCCAAAAACCATCATTAATACATTTTTGATTTATTTATATATTTATCAGGCGTAAGATTGTTTTTTATTGCATACTCTTTGCCTTCGGCTGCCCAAAGCATGCCTCTCCTGAATATTTCCTGCGAAGCGGGAGCATTATCAAATACGTCGTCATGATGCCCGAGAGCTGAATAGAAAACGCGTCCGCATCCCCAGAATTTCGTCCAAACAACGGGCATATCTATCGGTTTGTTAGCCGCATGATAATAATTAACGAGCGGGAAACGAGTGGTCGCTAACACCTCAATTGCAGGATCTATATGTAGGTAGTAGTGCTCGGTACATACTGTAAAATCATCTATACCTTCCACTATAGGACTTGTCCCGTGGCAGATATTGACAGTATATTCAATACCATCACCGCCGGGATGACTGACCCACTGACCACCTGTTATAAACTGCCACTCAGTGTTCTCGCGGAATGAGTCACACATACCTCCGTGAACTCCGGCAAGACCGACACCACTTGCAACTGCTGATGAAACATTAGAAACAAGATCGTAGTCAATTTGTCCACCGGTCCAGCAAGCAACGATAAGGTCCAACTTTTTAAGTTCCTCTGCGTCTCTCAAACACTCAAGAGTATCACTGACCTCAACAGAGAAACCCTCTTTTTGGAGGATATCTGCAAATCTTTTTGAGGTAAGCTGAGGCTCATGGCCGTCCCAACCGCCTTGAAAAATAAGAGCTTTCTTCATTTTTTTCTCCTGAATATATGTATAAATTAGAATGAGAAAGTGATATTTTCTTAAAAACACAATATCTTTTGAGTTTTTTAAAGAAAATCACAAAGAATTCACATATCTTCCCTTATATAATATCATATTTTATGATATAATGACATAAGAAACTTAAAAAAATCATAAATTTTTTTTTAGGAGATAGATTATGGTTAATAAAGCATTGTATAAAATAGGGTATGGATTATATATCTTAACAGCGAAATCCCCGGATGGTGAGCTTGACAACGGTTGTATAATTAACACTGCAGTTCAGGTCACTGATTCACCTAAGGCAATATCTATTACAGTAAATAAATCTAATCTTACCCATGACATGATAATGGAAACAAAGGAATTCAACCTTTCGGTCATCAGCGACGAAGCACCGTTCGCTCTCTTCGAGAGATTTGGATTTAAGTCAGGAAGATACACAAATAAGTTCGACGATAATATTGAAGCAGGCAGAAGCGAAAATGGTATCTGTTATGTTTCAAGGTACGTAAATGCATATCTGTGTTGTGTGGTAAAAGCAACTGTTGACCTCGGAACCCACACTATGTTTATTGCGGATGTTACTGATTCAGAAGTTCTTTCCGAAGTTCCGTCTATGACATACGCGTTCTATCATGCAAATGTAAAGCCAAAGCCCGAAGAAAAGAATGTAAGTGGTTACAGATGTACGATCTGTAATTATGTCTATGAAGGTGATAAGTTACCTGACGACTTTATCTGTCCCATTTGTAAGCATGGGGTAAGTGATTTTGAAAAGATATAAATGTTTTTGTCATTAGCTTAGATACAGCAGGAGAAAAATAAATGATCAGAATCGGTCTTGATGTTGGTTCAACCACACTTAAGTGCGTAGCACTCGATGATAACGGACAAATAATATATAATGAGTATCGACGTCATTATTCGAAGATATCTGAAAAAACATCAGAGATGCTTAAAACATTGTCTCTGAAATTTCCTGACTCGGAGTTTTCGATAACAATATCAGGTTCAGCAGGAATGGGTATTGCGACCGCTCTTGACATTCAGTTTGTTCAAGAGGTTTATGCTACGCGAATAGCAATAAAATCACGTGTACCGAACACAGACGTTGTTATTGAACTTGGTGGTGAAGATGCAAAGATACTGTTTCTTGACGGTAGTCTTGAAGTACGTATGAACGGTTCATGTGCCGGTGGTACCGGAGCATTCATTGACCAGATGGCAACATTGCTTGACATATCTCCTGATGAAATGAATGCACTTGCCACAAACCACGATAAAATATACACAATTGCTTCCAGATGCGGTGTTTTTGCTAAGTCTGATATCCAGCCACTTATTAACCAGGGAGCTTCAAAATCAGATATATGTGCGAGTATTTTTTACGCCGTGGTTAATCAGACCATAGCAGGACTTGCACAGGGAAGAGAAATAACAGGAAACATAGTATACCTTGGTGGTCCCTTGACATTTTTATCACAGCTACGTCACAGTTTCGATAAAACACTTGACACGATCGGCACGTGTCCTGAGTACTCTCTTTATTTTGTTGCTCTCGGTGCCGCTCTTGTACCATACAAGAAAGTGTATCCATCTCTTGATAATCTCATTGAACAAGTAGGAAAATACCACGGTAACGGAAGTTATGCGGCTTGCAATCCCTTATTTAGAAGCGAAGAGGAATATACCGAATTCAAGTCTCGTCATGACAAAGCAACTGTTAATATATGCCATGATATACCGAATGGTGAGTATCCTCTATGGATGGGTATAGATGCAGGATCCACAACCGTAAAGACTGTTGCGATAAATGATCGCGAGGAAATAGTTTTTGAACGTTATTTGCCTAACTCAGGCGATCCTGTAAATATTGTCAAAAATATTCTTACCGAATTTTACGGTGAACATCCCAAAGCTTATGTTGTTTCTTCGTGCGTTACCGGATATGGTGAAGATATAATTAAAAATGCTTTTAATGTGGATCACGGTATAGTTGAGACAATAGCTCATTATACTGCTGCAGCCAAATTTGATCCTGAAGTCGATTTTATAATTGATATTGGCGGTCAGGACATCAAATGTTTTAAGATCAGAAACGGTACTATAGATAATATATTTCTTAACGAAGCTTGTTCATCGGGATGTGGTTCTTTTCTTCAAACATTTGCCGGTGCACTTGGATATTCAATAAGTGAGTTTGCTGAAAAGGGAATATTTGCAAATAACCCGGTAGATCTCGGTTCAAGATGTACCGTATTTATGAATTCATCTGTTAAACAGGCGCAGAAGGACGGTGCGACTATAGATAATATATCTGCCGGACTTTCCATATCTGTAGTAAAGAATGCTATTTACAAGGTAATAAGAGCTTCTTCTGCCAAAGAGCTCGGTGAGCATATAATAGTTCAAGGCGGAACATTTTATAATGATGCTGTTTTGCGTGCTTTTGAACAGGAACTCGGATATAATGTTATTCGTCCCAGCATTTCCGGCCTTATGGGTGCTTACGGCTCAGCACTTTATGCCAAAAGAGGTAACAAGACAGGGGGAATAATATCAAGACCTGAACTTGAATCATTCCGTCATGATACAAGGATAATTAATTGCGGCATTTGTCTCAATAATTGCCGTTTGACAGTCAATACATTCTCAAATGGTAAAAAATACATAAGCGGTAACCGATGTGAAAAGCCAAATGTAAAAAAGAAATCCGATGTACCGGAAGGTCTTCCGAATTTGTTCAAATATAAACTTGAACAAATAGAAAATTATAAGATATCACAAAAGGGCTCTAGAGGGAAAATAGGTATTCCGATGGGTCTAAATATGTTTGAAATGTTACCGTTCTGGAGTACATTCTGGCAAAAGCTTGGTTTTGAGGTAATAGTATCCGATAAGTCCAGTCGAGAACTTTATCTTTCCGGTCAGCATACCATTCCGTCAGATACAGTTTGTTTCCCTGCCAAACTGATGCACGGACATATAGAATCATTACTGACAAAAAATGTTGATGTGATTTTTTATCCATGTCTTACCTATAATTTCGACGAAAATATCAGTGATAATCACTTCAATTGTCCTGTCGTTGCATATTATCCTGAGGTTCTCGTTGCAAATGTAGGTGCCTTAGCTAATAAAAAAGTAATTTATGATTACATGGATCCTTCAAGTAAAGAGAGATTTACCCCCAAAATCACAAATATAATTTCTAAGTATTTTGAAGGCATCTCTAATCGAGAAATATCTGATGCAGTGAATTGTGCATATGATGAATACAAGCTTTACATGAACCGATTGAAGGATGAAGGCAGCAAGTATCTTGCTTATGCCAAGAAAAACGACTTGCCTGTAATTGTTCTTTGCGGCCGGCCATATCATCTTGATCCTGAGGTAAACCACGGAATAGATAAAATGATATCTGATATGGGAGCTGTTATTGTAACAGAAGATGCAATAAGCCACACCATAGATAAATTCCCTTTGAAAGTACTTAATCAGTGGACTTATCATGCACGTCTGTATGCTGCTGCAAAATATGTATGCCAGCACCAGAATGATTACAATATCAATCTTGTTCAGCTTGTATCCTTTGGCTGCGGTGTAGATGCAATAACTACCGATGAGATGCGTAGAATACTCGAATCAGACAGAAAGATATATACACAGATCAAAATAGACGAAATAACCAATCTCGGCGCAGTAAAAATAAGACTTAGAAGTCTTTTCGCAACTCTTGAGCGTCAAAACAAGAAGGTAAATAACTAAAAATGGCACTGGAACGAATAGAATTCACAAAAGAGATGAAACGCACCCATAAGATATTGCTTCCCAATATGCTTCCGATACATATTGGCCTTTTGTCAAAGGTGTTTAATCATCACGGTTTTAATACAGAGCTTCTTCAAAACAACGGTCATAACGTTGTTGAATGTGGTCTTAAATACGTACATAACGATACTTGTTATCCGGCACTGCTTGTCATCGGACAATTTATCGACGCTCTTCAGAGTGGGAAATACGATGTACACAAAGTAGCCCTTATGATAACTCAGACCGGAGGGGGATGCAGAGCATCAAACTATATACATCTGCTTAGAAAAGCACTTGAAAAAGCAGGGTTTGGCTTTGTTCCCGTTATATCACTTAACTTTTCCGGAATGGAGAAAAACAGTGGATTTAAGCTCTCCTTGTCATTTATCAGAAAAGCCATTGCATGTGTAGCATACGGTGATCTGCTTATGACTCTTGATAACCAGACAAAACCATATGAGACCACCAAAGGAGAAAGTACAGCTTTAGTCAACGACTGGACAACAAAAATTGCAGATGAACTTTCAAAAGGAAAAGGAGTATCGTTCTCTGCAATAAAAAATAATATGCAAACAATTGCCGATGATTTTGATAAGCTCAAAATTAATAAGGTTCCGCGTGTCAAAGTAGGCATCGTTGGGGAAATTTACGTCAAATTTTCTTCTCTTGCCAACAATGATCTCGAACAGTTTCTTTATGAACAGGGATGTGAGGTAATGGTACCGGGACTTCTTGGATTTATCTATTACTGCATCGATAACATTATTCAGGATGTCAACCTTTACGGTGGAAGCGGTGCAAAGAAGAAAATCGCAGAAATGATTCTTAATTTTGCACTCAAATATGAGAAATGCATAAATGATGTCCAAAATAACACAAAAAACTTTATCGGGTATGCAAACTATAAAACAGCAAAAGAGTTATCCCATGATGTTATTGGTATCGGGTGTAAGATGGGCGAGGGATGGCTTCTGCCTGCAGAAATGCTTGAACTCATACATAACGGATTTGAGAACATTATTTGTGCGCAACCTTTCGGGTGTCTCCCTAACCACATAGCAGGAAAAGGTATGATAAGAAAGATCAGAGAAAAGTATCCAAACGCAAATATTGTACCAATCGATTATGACCCCGGCGCAACCAAAGTTAATCAGGAGAATCGAATTAAACTTATGCTTGCAATAGCCGCTGAGCAAATGGAGAATAAATACGATACCGCGGATTCACAATCATCGGAAGAAAAAATTTTGGTTAATAATTAAATAATAACTGTAAAAAAACAGGCTTACACTTTTGCACAAGTCCAGTAAAAACGGACAATAGAAAAAACAGAAGACCCCCTATGGTAGAATAAAAAGAAACGACCATAGGGGGATTTTGTATGTCAAGAGAATACCGACATATAAAACAATATGAGAAAGAAATAATAGAACTTTGGGAACAAGGAGTATGCTTGCGAGAAATTGCTGAAAGGTTTGAATTTACAAAAGAACAGGTACAGGAAATTAAAACGAGATATAACAAAAATCAGCGAAAACTCGCAGCAGGAATATCAATTCTATAACAACCAACGTATCCAATTAAAAACAAAACTGACACCACTTGAAAAGCGATGTCAGTATGTTGCTTAATATTTAATTTTATCTACCATAGTGTCTGTTTTTGTACCGTCCGCACAAATTGGGGCAGTTCATTTTAGTGTAAGCTTGTTTTTCTGTAAAAATTCAATCAATTAAGATGTGATTTAATAAAATCGATAAATTTATCCCAGTCATAACGGTTCATGTAGTTTGTTCCGCGGCGCATATGATATCCTACATTTCCGCTATGCATAACATCACCTTCGCAAGGAAATGCATCCTTATGAACAAGACCGCTTTTGCCGAACAACTCATATACACCGTTTACAGCAGCGCAGGTGAGAAACTCAGATACAGTGTCAGTACCGTCATCTTCTGCAGCGTTTGCAACATAGAGATTTCTTGGAGCAACAAGTGCTGCGAGATAATGCTGATCATACGGGAGCGTATCGACATTATTACAAAGTTCAAAGAAAGAGCGCGAGTACATATATCCGCATCTGCCAACATGTTCAGACAGATTACCGTTCTTATTACCACGAGAAAGAGCCATACCTGTCCAAGAGGAAGAATTAGGATAAACAAATGCAAAACGATCATCATATGCCCCGGCAAGAAGTGCCGCAGTACCAAGAAAACCGTGACCTGCAACCGCCACATTATCTGCATCGATATTGTCTCGAGTCAAAGCATAGTCGAGTATGAGGGAGGCCGCCCACGCCCAAACCATAAGCTTTCCGGTATTAGTAGATTCCTTGGGGAACATTCTTGACAGTACACCGTCTGTCATATCGCCATTGTCAGCGGTAATATCGGTATATTTAAAGGATGCCACTGCAATATCCCTGTCAATTATATCTTCTATGGGAAGATACTGATTTGGCATTTCTGAAGAATAATCGATATATATTACAAGTGGAAATTTACCGGGTTTATTCGGATATGAAAAATTAAATGCAAAGGGAAAAGCAATATCACCGAAGTACGCAAGCATCATCTTTCTTTCAAGAACACCGCTTGCAGCACAGAAATCGTCAATATCAAGCTTTATATTCTTGGTATCAATTCTATCGGGTTTTGCTGGGAATGTACCGTAGCAAGAATCGGAGAGTAACTCTTTGACCTCCTGTCTTTGAGTTAACCACTCATCTTTCGATTTAACAATTTTTCCGTTATCATTAAGAGGACAAGGAAGTTCTCTTTTTTTTATTTCATTTGTAATCATGTTTTTCTCTTATCTCTTGTTTTCTTTCATATACTTGATGAAGTAATTCCAGTCACGACGGCTAAAGTAATGAGAACCGCTACGAAGGTGGTAACCAATAGTACCATCATGAAGCACCTCATCAACCTCAGGAAATCTGTCGGGGTAAACAAGAGGCTTTTTGCCGTAATATTCATATGCCTGTCCTGCGGCTATACAACCGAGATATTCAGACTCGGGATCGGCCCACTGATCGGTTTCCGCACTGGCAACGTAAAGATTTCTGGGAGCAACAAGAGCATGCAAAAAGTGCTGGTCGTGAGGCATGGAATGTTCCTTACCCTGATATTTTGCAAAATGCTCGCAGAACCAAAAACCAAATCTTGTATAGACAGCAGTAAGGTCCTCTCCAACCTTGTCACGGCTGATAGCTGCACCGCCGCATCCGGAGTCATTGGAATAAGCAAACGCAAATCTCTCGTCAAACGCACCTGCATAAAGAGCGGTTTTACCAAGTCTTGAGTGACCGGCAACAGACACATTATTCAGATCAACATTATCTCTAGTCTCAAGATAGTCAAATATTCGCATTGCTGCCCATGCCCACATAGCAATTTTACCGGTATCATGAGGTCCACGTTTTCCGTCAGGGAACAGAACACCGGAAAATCCGTTGGTGAAATCCCAGTCATCCGCAGTAAAGTCAGTATAGCAGAAAGAAGCTACTGCAACGTCCTGAGCGTTAATTTCTTCTGAAGGAAGATATCTGTGAGGAACATCTGCCTTAAAGTTAATGAGAATAACCGTAGGGAACTTGCCGGGCTTGTTGGGATATGTAAAATAGAATGGGAATGAAAATGCTCGACCATTCATAACTATTGTCATTATGATCTTTTCATGCGTAGCTTCGGATGCACAGAATCTCTCGTTGGAGGATACTGTAGTAAAAAACATCTCATCCGGCTTACCGGGCAGATTACCGTATTCCTCGTATGAAAGAATCTTCTTGATTTTTTCGCGATGCTTTTCCCACTGTTCAGCGGTAGTAATCTGCACTCCGTTTTCATCTACAAACGGACTGGGCAATTTGCGTTTTGCAAGTTCTTCTCTGATCATTATAGCTTCCTCACTTTATTTGTAAAATTGTTCATTTAATAAACGAAATAACTACTGCCAATTATATACCAATCTGTCATAGATGTCAATAATGACAGAGTGTATCATTCTTGGGATGAATCCGAAAAAATCAACATTCCTTTGTTTCCATCCAGTAGGTAAATATTATTCTCGTTCTGATAGAATGCATGTCCGTCTTGTTCATACAGAATTCCACCATAAACTGTTTCTTCAAAATACACTTCACTATATCCGGTCTTGTTTTTCAGCACCATAATTTTGTCATCTGTCATAAAGTAAAGTTTGTCATTAACATTAAGAACAGCTTTTTCAACATTTTCCGATACAAGATATACCTCGCCGTGATAGATACAGTAAAGGTTTTTCTTGAGATCTATATAATACAAATACTTACCATTTCTTGAAACAATAAGACTATCACTCAAAACACCTCTTGAGATCACTTCTACTTTTTCGGAATTATTTCTGTTAAATTTAATCAAACTACCGTATTTAACAAAATAAAACGTTGAAAGATTATATGACTGATAGGAATCCATCGGAATGTTAATTCCCGCAAATGTCACGTCATTATACCGGCTGTCAATATATGTCATGTCATAAGACAAAGATGTAAGTGATTGTGATAAAAATACTTTACGGTTAAAGTGATTTATTGCCAATGTTCTGTTTTTTCCACGCAAAGAATATGAAGGGAAATAGAGATACACAAGTGAATTATCAGATATTTTTCTTATATCACTTTTTTCTGTTATTACGTAAGAACCGTTGTTTTTTGTAGAATAAATGAATTCGTTACAGTTGCGGTTAGTAAATATCGACTCAGGAATATCGGTATTTATAGGATAGTCAACACCTTCAAATCTATAAAAAAACTCATTATCATCAGTGTGCCAAAGCAAATATTTTCCACCGTTTGAAATAGTATCAACATTTGCTATATCTTCAAGTAAAGTGCCTTTTTCTCCATTATTCGACACGTAAAAGTCATCTTTGACAAAGTGTTTACTATATATAAATGTCTTTCCGTTAGGCGAAAACAACAAGTTAGTATTTGCAGAAAGTCCTGTACTTCTATCTACAACAGAAGAAATATTTTTTCCTATATCGTATCTGTACAGAATATTAAAAAGTGAGGCGGAAGAAGAAATATAGACAACGTAATTTCCGGTGTCGGAAAGAGTAGCGGTCATAACATTATCACCTATTTTAATATATCCGTTTTTATCAACAAAATAGAGTGAATTTTCTTCATCAAGATAAATAGCACAAGTATTATATAGATTCTTTTGTAGTATTTTTTTGGTTCCAGCCGCCTGTACAACGGTCTTGTTATCGAACACAAATATGTGACCACTGTCGCACGTGAGAACTGAAAGAGAATGATCAGGGAAAATAAACGAATCGTCCGGTTCGGGCTCTGACTCGGGCTCAAGCATTAAAATAAGAGAAAAAAATACCGCACACATAGTAATAGTGAGCAATGCTATAGCAATAACCAATATAACTGTTTTTTTATTAGGAGGACTGTCATTACATCTGATTATATTTATTCTTTCGTTCATATCAACATCCTCCTTTCATTATCGGTAGAAATTGCATACATAGATTATTATATATATAAGTTGTTAAAAAATCAAGAACATACCCAGTTGGCTATATCTTTAACAACTGGTGATATTTTGACATAAAATACACCTGTAGTTGCGTATAATAATCAATATTCTAAAATTAAAACGTAAAAAATGAGGTATAAAATGAACAAGTTGTATGCTGAAAATAATAATCGAGAGACCGAACAGTATTTGTTTCATCAAGGCACCAACTATAACGCTTATGAATACATGGGATGTCATATAAGTAAAACAGATAACAGATATAGATATAACTTCAGAGTCTGGGCCCCAAGAGCGGATTCCGTATATGTTATAGGAATTTTTTCCGACTGGGATAACGGTATTGAAATGACGCGGATCACAGATAACGGAATATGGGAAACAGAGTTCGAAAGCGATATAGATTTATGCGGATCATTCTATAAATACAAAATTTCCTCAGATACAGGAATTTTTTTCAAAGCTGACCCATATGCGTTTTCATCTCAAACACTTTCTGAAACAGCATCAATTATTACAGATTTAAACAAATATGAATGGGCAGACAATAACTGGATGACTCATCGCAAAAAACTATCTGAAAACTTAACAACAGCAAAAAAAGAAAACGTCGGACATTTTTATCCTTATCCCATGAATATATATGAAGTACACCTTGGGTCTTGGAAAACAAGGAACGGAGGCAGTACACAAGACAGAAAAAACTATCTTTCATATAGCGAGATAGCAGACGAGCTTATACCTTATGTTAAAGAGATGGGATATACACATCTTGAACTGATGCCAATTGCCGAACATCCCTATGACGGTTCCTGGGGGTATCAAATATGTGGTTTCTTTTCACCTACATCAAGGTATGGTACACCGCAAGATTTTATGAATTTTGTTGACAGATGTCATCAAGCGGGTATCGGCATAATACTTGATTGGGTCCCTGCACACTTTCCTAAAGACAGTCATGGTCTTTATGAATTTGACGGTCACCTACAGTATGAATATCAGGGATACGATAGAATGGAGCAAAAAACTTGGGGAACACGTTTTTTTGACGTGGGACGTCCTGAGGTACAGTGTTTTCTTATCAGCAATGCTATTTTTTGGTTTAAAAAATATCATATCGACGGATTGAGAATTGATGCTGTTGCTTCAATGTTATATCTCGATTACGACAGATCTCCCGGTGAGTGGATACCCAATACAGAAGGAAACAATAAAAATCTTGAGGCAATAGCTTTTTTCAAAAAGCTTAACACTGTTGTTTTCAGTGAATTTCCCGACGTTCTCATGATAGCCGAAGAATCAACCGCATGGCCAATGATAACGGGACCTGTTCATATGGGCGGCTTGGGATTTAATTTCAAGTGGAATATGGGATGGATGAATGATTCTATAGATTATATAAAAAAGGATCCCATATACAGACAGTATCACCACAACAATCTTACGTTCCCAATGGTATATGCGTACAGCGAGAATTTTATATTACCTATAAGCCATGACGAAGTAGCACACGGAAAAGGTTCGCTCATAGGTAAAATGTTTGGATCATATGATGACAAATTTGCCGGAATGCGTGTTTTCTATGCATATATGATGACTATGCCCGGAAAGAAACTTAGTTTTATGGGCAATGAATTTGCGCAATTTGATGAATGGAAATACTACTGTCAGCTTGATTGGTTTTTACTGGATTTTGAATCCCACCGAAGATTTCGTCATTACTGTTGTACACTTAATAATTTTTATCTTTCCAGACCGGAACTTTGGGAGATAGATGATTCATGGGAAGGTTTTGAATGGATTGATGCAGACAGAAGAACAGATAACACTTATTTATACTGTAGAAAAAGTATATCGGGAAACGAACTTATAGTTATCCTTAATTTTTCTCCCGTTTATTATAAGAAATATTCTGTTCCTGTTTTTCGAGAAGGGCGATATGCGGTTATATTTAATTCGGATTTGGAAGAATTCGGTGGTAGAGGAAGAAAAAACTCAAGTTCTGTAAATAGTTTTACAATAGATGATAAAAATTATATAAAAGTAGACCTTCCACCACTGTCGGCAATATTTATAAATAAACGCCCCGGCGGAAAATAATTATTAAATATCAAGTGAGGTGTAGCAATGTACAAATATAGAGACTGTATAGCCATGATACTTGCAGGCGGCCAAGGTAGCCGCCTGCAAGCCATTACTGACAAAGTCGCAAAACCTGCAGTTTCTTTCGGCGGGAAATACAGAATTATTGATTTCACATTATCAAACTGCGTAAATTCAGGTATATACACCGTAGGTGTTCTGACACAGTATCAACCATTACTTTTAAATGAATACATAGGTAACGGAAGTGCGTGGGATCTTGACAGAATGGATGGTGGTGTTGTCATACTCCCACCATATCAAGCAAAGAATTCGGCAGATTGGTATAAGGGTACCGCTAATGCTGTGTACAAGAATATTAATTTCATAAAAAGATATAATCCTGAAAATGTGTTGATTCTTTCCGGTGACCACATATACAAAATGGATTATTCAAAGATGCTTTCATACCACACGGTAAAAGGTGCTGACTGTACTATCGGTACCATTGATGTTCCGGTAGAAGATGCAAGTAGGTTTGGCATACTAACAACAAGCGAAGATAATACCATAACGGAATTTGAGGAAAAGCCAAAAATACCCAAAAGCACCACTGCTTCTATGGGAATTTATATTTTTAAAACCGATATTCTGTTTAAGTATCTTGAATCAGATGAAAAAGACAAAACATCATCAAATGATTTCGGTAAAAACATAATACCGGCAATGTTAAAGAGTAATTTAAAGCTTTATTCATATCCATTTAACGGTTATTGGAGAGACGTAGGAACGGTAAAAAGCCTTTGGGAGGCAGATATGGATCTTTTAGGTGACACACCATCTCTTGAGCTTAATGACCGATCATGGAGAATATACTCAGGCTACAAGCCCTATCCACCCCAGTATATCGGTGATAACGCAAAGATAATCAACTCCATCATTACCGAGGGGTGTGAGATATACGGAACTGTTGAAAATTCCGTTTTATCTGAAAATGTTACTGTTGCCCGCGGTGCTCATGTAAGTAATTCGATAATAATGTCAAATGTTAAGATTGAAAAAGGTTCAACAGTCGAGTATGCAATTATAGATAGTGGCTCAACAATTGGTGCAGGAGCAACAATTGGTACATCAAGCGAAATTACTGTAGTCGGCAGTTCTGTTGATATTTTTCCCGGCAGTGATATACCGGGAGGAAGCATCTACAGGGGAAATAAATCATAACTGTAAGGAGAATATATGTCAGCAGCAGGTATAATTTTTTCAAATATTCACGATGAATGCATTAGTGAGCTTACAAGGGTGAGAACGATGGCTTCTGTACCTTTTGGCGGTAAATACAGACTCATTGATTTTCCTTTATCGAACATGGTGAACTCAAATATTAACAACATAAAGATAATAACCCATTACAACTATCATTCTCTTATGGATCATATTGGTTCAGGAAAAAAATGGGATCTAGCGCGCCGTAACGGAGGAGTAAAAATTCTTCCTCCATTTATTACCGCGTATGCCAACAGAGAAAATTCACTCTATACAACCCGTCTTGAAGCCTTAAGAAGTGTCAGCGCATCAATTGATGAAATTGAAGATGAATACGTTGTAATGAGTGATTGTGATATTATTTGTAACGTAAACTTCAAGGAGATAATAAACGAACATATTTCTACAGGAGCAGATATAACGATTGTAGTAAAAGAAGAAACGCTTAATCAAGAACAGGCAATGAAATCGGTCTTGTTTATTGCTGATGAAGAGAAGAGAATAATTGATGTTCTGTCTTTCCCTGAGAATTATAACGGAAGAGGGTATGTTTGGATGAATATACTCATTATAAGTAAAAGAAAACTCATGTCTCTTATCCTTGATGCTACAGCGCATAACTATAATTCTCTTATACAAGATATTATTGCAAAACGGCTTAAAGATGAAAATTACAGATTGTTTGCTTATGACGGTTATTTCGGTCGGGTAAGATCTATCCCCGAATACTATTCTCAAAATATTGCTCTTACAAGGTCAAATTCAGCAAGAGAACTGTTTTTGGGCAAGAACAGCCCAATATACACAAGCGTGCCCGAGACATCATCTACATATTACGGAAACTCATGTTCGGTTAAAACATCCATGATTGCTGACGGATGTTCAATCGAGGGAAAAGTAGAAAACAGTATCTTATTTAGCGGTGTAAAAGTAGATAAAAATGCAACTGTAAAAAACTCAATTCTTTTTGAAAACACTATAGTAAGCAGTAATGTTAAACTCAACTGTGTCATATCAGACAAAAACGTAGTAATTCAAGCAGGCAGGTTTTTGTCAGGACACGAAACAGCCCCTTTTTACATTGAAAAAAATAAGATGATATAAACATGTCGGCGGAATGGAGATTAGTATGAAAATTTTATTTGCATCATCCGAAGCTTTACCATATTCATCAAGTGGTGGACTTGGAGATGTTTTGTTATCTCTACCTAAAGAAATCAAACAATACAGCCAGACTGATGTAAGAATCATTTTACCTTTGTATCGATACACAAAGGAAAGATACATTTATTCCCTTGAATTTATCGGTGCAACTACAGTATCTTTAGCCTGGAGAAATCAATATTGCGGAATATATAAAACAATAAATAACGGTATAACATTTTACTTTATAGACAATGAATATTACTTTTCAAGACACATGCTTTACGGTGAATATGATGACGGTGAAAGATTTGCGTTTTTTTCTAAAGCTGTAATAGATGTCATGTCATATTTGGATTTTTACCCGGACATACTTCATGCAAATGACTGGCAAACCGCCGCGTCTGTAATATATCTAAAAACTTTATATTCACATTTAGACCACTATAAGTATATCAAAAGCGTCTTCACTATACATAACTTTGACTATCAGGGATGTTTTGATAACTCCACATTTCATGACTTATTTGGTTTTTCCGAAAATTCAAGAAATGCAATATGTATCGGTGAAAAAATAAATTTAGTCAAAGGGGCAATAGAATATGCTGACTCTGTAACAACAGTTAGTAAAACCTATGCAAAAGAGATAAAGACATTTGATTATTCCGGCAAATTATGCGGTGTTATAAACGATAATTTTTATAAAATATCAGGAGTTATCAACGGGATTGACACTGATTATTATTCATCGGAGAGGGATGCTGATATTACAGCCAACTATTCGTCCAAAGACATAGCCGGTAAGGCAACAAATAAACGTATGTTACAGGGGATATGTAATCTTCCACTGCGTGACGATATCCCGATTTTGTGCGTAATCAGCCGACTGACGGAACACAAAGGAATAGATCTTATTACATCTGCACTTGATATTTTACTTAAAAAAGATCTGCAGATTATAATACTCGGCACAGGTGATACAAAATATGAGAACTATTTGATAGAAAAATCAAAAGAACATAGTAACCAAATGTGTGTAAACATAAAATTTGACAAGGTTTTATCCAAAAAAATATATGCAGGTTCTGACATATTTCTTATGCCATCTCTAAGGGAACCCTGTGGATTGGCACAAATGATAGCATCAAGATACGGAACCGTTCCCGTGGTGAGAAAGACAGGAGGACTTGCTGATACTATAAATGAGAATTGTTATGAAAAAAACGGATTTGTATTTGAGCAATATAATGTGAAAGAAATGCTCAGTGCAATCGACCGTGCTTTAACAGAATATAATAACATCAATGAATGGAATAATCTTGTTAGGCGTGTTATGGATGTGGATTTTTCCTGGGAACAGTCAGCAAAAAGATATATGGATATATATAAAAAATTATTATAAAAATCAGGTTAACTGAGAATAATTATTTAAAAAGTTCTTATCTGTTGTACAGGAAAGGTAAGCATATGAATAACAAAAATAATCAAACCTCAAACAGCATTAGAGAATCGATTGACAGTAAACTTAACAGATATTTCGGAGTATCTCTTGAAAGTGCAAGTAAAAACCAGGTATACCGAGCAATAGTCCTTACTGTTAAAGATATTTTAACTCAGAAGCGATCGGTAAAATCTCAAAAGAGAAACAGTGACAAGAAAATATATTATTTATGCATGGAATTCCTTATTGGCAGATCTCTTAAAAATAATCTGTATAATCTTGGTCTGATAAAAGAATACAGCGAAGCTTTGTCTCAAACAGGCTATACAATTGACGACATTTTTTCGTGTGAACCGGATGCGGGTCTTGGAAACGGTGGCCTTGGCAGACTCGCGGCATGTTTTATGGATTCAATGACCACAATGAATTACAGAGCATACGGCTTCTCTATATGTTATGAATACGGTCTTTTTCGTCAAAAGATAGTTGACGGAAGTCAGATAGAATTACCGGATGAATGGATGAACGAGGGGGAAGTTTGGCTAATTCCAAGAACTGACAGAACATGCTCTGTAAAGCTCGGCGGAAACATAAAAGAAAGCTGGGAGAACGGAAAACTGAATATATCTTACGAAAATTATGAGGAAATAAATGCAGTTCCTTACGATATGATGATATCGGGATATGAGACTGACAACGTAGGTATTCTTCGTCTTTGGAAAGCAAAAAGTCCGTCAAATTTCAACATGTCCCTCTTTTCTCAGGGAGAATATCTCAAAGCTGTAAAGGACTCTACCAACGCAGAAATAATTTCCAAGGTACTTTACCCATCAGATAATCACACAGAGGGTAAGTTGCTTCGTCTCACTCAACAGTATTTTCTTGTATCAGCTTCTCTTCAAAGTATAATAAATGATTATTTACGTGAGCATGGAACTCTCTCCGGAATTGAAGACCGTATTGTTATACACATTAACGATACACATCCTGCAATGTGTATTCCTGAGTTAATGAGAATAATGCTTGATCAGTATTCATATTCATGGGAAAATGCATGGCGAGTTGTTTCAAAATGCGTAAGTTATACAAACCATACCGTGATGCCTGAAGCACTGGAGTGTTGGAATACGGATCTTTTTAAATTCAGACTTCCTCGCATTTATATGATAATAGAGGAACTGAACAAACGCCTTTGCGCAGATCTGTGGAATATATATCCGGGAGACTGGGACAGAATATCCAGAATGTCAATTATATCAAACTCGGAAATAAGAATGGCTAATCTGTCTGTGTATGCAGCAAATAAGGTAAACGGAGTATCTGAACTTCACTCTGATATATTAAAAAAATCAGTTTTCAGAGATTATGCTAAAACATTACCGTATAAATTTCTTAACGTAACAAACGGAATTGCCCACAGAAGATGGCTCTGTCAGGCTAATCCCGCACTCACAGAACTTCTTGATGAATGTATAGGTCCAGAATATAAAAAACAACCATCATTACTTGAAAATTTTAAAAAATTCAGCGAAGACAAATCAGTACTTGAAAGAATTGACTTGATAAAAAGTAACAACAAAAGATATTTTACCGAGTATTTATTAAACCGTGGTATAAACGACGTTAATTCAGAATCGATTTTTGACGTTCAGGTTAAGCGTATGCATGAATATAAACGACAGCTTCTGAATGTTCTTAAAATCATATCATACTGTAATGACATTGAAGAGGATCCCGGTGTTGATTTCCAACCTCAAACCTTTATTTTCGGTGGGAAAGCCGCACCGGGATATTATATGGCTAAGGAAATAATCAGGCTAATATGTGCACTATCCGAATATACAGCTAAATCACCTGTGCTGAAAGAAAAACTCAGAGTTATTTACCTTGAAAACTACGATGTGTCCACCGCTGAAATTTTGATACCTGCATCTGATATATCAGAGCAAATATCTCTTGCAGGTAAGGAAGCCAGCGGTACGGGATGTATGAAATTCATGATTAACGGTGCCTTGACTGTAGGAACACTTGACGGTGCAAATGTAGAAATGATGGAAAAAGTCGGGGAAGAAAATATATATATTTTCGGACTCAGAGCTACCGAGGTTGACGAGCTGTGGAAGAAAGGATATTCATCAATCGACTACTATAATAAAAGTATTCGTCTCAGGAAGGCAACCGACAGATTAAATAAAGGATTTGGTGGCATTGAGTTTGATAATATCGCAAGATATCTCACCTCAGGAAACAGCGGTATCGCAGATCCGTATATGTGCTTCGTAGATTTTGACTCATATGTCAGAACATGCGGCAGGGTAATAAAGGATTACGAAAACAAAGATATGTGGCTTAAGAAAAGTGTGCTGAATATTGCTGCCGCAGGATATTTTTCCTCTGACAGAAGTATTTTAGAATATGCCGAAAAAATATGGGGGATCACTCATACAAAAAAAGTATAATGGAAAACAAAAATATTTACGAAGAAATATATAGCTTAAAAAACGGTAAACGAGTACGTCTTAATTCTAATGCCATTTGTAACGATGAAAAAATTGTTTTTTGTATTCACATTCCAAGACAAAAAGCAACGGTTGAAGCTACAATGATCTTTATGGATGACAATAACACGGTATGTGAAGAGCATAAAATGATATGGTCTTCGCTCTCTCATGGATTTGATGTTTATGAAGTTATTCTTGATACCGGTAAATACGGAAAAGGTATCTTCTGGCACGACTACAGACTGTTTTGCGGACAGAAAAATAGAACCATTAACGTTTATGATCCGGACGATTATTTAAGACAACTGCTGATATATTCAAAAAAATTTAAAACACCTGCGCCAATACACGGCACAATGTATCATATTTTTGTAGACAGATTTAACCGAAGCGGTAGATCTCCGATAAAGGAAAATGCTATTTTAAATGAAGACTGGAAAAACGGTGTACCCGAATATGCTGAATATCCCGGAGGTTATCTGAAGAACAATGTGTTTTTCGGAGGAGACATTTACGGTGTAACAGAAAAACTTGGGTATATAAGCTCTCTCGGTGTTAAATATATTTATCTCTCTCCCATATTTGACTCTCCATCTAATCATAAATACGATACCGCGGATTATATGACAGTTGATGAGATGTTTGGTGGCGAAGTGGCATTGACAGAACTTATAGATAAGGCACATGAACATGGTATAGGTATCATTCTTGATGGTGTTTTTAACCATACCGGAGACGACAGTGTATATTTCAATAAATACGGCAATTACGGAACCGGCGGAGCATACAGATCAAAAAGATCCAAGTATCACAGTTGGTATACCTTCAGAGATTATGATGGTAACAGAAATGATTATGAATGTTGGTGGAATATCGATATACTTCCAAGAGTAAACTGCGATTCAAACAGCTACAGAAGATTTATTTTATGTAAAAACGGAGTAATTGAAAAATGGTTTTCAATGGGGATAAGTGGTATTCGACTTGATGTTGCCGATGAGTTATCAGACGATTTTCTGAAGAAACTCAGATACAAAGTAAAAAAAGAAAACCCGGATGCAATAATCATTGGTGAAGTGTGGGAGGATGCATCAAACAAAGTATCTTACGACAAAAGACGAGAATATCTGCACGGATCATCTCTTGATTCAGTTATGAATTATCCACTAAGAGATGCCATAATTTCTTATATTAAGCACGGTAATCATTCTTACTTTGTCAGAACAGTAAACAGTATATACAAACACTATCCTAAAGAAAGTGCTGACTGTCTGATGAATATTCTTGGAACTCATGATACTGCTCGTATTATAACAGCACTTGCAGATAATGACGGACACGATTTATCAAATGCCGAAAAAGCCCAGAAAAGGCTAACAGATACCAAAAGGGAATACGGTATCAAACTGTTAAAGTTAGCATATCTGACCTTGGTTTTCTTTCCGGGAATTCCTTGTGTTTTTTACGGAGATGAAATTGGCACAGAAGGGTATTCGGACCCTTTCTGTCGTAAAACATTTGATTGGGAACAAACAAATCCTGACGATGGGGATGGATCAACCCTGGCTCTTCTGGATTTTTACCGTGAAATCGGTAAAATAAGAAAACAAGAGACTCTACTGTTCTCAGGTTATGTTAAAATACTTTTATGTAACTCTTCCTTCGTGGTAATAATGCGTTATGATGATAAAGGCAGTGCAATAATAGCAATTATAAACCGTGATCTGTCAGACAAAAAATTATACACCGACTGTGAACTTACAAATATAATGTCCGGTATTACAGAGAGGGATCCTATAATCCCTTCTCTCTGTGGAAAATATTTCAGAGTAAACAAAGCCGACGTCGGACCTGAAAATTTTGTCTTTGAAGTCATATAAAACAAAAAGCATGTACAATTTTCGGTTGTATATGCTTTTTGTTTTATAATGTTCAAATGCATGTAACAAATTTGTAGTATTATGTATTATGTATACATTTATTTACAGGTCAGGTAATTAATGTGATAGATCAGAAAATCTTCGCGCAAATTTGCGATGATACCATACATAACCCCAAATGTATAACCAATATCGGTACTTATAACGAAAAGATTATGCATTTGATTCTGAAAAAGTATATTGATCCCGACGAAAGTCATCACGAAAAGAAATGTTGTGGTTTTTTCGCCGATATTCTTGATGGCAACAATATCACAGAAATACAAACAGGCAGCCTTTCTCCGTTAAAAAAGAAATTACTGAAGTTGTCTGATCTCGGGTACAATATAAACGTTGTACATCCAATTTACAGAAAAAAATGGATATCCTGGCTTGACACAAACAGCGGTGAGATTACGCGAAAACGTCTTTCACCGAAAAAAGGGAGCAAGTATCATTTTCTTGCTGAGCTTGTCTATGTTCTTCCACTCCTCAAGGTGGGTAATATTAAATTCACCGTGCTTTTTCTTGAAGTAGAAGAATATCGTAATCTCAACGGGTGGGACAGCACAAAAAAGAAGGGATCAACAAAGAACGTTTCTATACCTATCAGCCTTCTTGATGAGATGTGCATTTCATCTGCCGAGGACTATCACTTTCTTATACCGAAAGAACTTAATGAAACCTTTTCAACCGCTGAGTTTGCAAAGGCTGCAGGACTTACGAAACGCCGTGCATACGCAGCCATAAGAGTTCTTAAAGAGGTCATGGCGATAGAACCAAATCATACGCTAAAAAGAGAGATCTATTACAAGAAGACATTTGTTAGTCAATCATCTGACACCTCAAAAGGAGAATAGAATGAAACCTATAAAATTTACAATTGCAGACGGTATCACACTTAACGTGATCTCAACAAGAAAATTCAAGACTGCACAGCTTGCAATTAATTTTCTTGTTCCGCTCAGACGTGAGACAGCCGCTAAGAACTCACTGCTATCCGCAGTCCTTCTTCGCGGTACAGCGAAAAATCCAACTATTGCGGATATAAGCCGTAAGCTACAGTCTCTTTACGCGGCATCTATTGCTCAAACAAACTATAAACGCGGAGAAGTGCAGGTATTTGGTCTATATTCGAATTTCATTGACAGTAAATATTCTCTCGACGGATGTGATATCCTCGGTGGTACTCTCGGAATGATGGCCGAGATGCTTTTTGACCCATATATTATTGACGGCGCTTTTTGCGAGGAGTACGTTGAAGGTGAGAAGTCCAATCTTATTGATAAAATCAACGGAAGAATCAACAATAAAAACAGCTATGCGCTTACTCGCTGTCACGAAGAAATGTGTCGCGATGAAGCATTTGGTCTCGATATTCTCGGAAGCGAAGAAACCGTAAAAGAAATCACTCATCTTTCGCTCTATGAACATCATAAAGAAATCATTGAAAAAGCAAGAATCGATGTTTTTTACGTTGGTGCCGAGTCTCCTGAAGTTATCCTTGACAAGGTGAAAGATATGTTCAGCGGAATAAATGGAAGGGTGCCGGAACCTCTTTCCACTAATGTAAAGAGGTCTTCAGATTCGGTACGAGAAATAGTTGAATATGATTCTGTCGAACAGACCAAGCTAAGCATAGGTTTCAGAACAGGTACCGTACTCTCTGATAGTGACTATTATAAGTTCTCGGTATTTTCCGAGGTATATGGCAGCGGAACCACCTCAAAGCTCTTTATGAATGTCAGAGAAAAGCTCAGTCTCTGTTACTACTGTCAGGCCGTTCCTGAAGCACAGAAGGGTATTATGGTGGTAATAAGCGGCATTGAAGCTGAGAAGTATGATGCCGCTAGGGAAGAGATCCTTCATCAGCTTGATGAGGTCAAAAACGGAAATATAACCGACGATGAATTTGATGGTGCGATAGAATCCCTTTGCGGTGATTATATGCGTATATACGACAGTCCGGATATGCTCGAAGCATGGTATATCGGCAGATCTCTTGCCGGTAGGTGCGATTCTCCCGAAGATGCCGCAAGAATGATCAAAACTGTAACAAAAGAAGATATATCAGAAATGGCAAAGAAACTCACCCTTGATACCATCTACACTCTCAAACCAAACGAGGAGGATAAATAATGACCGAAACAAGAAAAATAGAAAGTGCTCTTCTCGACGAATCATATTATGTTTGTACCCACAAAAGTGGTCTTGAGGTATACGTATATCCAAAAGAAATGACTTCTTCATACGCTATCTTTGCAACCAAGTACGGTTCTGTTGATAACAGATTCAAGCTTGAGGGAGACAGTGATTTTACCGAAGTACCCGACGGTATTGCTCACTTTCTTGAGCACAAGCTTTTTGAAACAGAAGAAGGAGAAGATACCTTCCAGCGTTATGCAAGGACCGGTGCCTCTGCTAACGCATACACCTCATTTAATCAAACAGCCTACCTCTTCTCCTGTACCGATAATTTTTATGCATCCCTTGAAATACTGCTTGATTTTGTTACCAAGCCATATTTCACAGATGAAAATGTAAAAAAAGAGCAGGGTATTATCGCTCAGGAAATTAAGATGTATGACGATAACCCGGGGACAAATTTGTTCTACGGTCTTATGGGGGCTCTTTATGAAAAGAACAAGATACGCACCAATATTGCAGGAACAGTAGAATCTATTTCCCACATCACTCCCGAAATACTCTATAAGTGTTATAACACATTTTATAGCCCCTCAAACATGATTCTCTCGGTATGCGGAAACGTTGACGTTGAGAGAACAATGGAGCTTGTAGATAAATATATCAAAACAAGCGAGATCAAAAAGATAATCCGAGATTATCCAACCGAAAGTCCATCAGTATTTTGCCCTCGTTTCGAGAAAACATTTTCTGTTGCGAAGCCCCTTTTTGAGATAGGTATAAAAGATACCGAAATATCTCTTGATCCCAGAGAAAGAGCAAAAAAGAACCTCGCGGTTGATATACTCAACGATATGCTCTTCGGTAAATCAGGAAAGCTATTTAATGATTTGTACGGAGAAGGTTTGATATCAAGAGGGCTTGGAGCTTCTTTTGAACACAATCTTTCTTTCTCATTTAATGCTATTTCAAGTGAATCATCTGATCCCGAAGCCGTTTTCGGAAGATTTTGTGACCACTGCGAGGAAGTAAAGAAAAACGGTTTTTCAAAAGAGGATTTTGAACGTATAAAGAAAGTTATTTACGCTGATATCGTTAAATCCTTTGATTCCACCGAAGAGATAGCCACCAATATAGTTTGGCAGAGATTTAACGATTGCGGAATATTTGACAGTGTAGACATCATCCCCACTATTGATTATGATTACACAAAGGATGTGTTCGACAAGCTTTTTGTCCCGTCGTCATACGCTCTTTCAATTATCAGAAACCCGGAGGAATAAAGATGAATACCATATATTTTCCCGGGCTTGGAATAGGCCCATTTACAGTAAATGAAATCGCATTCAAACTTCCTTTTCTTAAAGACCACCGTGGAATTGCCTGGTATGGTATAATCATTACCTTGGGTATTATCCTTGCTGTAACTTATGTTATGATGCATTCGAAGAGAGAAGGAATCAAGAACGACGATGTACTTGATCTTGCCATCTTCCTCATTCCAGGAGCAGTTATCGGCGCACGCCTTTATTATGTTATCTTCTATGGCGGATATAATACTTTCCTTGATATAATTGCTTTTTGGAACGGAGGCCTCGCTATATATGGCGGCATAATCGCCGGTGCGCTTATAGTTGTTGCTGTTTCGCTTTTCAAGAAGATCAAACCTCTTAAAATGCTTGATCTTATCGCCCCCGCTCTGCTTATAGGACAGGCTATCGGTCGTTGGGGTAACTTTGTTAATGCAGAAGCATTTGGAAGAGAGACCGACGTTTTGTGGAGAATGGGCATACTTACCGACGGCATGACAAAAATGAAGTATTATCACCCCACATTCCTCTACGAATCTCTCTGGAATGTTTTAGGACTTGTTATACTTATCCTCCTCTACAGAAAAAAGAAGTACGACGGTCAGATATTGTTCGGGTATATTGCTTGGTACGGCTTCGGAAGAATGTTAATCGAGGGGCTCCGTACTGACAGTCTCTACTGGGGAACAATAAGAATTTCTCAGCTAATCGGTTTTGTCTCATTTGTTGTAGGTACAATTCTATTTATAGCATTTTTAATCATCTCAAAGAAAAAGAGACTTATTGCCGAGTCTTATGAATTGCAGTACTCTAATGAAGAAAAGATTATATCGGTTGAAGAAGATAACGATATTGATATTTCTACAAATAATTCTGTTACAGACAGCGAAATATGCGACGAAGAAAAAGGAGAAGAAAATGGCAAAAATAATTGACGGAAAACTTGTATCAACAGAAGAAAGAAAAAAGATTGCTTGTGAAGTTGATAAACTCAAAAAAGACGGATATACCCCCGGACTCGCAGTCATCATTGTAGGGGAAGATCCCGCATCAAAGGTATACGTAAGAAACAAAAGCAAAGCATGTGACGAAGTGGGTATGTATTCAGAGGTCTATGCTCTCCCGGAAAACACCACAGAAGATGAGCTTCTTGATCTCGTTCACAGACTTAATACAGATGATAAAATTAACGGTATTCTTGTACAGCTTCCGCTTCCCAAGCATCTCTCTGATGAAAAGATAATTGCAGAGATCTCGCCCGAAAAAGATGTAGATGCATTCCACACAATAAACGTAGGTAAAATAATGCTTGGTGACTACGATTTTCTTCCTTGTACTCCGGCCGGTGTTATGGTGCTCCTCGAGCATTACGGTATTAACGTAAGCGGAAAAGAATGCGTAGTTGTCGGTAGAAGCAACATAGTAGGTAAGCCTCAGGCAATGCTTCTCCTTCACGCAAACGGTACTGTCACTGTTTGTCATTCCCGCACAAAGGATCTTGCTGAAGTTACCCGCAGAGCCGATATACTTGTGGTTGCTATTGGTAAAGCAGATTTTATCACCGGCGATATGGTCAAAGAGGGCGCAGTTGTAATTGACGTTGGTATGAACAGACGTGAAGACGGCAAACTTACCGGTGACGTTGACTTTGAAACCGTTGAACCTAAAGCATCGTACATCACCCCTGTACCCGGTGGTGTTGGTCCTATGACTATTACAATGCTTATGAAGAATACACTTACAGCCGCCAAAAGAGCAAAGAATAAGCAATGCTGATTATCGCAGAATAATGTGTTGATTTTGTAATTATGACAATACGATTATTTTTACCTAGACAAAATTAATAGCACATAAAAAACAAGCCGTCAAAAACTGACGGCTTGTTTTTTAACAATAAAATATAACAAAATTAATTTAAAACAAATATTTGTATAATTGACTCACATAAGGTCGTTTTAGAACAATCAATTTTATCGAAATCTATTGCCAAAAAATCATTTTTGAGATATAATATATTATATATGGCCTAAAGGAACTTGCTATGAAGAAAGAATATAAAATTGGATTGCTCGGATTTGGTAGCATGGGAAAAACACATGCATATTCTGTTTCTGTCCTCCCATATTACCATCCCGAAATGGATTTTAATGTAAAAATAGAAGGTGTCTGCACCAGATCTCAGGAGAAGAGTGAAGCTGTATGTGAAAAGTATGGATTTTCACGTGCTGTTACCGATGAATCCGTTCTGATAAACTCTCCTGATATAGACATAATTGATATCTGTACACCTAACTGTTGTCACGCAGATACTTTGCGTGCAGCAATAAAAGCCGGGAAAGCTATCTACTGTGAAAAACCGATTTGTACTACTTACAGTGATGCAATAGAGATAGCAAATCTTGCAAAGTCAGCCGGAATCTCCGCTTCAATGGTATTTAACAACCGTCATTATCCTATCGTAATGCGTGCAAAGGAAATTATTGATTCAGGCGCTATCGGTAAGCCGGTATCTTTCCACACCTCATTTTTACACGCTAGCTGTACTGATCCGGAAAAGCCTGCAGGTTGGAAGCAGGATCGCGATATATGCGGTGGCGGTGTACTGTTCGATCTGGGTTCACACGTTATAGATATGCTCACCTACCTTTGCGGTGAGGTTGCTGATGTTTATGGCAGATCGCAAATACTCTATCCCATAAGACGCGGCAGAGACGGTAACACATGGCATACCAATGCCGATGAAGCATTTTACATGATCTGCACCATGACATCCGGTGCGGTAGGTACAATTGATATAAGCAAATTAACCGTTGGTACTAACGATGATTTTACATTTGAACTTTATGGAACTGACGGTGCAATCAAATTCAATATGATGGATCCCGAGTGGCTCTACTATTATGATGCTCGTATCCCGGAAGGCAAGCACGGCGGTGACAGAGGATGGAAAGCTATAGAATGTATCGGCAGATATCCCGCCCCCGGAGGTACTTTCCCCAACGGACGTTCTCCTGTGGGTTGGCTCAGAGGACATATTGAAAGCATGTATAATTTCCTTTACCGTCTCGACCGTGGCATGGAGCAATCTCCTTCGCTTTATGACGGTGCTTATGTTCAAAAGATACTGGATGCGGCATATAAGTCAGATGATACGGGTATGAAGATAACTCTTTGAGAGGAAAAATATGATTACTATTGGTTTAACCGGTGGAAGCGGTGCAGGTAAGGGTGCTGTAGGTAAAATACTTGCTGAATTCAGAATCCCATGCATTGATACCGATGCTGTATATCGCGATGTAACACACGCGGGATCACCATGTATAATGGAGCTGAAAGATTACTTTGGAGATACAGTTATTACCAAAGACGGACAGCTTAACAGAGCAGCTCTGGCTGACATAGTTTTTAAACCTGGGGCAAGTGACAAGCTGGCCGCACTTAACCGTATAACACACAAGTATGTGCTCAGAGAGTGTGGAAAGCTTCTGGCTATGTACAGTGAGTCCGGTCACGAGATGGCAGTCGTTGATGCACCCCAGCTTTACGAAAGTGGTTTTAACAGTCACTGTGAATACGTTATTTCCGTTATCGCAGCCAAAGAAATACGTATTGATCGTATAATGAAACGCGACAACATTTCGTATGAGCAGGCCGAAAAACGTATCAACTCGCAAAGAAGTGATGACTTTTTTACTTCTCACGCGGATTTTGTAATATATAACAACGGTTCTTTAGATTCTCTCCGAGAACAAGTGGCTGAAATAATATCCACTATATCAGATCCTGAAGGAAAAGACAGGGAATTATATGGATACTCCCGTTCGGGGTTTAATCCTTATTTTATGTGATCAGTTGGGTGATAAAGTGAAACAATCAAATGCTTTAAAGCGCAATTTAGTCATTATAACAATATTGTTACTTTCAATTGCAATTGGATTTGCATACGAGTATATGTGGGATCAAATCGAGAGATCTACACATCCTCAGAAGTACAGTGAATATGTTCAGAAATATTCGTCTGAATACGGAGTTCCGGAATATATAGTTTATTCTGTTATAAAAACAGAAAGCGACTTTCAGAGTAACGTCGTTTCCCATGCCGGTGCTATAGGACTCATGCAGATGATACCTGACACATTTGAGTGGTTAGCACAGAAACGAGGCGAAAGTTATGACACCGGGCTTCTGTACGACCCCGAGACAAATATAAAATACGGGACTTATTTCCTGTCTTATCTGTATGCTGAATACGGAAACTGGAGCACGGTTTTTGCTGCGTACAACTGCGGAATGGGTAAGGTAAATGAATGGATAGCAGGAAACGAGTATTCCGACGAATACGGTAATCTTACAGAGATCCCAATAATAGAAACCAGGGATTACGTTAAAAAAATAAATAAGGCAATCGATTTATATAAAAAGTTATACTATTAACTGAAAGGTTGAAGCAACAATGAGTATTAAGGACAAGCTTATGTACAAAAAAAAGAGCTCTTACGATGTGTATACAGGTGAAACAGTTGATAAGATCCGTGAGTATTCAGCTGAATACGTTTCTTTCCTTGACAGAGCAAAGACAGAAAGAGAGACCGTTGTGGCTTCTATTGAGCTTCTCGAGAAGAACGGATTTTCACAATATAAATTAGGTGACAAGATAAATCCCGGTGATAAGCTCTACTACAACAACAGGGGAAAGTGCCTCTTTGCTTTTACAATTGGTAAAGAAAGCCTTGAAAAAGGTATTCGTATTTGCGCGGCTCATCTCGATTCTCCGCGTCTTGATCTTAAGCAGATTCCTCTGTTCGAAGACAGTGGATTCGGATATCTTAAGACACATTATTACGGTGGTATAAAGAAATACCAGTGGACCGCTATTCCCCTTGCTCTCCACGGTGTAGTTGCGCTCAAAACCGGCGAGGTTATTAATATAGTTATCGGAGAGGATGAAAACGATCCTGTATTCTGTATTACCGATCTTCTTCCTCATCTTGGCAGAGCACAGATGGAAAAGCCTCTTGGTAAAGCAATCACAGGTGAAGGACTCAATATTCTCATAGGCAGCGAACCTTGTGAAGGTGAGGAACATGATGCCGTTAAGATTAATATGATGCGCATTCTCAATGAGAAATACGGTATTGTTGAGGAAGATTTCCTTAGTGCAGAACTCAGTGCAGTACCTGCCGATAAGGCTCGTGATCTCGGTCTCGATCGTTCTCTTATTTTAGCTTACGGACACGATGACAGATGTTGTTCCTATCCCGCACTTACCGCTCTTGTAGAAAATGATTCTGAGCACACTGTTATCTGTGTTCTTGCTGATAAAGAAGAGATCGGTAGCGAAGGTAATACCGGTATGAAGAGTAGTCTTCTGCGCGATCTTATCGATGAGCTTTCTGCATCACTCAATGCAGATCCAATTGTTGTCCGCGCAAATTCTCTCTGCCTCTCTGCAGATGTATCCGCTGCGTACGACCCTCTTTACTCAGAAGTATACGAAAAGACCAACAGCGCAATGCTTAATGGCGGCGTTGTAATGATGAAATACACCGGTCACGCAGGTAAAGCTTCTTCCAATGATGCAAGAGCTGAATATATTGCATCCCTCAGAGCTATGTTCGATGAATGTGGTGTTCACTGGCAAACCGCGGAGCTTGGTAAAGTTGATGAAGGCGGCGGAGGAACCGTTGCAATGTATATTGCAGATATTAACATTGATACAATCGATCTTGGTGTTCCGGTTTTGTCTATGCATGCACCTTTGGAGGTCATCGCAAAGAACGATCTCTATTCCGCACACCTTGCATTTTTAGCATTTTGTAAATAATAATCCGAGGAATATGTAATGTTTTCTAAACTCCGTGATGCTCAGATAAGATTTGAAAAAATTGAAGAAAGTATTGCTGATGTTTCGATTATGTCAAATCAGCAGGAGTATGCAAAGCTCATGAAGGAGCACAAACAGCTTGCTCCCATAATAGCTAAGTTTCGAGAATATACTCAGCTTGAGTCCGATTTAAACGGCGCCCTTGAAATGTTAAATGAAGCAGGCGGCGATACAGAGATGAAAGAGATGGCAGAAGAGGAGATCTCCTCCTGCAGAAAATCTCTCGAGGTTATATCGGAAGAGCTCAAGATACTTCTCCTTCCCAAAGATCCCAATGATGACAAGAATGTTGTTATTGAGATCAGAGCGGGAGCGGGCGGAGACGAGGCTGCACTTTTTGCCTATGTTCTCTACCGAATGTATAATATGTATGCTGACTCAAAGGGTTATAAGACAGAGCTTGTATCGTGTAACGATACAGAGCTTGGCGGTTTTAGAGAAGTAACCTTTATGATAAGCGGTGATGGAGCATATTCAAGATTCAAATTTGAAAGCGGTGTTCACAGAGTACAGAGAGTACCTGAAACCGAAACATCTGGCCGAATCCACACCTCTACCGCTACAGTAGCTGTGCTTCCGGAGGCAGAAGATGTTGAGATCGAGATAAATCCCTCTGATCTTCAAATTGATACAATAAAGAGTAGTGGCGCAGGCGGACAGCATGTTAATAAAACCGAATCTGCCATTAGAATGATACACAAACCTACCGGTATTGTTGTTGAGTGTCAGGATGAAAGAAGCCAGTTTAAAAACAGAGATAAAGCTCTTAAAATACTTAAGGCTAAACTCTATGATATCAAGCTTTCAGAGCAAACAGACAAAATTGCTTCAGAAAGAAAAGCGCAGATCGGAACCGGTGACAGAAGTGAAAGAATAAGAACCTATAACTATCCTCAAAGCAGAATAACCGATCACCGTATCGGCGTTACAGTTCATTCACTTGAGAATTTTCTTAACGGTGATATAGATGATATGATAGATGCACTCATCACAGCGGACACCGCTGAAAAACTCAAATCCAGCGAGATATGATTTTATGAATACAGAAACGATAGTTATAAGATCCGATGCAGATTTCCCTCATCTTGAGAGAGCAGGGGAAATCCTCCGCACAAGCGGACTTGTGGCATTCCCAACAGAAACCGTATACGGTCTCGGCGGCAATGCTCTCGACAAGACTGCGTCAAAAAAGATATATGCTGCAAAAGGTCGGCCAAGCGATAATCCTCTCATCGTTCATATCGCAACTCCGGAGGAAGCAGAAAAGTACTGCATTACAAACAAACTGTATTATGAGCTTGCATCATCATTTATGCCCGGGCCTCTTACAATAATTCTTCCGAAAAAATATATTGATGGTATTCCTGTCATTCCGGACGAAACGACAGGTGGACTTGACAGCGTTGCAATTCGTTGTCCTGCCGATCCAATAGCCCATAAGCTTATTGTATATGCAGATGTTCCCATTGCGGCCCCATCAGCTAATACCTCTGGCAGTCCTTCTCCTACATCAGCTACCCATGTAATACATGATCTAAATAATAAGATCGATATGATAATCGACGGCGGAGAATCTGTATTCGGTCTTGAATCAACAGTAATACGTATTGACGGAGATACAATATACTTACTTCGTCCGGGTGCGGTTACTGCTGAACAGTTGTCTATTTTTGCAAATAAGCTCGTTATTGCAGATGAACATCTCAAAGAAGGTGAACAGCCTCTTTCGCCCGGAATGAAGTATAAACATTATGCACCGAGCAAACCACTATACCTTGTTTCAGGTGATGAAGAACTAGTACTTGATTTTTTCAAAGAAAAACAAAAAGAAGAAAACTGCGCTATCATCTGTTACGATGAAGACGCAAAATTTCTTAATCCCGATAATTTATTTTTACTCGGTAAACAACGTGATCTACTGTCACACGCACACAGACTTTTTGATTTTCTCAGAAAAACCGATGTGACAGATACATCTGTAATTTATGCCAGACTTCCAAGTAAAGAGGGAATTGGCCTTGCACTATATAACAGACTTATTCGTGCCGCAGGGCACAATATAATCAATCTTAAGTAAAGGTGATACAATGGCGAGAAAGAAAACAACAGGCATTTTGCCTGTCCCTATACAGGTTGCTGAAATTTCGCAACAGCCGATCACAGATACGATTGAAAAAAATTATATGCCATACGTTATGAGCGTTATTATCTCCCGTGCAATACCGGAGATTGATGGTTTTAAGCCGTCTCACAGAAAACTGCTCTATACGATGTATAAGATGGGACTTCTCACCGGTCCAAGAACAAAGAGTGCAAATGTTGTCGGCCAGACAATGCGACTCAATCCCCACGGCGATATGGCTATCTATGAAACAATGGTAAGACTCACGCGTGGTTACGAAGCTTTACTCCACCCGTTCGTTGATTCCAAAGGTGGTTTCGGAAAGCAATACAGCCGTGACATGGCATTCTCTGCATCAAGATATACAGAGGTAAAACTTGCACCCATATGTGCCGAGTTATTCTCCGGAATTGATAAGGATGCTGTTGATCTTGTCGATAACTACGACAACACCACAAAAGAACCGACCTTGCTCCCAACCACTTTCCCAAATGTTCTCGTTTCACCTAACAGTGGAATTGCGGTAGGTATGGCATCATCTATCTGTTCGTTCAATCTTTCTGAAGTTTGCGACGGTACGATAGCATTACTGAAGAATCCAAACACAAGCATTGATAAAATCCTAGATATAATAAAAGCTCCCGATTTTTCAGGCGGTGGATATATTATCTATGATAGGGAACAGCTGAAAGACATTTATCTGACCGGACGCGGAAGTTTCAAACTGAGAGCAAGATACGTATACAAGAAAGAAAGTAACTGCATAGAAATAGTTCAGATACCTTACTCAACATCAATAGAGCTTATCATGAAGAAAATTATCGACATGATAAAGGAAGGTAAGCTGAAAGAAATAAGTGACATTCGAGACGAAATAGACTTTGACGGATTTAAGCTTACTATAGACCTCAGACGCGGAGTTGATCCGGATAAGTTAATGTCTAAGTTATTCAAGACTACACCTCTTGAGGACGATTTCGGATGTAACTTCAACATTCTGGTTGACGGTGCCCCTCGCCTTATGGGAATCATTGAGATTCTAAAGGAATGGATACTGTTCAGAATGAACTGTTATCGCAGGGAGCTAACTTATGACCTCAACAAGAAAAAAGACAAACTCCATCTGCTTCTCGGCCTCGGAAAAATACTCCTCGATATTGATAAGGCAATCAAGATCGTAAGAGAAACCGAAAATGAGTCAGATGTTGTTCCGAACCTTGCAAAAGGATTTAATATTGACACAACCCAGGCTGAATATATTGCTGAAATAAAACTCAGAAATCTCAATAGAGAATATATACTCAATCGAATAAAAGAGATTGAGTCTCTCCAAAAAGACATTGCAGAGATAGAAGAGATTATAGGTGACGATATTAAACTTAAATCCGAAATAGCAAAGCAACTGACCCAGATAAAGAAAAAATATGGGGCTCCGAGAAAAACTCAGCTTCTCTATGCCGATGATATTACCCAATACACCGAGTCTGAAGACGATGAGTCAATGGATGTACACGTTGTATTTACAAGAGAAGGTTATTTTAAACAAATAACTCATAAATCTCTACGCGGTAATGATGAGCAAAAGCTCAAAGACGGTGATGAGATCGTGTTTGAGAAAGATATATCAAACAAAGAAGATCTTCTGTTCTTCTCTGATCGCTTCAAGGCCTATAAAGCCAAGGTATCAGATTTTGAAGTGGTTAAGGCTTCCGTTTTCGGTGATTACGTTCCTGCAAAGCTTGGTTTTGAAGACGGTGAGCGTGTTATTTCCATGATTATCCCGGACGGATACAAGGGAACAAGCAACGTGATTTTTATTTATGAAAACGGAAAGTGTGCAAAAGTTCCTCTGTCTGCTTATCAAACAAAGAGCAACAGAAGAATGCTTACGGGTGCATACTCAGATGTCTCGCCTCTTGTTGCGGCAATCCTTGAAGAAGAAGTCAAGGATATTGCAATAATATCCAATGTTTCGCGAGCCATCATAATTTCAAGTTCGATAATACCACTAAAATCCACGCGTTCAACACAAGGCGTCTCGGTATTTAAAATAAAGGGAGTGCAGAAGATAGTCGCGGCTACAGATGTCCTCGAAAAATACTGTACAACACCGTCTCGTTACAAAAAGACAAAAATACCAGCTTCCGGTACTATTCTTGAAGAAAAAGACATAGAACTTGGACAAGTATCGATAACAGATCTTGAATAAAAGTTATAATTTGAAAGGAATAAGTAAAATGGCTACCAAAAAGAAAAACAATAATAAGAAGGTTCGTACCCCCAAAACTCCTCTTAGAGTTATTCTTGTGAGAATTCTTGCGATCATACTCGCAGCAATGATGGTCGTTACAGTTGCTTACTATCTGTTCCCGGTATTTTCATATGCTATCCCTGATGCTATTTCCGCTCAGAGTAGTCTCATAATCTAAATATAAAAGGATTATAAATATGAAACTAATTTCTGTAATACTTATTTTTGTATTAACAGTGTGTTGTTTTGTTGGATGCGGTAACGATTCCGGTGATAATCACGAAACAACTGTACCGACAGATACAACGGTAAGTGATACTACCGAATTTAAAGTTGAGGAAATACCGGAAGAGAAGTCTTTATATGATTTGGATTTCCCTTATAATGAATACATTGTTTTGGATGATTATTCAAGTACTCCCCTAAAAATCTCAAAGAAGTTCATCGTTGATGACGATTTTGTTAACACGGCCTTACTGTCTGAAACTGTTTCTTACGGATATGTAGACAGAGATGATTCCCTCACTGCTATTGAAAAGGGCCATGCTGTATCTATTGATTTTGAAAGCACAATTAATGGTGAAGAATACAGCGGTGGAAGTCAAAGTGATTTTATCATACTTATCGGAGCCGATATGTTTCTTCCTGAAATTGAGAATGCATTAATTGGAAAATCTTCCGGTGAGTCGTTTGAAATATCAGCAACGTTCTCGGATGACTATTATATCCCGACTCTTTGTGGTAAAACAGCAGATTTTTATGTCACGGTTAATTACTTTGGTACTCCCAGTGAAGTTACCGATGAAATGGTTAAAGAGTTAAACATTGAGGGATACCAAACCGTAGAAGATATTAAAAAATTCTACTTCGAGTTTTATACCGAATATTATGAGTCACTTTATGCGGCGGAGTTAAACGAGAGTATATGGAATTTACTGTTTGATTCAGCAGAGATCATAAAGTTACCTGTCTGTGACCGCGTTGATTATTGTAACAGTATGATAGAGTACTTTACCGCCATAGCAAAGTCATATGGTTATGAATATTCCGATTTTGTTGAAGCGCAAGGTTATACAGAGGACGAATTTTACAAACATCTTTACGTGAATCTTTCAAAAGATGCCATAGAGCAGAAATTGATCCTTTCCGCTGTTTGCAGCAGGGAAGAAATACCGCTTAAAATTACTCAAGAAGAATACGGTCGTTACGTTAATGATAATTATAGTTCATTCGGTTATTCTTCTCCCGATGAATTTGAGACCGTTCTCGGTCGTATGAATATTGAGGATTCCGTCCTCTTTGATAAGGTTATAAACACTTTAGTCGAAAGACTTAACATCATCGAAGAATAATCAGATAAAAAAATTGGAAGAACATAAGTTCTTCCAATTTTTTATTATTTCATTATTTCAGATAAGATTCTTGGTAGCTATAATATCAGTACCTTCACCGTCAATATTTTCAATTATAACATCACCGATAGAAATGGGAGCAGATACTTTCACAGCGTTGATTATCTTCATATAATCGGATATCTTATCCTTTTTCAGCGAAGCAGTTGATCTGACTGAGAGCATGGTATTATCTGTCCTTACGGTTGTTGTTAATACTCTACGGGGTTCTGTTGCCTCATCTGTAGCGTATTTTTTTCCTCTGACACAAAGATTACCATTAATATTATCAACATTGTTTCCGTCTAAAACAACGGTTATTCTGCATCCTTTGGGGCATACAGTACATATTACTTTTTTCTCTGTCATTTTATTCCTCTACTTCAAGCAAAATATTTACATTATTCGAGCAGATTCCTTCTATATCAGTCTTTTTAAGAAGAACGCTTTCCATCTCACCCGGGGCACAATGCTCCCGTTTAAGTGTAAGAATTGTTCTGTCCCCATCTTTAACAAGAATCTTTGCCTTTTTAAATATGTCAGTTACTCTGAAAAATACCCTCGTATCCTCAGACTGATCAATTACCTGAGGAACTGTATAACGTACCCCGAATCCTGTATTCAAACAAATCTGAACAGCGGAATCAGAGCAATTATCCATAATAAAATCTGCTGCAGCATTACCTGCAATCTCGGCTTCATCAGAGACAAAATCAACAAGATCATGTACGTGAAGAACATTCCCACAAGCAAATATACCGGGTACAGAGGTTTCTCTATTTCCGTTAACTACAGCGCCTGATGTAATTGAATCAAGTTTAATCCCAGCCTTCTTTGAAAGCTCATTTTCAGGAATTAAACCAACAGAAAGAAGTAAGGTATCACATTCAATGTATCGTTCTTTACCGACAATAGGACGTCTATTCTCGTCCACCTCACAAATGGTAACACCTGTTACTCGTTTATCACCGTGAATTTTGGTAACGGTATGACTGAGAAGAAGAGGAATATCAAAATCATCAAGACACTGTACAATGTTTCTTGTAAGACCGCCACTGTAAGGCATCAGCTCACAAACCGCCTTAACTTCAGCACCCTCGAGAGTCATCCTTCTAGCCATAATAAGTCCAATATCCCCGGAACCAAGAATAACTACTTTTTTTCCAGGAAGATATCCGTCTATATTAACATATTTCTGTGCGGTACCTGCTGTAAATATACCTGCAGGACGGGTACCTGATATATTAAGTGCACCACGGCTTCTCTCGCGGCATCCCATGGCAAGGATAACCGCCTTAGCCTGTACTGTAAACACTCCATCTTTTTCGTTTACCGCAGTAACTATCTTATCAGAGGTAACATCAAGAACCATTGTACCCAACTTGTATTCTATACCAAGTTCTTCAACCTCTTTCGAGTATTTATAAGCGTATTCAGGTCCGGTAAGCTCTTCTTTAAACTTATGAAGACCAAAACCATTATGAATACACTGTTCAAGAATTCCACCAAGGAAAGGATTGCGATCAAGAAGAAGTATACTTTCTATTCCTTTTTTTCTTGCGGCAACCGCCGCGCTCATTCCTGCGGGACCTGCACCGATTATAACAAGATCCGTCTTAATCATTATTTTGTCCTCTCAAAGTTTATAATAGATCCTTCACCGCTTTTAGTTACATTTTCAAAGGGAATACCAAGCTCTCTTGCAAGGATGCTTACAATTGAGGGAGAACAGAACCCTCCCTGACAACGTCCCATTCCACTTCTGGTACGCCTCTTTACGGCATCAAGATTACGTGCAGGAGGATTGGTGTGTATTGCGGCAATTATCTCACCCTCGGATACTTCCTCGCAACGGCAAATATATCTACCATATGCAGGATTCTCAGCAATAAAACGATTCTTTTCTTCAAGTGACATTTCTCTGAATTTATGAGAGGGTTCACGGATAGGATTATAATCTTCCTTCTTTTCAAGAACAAGACCTGCCCCGGAAAGAAGTTCTGCAACATATTCTGCAATGGCAGGTGATGATGACAGGCCGGGGGATTCAATTCCGGCAGCATTTACAAATCTCTCGCAAGGAACATTTATAACAAAATCACCGGTATCAGGGGTACTGCGAAGACCACAGAATGACGTTATTACTGATCTTGAGGGAGGATTCTTTATTGTTTCATAAACGCTCTTAAGAATGGTATCAAGTCCGGGAGCAGTAGTTGATACATCACTCTTATCTTCGATATCCTCAGACGTGGGACCCAAGAGAAGATTACCGTCAACTGTGGGAGAGACGAGAATTCCTTTTCCCATTTTTGATGGAACTCGGAAAAGTGTATGATTTACAACTGTACCGAATTCTTTGTCAACAAGCATATATTCACCTCGTCTAGGGGTAACAGAAAACGATGTGTCACCTACAAGAGTTGCAATGGCATCAGAATATACACCGGCACAATTTACTATATAGCGTGACCTGATCTCATTTTCCCCATCAGAGATAAGATAACAGTCACCATCATTTATAATATTCTTAACATTATACTCGGTCTTAAGCTCACATCCGTTATCCATTGCATTACCGACCGCGGCAATAGCAAGTTCATAAGGACAAATAATAGCTCCGCTGGGTGCAAGAAGGGCATATTTAACATCATCGGTTATATTGGGTTCAAGCCGATGTAACTCATCAGAGTCGATTATTCGCATACCTTCAACACCGTTTTTCACACCGCGTTCGAGTAGATCATCAAGTACTGTCTTTTCATCATCATTGAAAGCAAGGACCATTGAACCATTTCTTCTGTATTTTACTCCGAGTTCACGTGCAACATTTTCCATCATTTCTGATCCGCGAACATTGAGCTTAGCTTTAAGCGATCCAACCGCGGCATCAAAACCGGCATGAATAATGGCACTGTTAGCTTTGGTAGCCCCCATTGCTACATCACTTTCTTTTTCAACAAGACAAATACTGAGATTATAACCGGAGAGCTTACGGGCAATCATTCCACCCACAACCCCCGCACCGATTATTACAACGTCAAACATTTTGCCATTTCTCCTAATTTTATATACTCGTTTAGTATTATACAACTTTAACAAAATTAAATCAATGTCAAAACCTACAAACATAAAAACAAAGAAAAATATTTTATTATCCTTTTTATTGAAATAAAAGTTATATTATGATATACTTAATTCAATTAGAAAAAAGAGGTGTGTTTTTATGATAAACAATCTTAAAAAAATTAATCCTGAAATTAAGATCTATTCTGTAAATGATCCTGAGTTTGCAAGATATGGTAAAATAATAACCGGTTTTGATTCAAAGGATCTTATAACCAAGGCACTCGAAATAAACAAGCCTGACAACGGTGCTGCATACACCGCATCCATTCCCGAACTTGAAGCCGCTGATGGTTTCTGCACTCTCCAAAATGAATACTATGGTGGAATGGACATTCAGATCGGTCTGTGTTGGGGTTACAATGTCATGCTCGATGCCCTTGAGTACCATAAGTGTACCGAGATAAACATTGCCGCAACCGATATGCTTGTGTTCCTTGGCAAACTCGCCGATATTAAAGACGGTGTATTTTCTTCCGACGATGTTATGGCTTTCTTTGTACCTGCGGGAACTACTATCGAACTTTATAACGATACACTTCATTACTGTCCTTGTCAGACAAGCGCAGACGGCTTCTATTCTATTGTTGTCCTTATGAAGAATACTAACGGTCCTCTTAACTTCACTCCTATAGATAACCGTATTATCGGTCATAATAAGTGGGTTATCTGGCACAAGGATGCTGCTCCCGAGAACGGCTTTGTAGGTATCTCCGGAACTAATCTTAAGCTTAATTTCTAAAGCATCTGACAGATTTACTCGACGGATGATATTTCTTATAAATAGACAAGGCACAACACTTTGTTGTGCCTTGTTTATTTTATTGTTTTTTTCTTCCCTGTAATACCTTGGTAAACTCATTTTCAACTTTTTCACACGCCTCACACGGTACGTTGAAAAGTTCGCTATAGCTCTTCGCTTCCTCCTCACTTATGGGTGTGGTTGAAACGTATCCTGTTCTGTCTGAAGGACTTGCAACGGGATTAACAAGAAATGCATCATCCGGTGATGGGGTAGGGGGGAAGACTTTGGACTCTTCCTGTTTCATTTTTTCACCTCCGACATTATTATTCGCAGGTAAAAACACAAAAAAACTTACATAAACTGGGAAGCGTGCATCGATGCGTATGTCCCTCCGGCACAAATAAGTTCTTCATGGGTCCCGCACTCAACTATCTTGCCATCGTTAATAACAATAATTTTGTCTGCATTTTTTATCGTAGACAGACGATGCGCGATAACAAAACAAGTCTTGTTCTCCATAAGCTTACGCATAGCTGTTTGAACATATTCTTCCGTTCTTGTATCAACGTTCGAAGTAGCCTCATCAAGAATAAGCATCCTCGAATCGTTTATCATCGCCCTTGCAATAGTAAGTAACTGCTTTTGTCCTTTCGATATATTGATACCATTATCAGTTATTCTGGTATCATAGCCATTCGGAAGAGACTCAATATACTTATCTATCCCCACAACATGAGCGGCATGTTTAATTTTATCAAGAGAAACATTTTCATTTCCGTAAGAGATATTGTCAGCAATACTTCCGTCAAAGAGCCACGTATCTTGAAGAACCATAGTGAAGGCTTTTCTAAGGCTATCTCGAGTAACAGAACGAATCTCTTTTCCATCAATAAATATCTGACCATCATTAACATCATAAAATCTCATAAGAAGATTTATTATCGTTGTCTTGCCGGCACCGGTGGGACCAACGATAGCTATCTGTTCTCCCTCTCCTGCGGTAAAACTAATATTTTTCAGTATGAGAGTATCTTCGGTATAACCGAAACTGACATTTTTAAACTCAACATTTCCGCATACACCGTCAAGAATTTCAGCATTGTCAGAATCACGAACCTCCTCCGGTTCATCAAGAAGACCGAAGACCCTCTCCGCTGCAGCAATAGATGATTGTAACTCATTAAATACAGTAGAAATCTCGCTGATAGGACCAGCAAACTTTCTTGAAAAAAGTATAAAAGCAGAAATATCACCGAGTTTAAGTCTATTTCCAAGATAAAGAATCGCACCAAGTGTACTTATAAGTGAAATAGATATATTATTAATAAAATTAACAGACGGTCCGACTACGCTACCTTGATAATCTGAATTATAACAAGAGGCCGTAGCATCACTGTTATACTTATCAAACATCTCAATAAACTCATCCTCAGTACCGTAAGCTTTAACTGTTTTTTGTCCTGTTATTGTTTCTTCTGTATAACCATTGAGAGCACCAAGAGCATATGAGCGTTTTCTGTAAAGAGGATGAAGCTTCTTGGTTTTTCGTAAGGTAAACAATATCGACAGAGGGATTGTAACAAGGAATACACTTAACAAAAGCGGAGAAATCATCACCATACTGATAAATGCACCGACAATGGTAATAGAACTGGTAAATAGAGTCACAAAATCCTGTGACAAAGACGTATTTACCATATCGATATCGTAAGAGATACGACTAATTATATCTCCCGCCTGATGTCTATCGAAAAATCCGACAGGCAGGGAAGTAAGTTTACTGAAAACGTCACGTCGCATAGACAATGTGATTTTTTGGCTGAGATTAACCATTATTACCGTCAGCAAGTATGTAAATATCGCAGATATAGCATAACATATTATTATAAGAACGACGTAGTATAATACTTTATCAAACTCTACCTTTCCTTGTCCCGGAGAAATAGCATCGATGGCAAGACCTGAGAGTTTAGGAGCAAGGAGTGCAAGAAGATTAGACACAACAGACAGAAATGCAGCAAGAATAACGAACCACTTGTATCTCCAGACGTATTTGCCAAGTCTTAAAAGGGTCCTCGATTTTTTCGCCTTAGGTCGCGATACGTATGATAATGGATCACGTCCTATCATTATTGCACCTCCCCTTGTGTTTTAGCTATCTCGTAATAGAGTGCAGATGACTTGAGAAGTGTATCGTGATCTCCGTATCCTGCCATTTTTCCGTTTTCAAGCACAAGGATCTTATCAGCATGTCTGATAGAGCTTATACGCTGTGCGATAACAATCTTTGTCGTATTTTTAAAGTTGCTGTTTATTTCTTTTCTTAGCATAGCATCAGTCTTATAATCAAGAGCAGACGATGAATCATCAAGAATAAGCAGTTCCGGATTTGCCGCAAATGCCCTTGAAAGCAGTATCCTCTGTTTTTGACCACCGCTAAGATTAGCCGCTTTTGATTCAAGTCTGTATTCAAATCCGTTTTCCTTTTGAGAAATAAATTCTTCTGCGTGAGCAATTTTCGCTGCTTTCATAATATTTTCGTTATTAAGATGTCTGCCAAGAGAAATATTTTCAGCTATGGTTGCGGACATAAGAAAATCATTTTGGAAAACTATACCTATCTTACTTCTGAGATCTTTTAACGGTATTGATATTATATCATCACCGTCGATCCTTATCTCTCCTTCAGATATATCGTAGAAGCGTAATAAGAGCTGTATAACTGTAGTTTTGCCACTTCCTATAGCTCCTATTATACCCAATGTTTCTCCACGTTTAAGCGAAAAATTTATGCCATCAAGAGTCTTTGCCCCTTCAGAAAGCCCGCTATAGGTAAACGATACATTACTGAAAGTAATGTAGTCATCTGTATCAACATGGTCCTGAGGTATAACTTTTATATCGGACGTAGAACTAAGTATTTCGCGAATTCTTACGGCAGATGCACTACCTTTAGTATAGTTGGTAAAAATACGATTTATCATGGTTACGGCATTAGTTATGATAGTAAAGTAAGACATAAATGCAATTATCTTTCCTGCCTCTGAAAGTCCTTCATTTACTCTGTAAGCACCAATCATAATTATTATTGCCAAAGCTATATTAAGAATCAGCGTAATAACAGGATTTGTAATACCAAGAGTTACCGTAGCTTTAGTTTCACGTCTGGACAGATCAGTATTTATTTTCTCAAAGTTATCTTTCTCCGTTTCTACCTGAGACAAAGCTTTTACAACTCGTATTCCTGAAAAAAATTCTCTGACTTTAAGCACAAGTGTATCAACAGCGTTTTGAACAGATGAGTAAAGCGGGATTCCATACCTTGAGAGAAACACGATTATCAACGCAATAAACGGAACTGTTGCAATAAGTATAGAGGCAAGAACGGCATCAAGCACGAGGGTCATTATTATTCCGCCTATAATGAGAATTGGCGCACGAATACCTACTCTGAGAAGCATACCTATCATATTTCTGACGTTATATGTATCAGATGAAATACGAGAAATAAGAGAGGGAACAGTAAAATGGTCTACCTCGCTGCAGGACATGTTAAAAATATGTCCGTAAAGATCACGTCTGACATTATAAATAACACTATTTGCAACCTTAGATGCACCTCGGTTAGCAATTACGTTTAACACAAATGTCAGTAGTGCGCACACAAGCATAAGTATGCCCCAAAAAAGTATTTTTTCTATACTTTTCATAGGGATTATCACATCTATAATATGTTGTAATATGTATGGTATAAAAAGCTCTGTAATTGTTCCGATAAATTTAACACTCATCGAAAACACAATAAGAGAAGTATAACCTGATAAATATTTAAAAATCGCTTTCATCTGTTTCCTTTACTGTATTAAAATTATAAAAGGCAAAAAAAGCCCCTTGCGGAGCTTTTTTATTATCTTTTTGTACCAAGTTTATCAAGACAAGCTTTACATATAGGCTTGTCCATATAAATAAACAACTCTTCTGCGCTGTTACAAAAAACGCAGGCAGGATCGTGCTTTTGAAGAATAATTCTGTCGTTTTCAATAAATATCTCTATTTCGTCTTTTTCCTTGATGTCCATGTTTTTTCTAATCTCAATGGGCAAAACAATTCTTCCAAGCTCATCAATTTTTCTGATCATTCCGGTAGACTTCATCGCTATCCTCCGCGTAACTTAATAACAAAGATATAATATCACATTTGTAAATAATTGTCAATTCGAAATCATTCCTTGGATGATAAATAAAGACTGTATACAGTGTTTTTGGGAAGACCGAAATCCTTTGAAACAGTTTTGACCGCATCAGAAGATGAGCGTCCATCAGATATATATTCATCAATTTTTTTCAGAATAATATCATCTGTCATAGGTTCATCGTTTGGCTGTTCAGATGTACCTTCTATAATCATTACAAACTCACCCTTAGGCTGTTTATCTGAGTAAAACGCAATAGCCTCTGAAAGTGTTGTACGTATAACCTCTTCGTTAAGCTTTGTGAGCTCACGGCAGAGAGCGATTCTTCTGTCACCTCCAAAGTGTTTACAAATATCAAGTAAGGTAGCATTTAACTTATGAGGGGCTTCATAAAGAATCATAGTTCTTTCTTCCTTGGATAAGAACTCCAGCCTTTCGCGGCGCTCCTTTCCTTTAACAGGAAGAAAGCCTTCAAAAACAAATTTACCGGTAGGAAGAGCAGACAAAGTCAACGCATTCACAGCCGCACATGGGCCGGGTATACCTACGACATTAACATTGTTTTCTGAGCAAAGAACTACAAGATCCTCTCCGGGATCACTAATGGCAGGAGTCCCTGCATCGGTGACAAGAGCACAGCTTTCACCGTTCATAAGACGGTTAACTATCTCTATACCACGCTCTTTTTTATTGTGCTCGTAGTAACTTACAAGTTCTTTTTTTATTTCAAGGCGTTGAAGTAATTTCATGGTTACGCGAGTATCCTCAGCCGCAATAAAATCTACTTTACGGAGGACATCCATTGCTCGTAACGATATATCATACATATTTCCTATAGGGGTAGCAACAAGATAAAGTGTACTGCCGGAAACAAAATTTTTCTCCTCCATTGTGTCTCTCCTTGTTTTTATTGCGGAAAATATCCGTTATGAAGAACAAACTCCATTTTATCAGAATATTTTCTTTTTTCGCCTTTATTTGCCGGTGAATCATATATATAAAAAGGTTCCGATGTCTTCAGCCCACCAGTTGCGGCACCATATTTTGCCTTGACCATAACAAACGCGGGCTGTGAAACGGAATCGGGATATACAAATGTAATAAGTTTTGGTTCAAAACGATTGGTGCGCATAGAAACAAGAAGATCCGTTAGTCTATCTTGTCTGTATACAACAAAAAGATCACCACCGTGTTTAATAATGCGTGATGCACATGAAATAAACTGATCTATAGTCCCATGAAGCTCATGTCTTGCGGCTAATTTTTCTTCAGTATCATTATGCTTTCCGCTTGTCATCTTCATATAAGGCGGATTTGTAACAACAGCATCAACCTCACGTCCGAAAATATCCCCCTTAACATCGGAGACATTTTTCTCGTAAACCATAACTTTATCAGAAAGGCCGTTAAGCTCTGCATTCCTTTCTGTAAGGGAAGCAAAATACGGCTGTACCTCGATAGCATGTATTATCTTTGCTCGGTCACGTGATGCAAGAAGAAGAGATATTATACCTGTCCCGCAACCAAGCTCTGCAATACTTTGACGTAACTTGGTGTCAACAAAAGCAGAGAGGAGAAGAGCATCTGTACCGAACTTAAAAAAACGTTTGTTCTGTATCAGACGTAAATTATCATTAACCACATCTATAGATTCGTCCTCCGAAAGAAGACATTCAGGACCTATATTCATTTATTTCCTCCATAAAATAAAGCGGAGCGCCCACTGGCGCTCCGTTTTAAAGAAAACAGACTTGATTATTCTGCTTTAGGAGCATCCACGGGACATACGGATGCACAAGCGCCGCAGTCGATACAAACATCTTCTTTGATAACGAGCTTGTCGTCCTTTTCCTCGATAGCCTCTACAGGGCACTCGTCCTTGCATGCACCGCAGCTGATGCAATCATCACTAATCTTATATGCCATTGTTTTCACCTCCATTAAGTTATATGCAGATTATAACACAGCTTTATCGAAAAAGCAAATGTTTTTTACTCATTTGTTTCAATTTCTTCTTTTTCATTGTTTTCTTTCTGAGAAACAACCTTAAGAATGGTAAGCTGATCACGATGAAATGTCTTGATTGTATTGTCATCATTATCGAGAACAACTCTTACTACCCCTGCAAGAGGGTTAGTCTCACAGACAGTTCCTATACCATCCGGAGTTCTGACTATTGCATCAAGTCGGGGAGTCTTTCTTATTTCCTCCTCATAAACCTCGTGCTCATATCTGAGGCAACACATAAGTCTGCCGCAAGTACCTGATATCTTTGCAGAGTTAAGGGATAAATTCTGTTCCTTTGCCATTTTGATAGATACCTGAACAAAGTCGGGAAGAAAACTCTTACAGCAGAAAGGTCTTCCGCATATACCAAGACCGCCAAGCATTTTTGCTTCATCTCTTATACCTATCTGTCTAAGTTCTATTCTGGTTCTGAATACAGAGGCCAGATCCTTTACAAGGTCTCTGAAGTCAACACGTCCGTCTGCGGTAAAATAAAAAAGTAGCTTATTATTATCAAAGGTGTATTCTACCTCGACAAGCTTCATCTCAAGCTTATGCTCGGCAATCTTCTTGATACAAATATCAAATGCCTCTTTTTCTTTCTTTATGTTTTCCTGATGACGGACTTCATCTTCCTTTGTAGCATGACGAATAACAGGACGGAGAGGGGGAACTATCTCAGAGTATGCAACAGTTTTATTTGCAGTTGCCGCCTCACCGAATTCAAGTCCTCTTGCTGTCTCAACTATAAGATTATTTCCGATCTCAGCCGTTATTCCGTTAGGATCGAAATAATATACCTTGCCGGCAGTCTTGAACTTTACCCCAATAACCTCTACAGACTCTGGAAGTTCCTCAGGCACAGCTTCTTCAACAACCATATCCTCAGTGATAGTCTGCGTTTCATTTACCGGTTCCTGAGCAGGACGACTACCATTGTGCTTTCTTTTTTTATAATTCTTGTACATGGCTTAACCTCTGTAAATATTTATATAAATTTATGAATTTATTGCTTTGATAATTCCGGATACATACTTATCCTTGAGAAGTTGTATATTGGTATTTCTCAAACACTGATCCCTCGTATCTCCGGATAATTCAACTATCATATACACCTTTCGCACCGGAAGAGACATAGCCGCTTGCATAACGCTATCTCTTGAAATATAATATTTGAGAGAGGTTTCAGGAGAGTTTTTATAGGCAATTATATCTCGTGCAGCACACTCCATGTCGGAAAAGAAGGAGGCAAGCGTAAGTCTGTCCTTAGGTAATCCGTTTATAACATCAATCATTTGAAGCTTCTGAGACCTGTTTGAAATCAAAGAAAACATTTTTTCGGGAAGCTTGTACTCTTCAATAAGTTCATTATATTTCTCAGAATCGGATACAGTGGCTTCAATCGCCGTACCAAGGCATCCACGAGAAAATTTCAATATTTCCTCGAGCTTTTGTTGATTTTTCAAAAGTTCATTGTTATAATTTTCCGACAAGAACCGTCTTACAGAACCCTCGGTGAGAGGACGAATTTCAAACTGAATAACACGACTGAGAACCGTTTCAAGAACATTTTGAACATCCTTACACAGAAGAATAAAATAAACGTTCTTAGGAGGCTCTTCAAGTATTTTGAGTGCAGCATTCTGTGCCTGTGCCGTCATAAGATGAAAATCATCCAAAATATAAACCTTAAAATCAAGCTCGTTTGAAGTGACAACGGCATCATCTCTAAGCTCACGTACCTTATCTACACCGAACGAACCCTGTTCCTCACGGTCAAAAAAGACAACATCAAGAGAATTTCCGCCAAGAATCTTTTTACAAGAAGCGCACTCACCGCAGGGAAGAGGATAATCATCGCTATGCTTTTTTTCACAAGACAGTGCCGCAGCTATTTGATACGCAAAAAACTTTTTTCCAACGCCATCATTACCTACGAGCATAATAGAGTGAAATAGTGTACCATTCTGAATATCGATTGCTATTCTTCTTTTTGTTTCATTATTTTCAAGAAAATTCGGAAATAAATTAAAAGTATTTTTACTCATATCCGGTTACTTTCGTATAATAACTTATTTTACAACTTTAATACGAGATACTCCAAGTTCAGTGAGATACGTTACAAATTCTTCTCTCACGATCTCTCCCGGCATAAGAATTGCTGTTCCGGGAGGATAAAGAGAAACAGGCTCTGCGGCAACACGACCAGCAGAATCTACTGTATCAATGTATTCCCAAGGAGACATTGTCGCTTCCCGAATAGTAAGGGCAAGGGATATCTTTATTCCGTCTAAAGATAATTCAGATGCTACACCTATACTGTGTTGTGCAAAAAATCTGTCGAACGAAGACCAAAGTAATGAAAAATCATCCTCATTATTCATCACAGACGGAATAAGAACAAGATTATCTCTATCGTAGAATTCAGGATATATGCCGTCCTCAATCAAACATTTTGACAGTCTTTCTGCTGTTATTCCATCATTAAAGGGAATAACCAGTCTAAAAGGATCTCTCAGGTCATCGGTAAACTCAACACCATATGAAGTACATTTTTCTCTCGTTTTTAAAATCAAAGAATAAAGCCGAGAGAGCTTTTTCTGACCATCGTCCATCATATAATCTATGGCGGAAAAAGCGGAAAGTGAAATAAGATATGATGGACTAGTGGACCCAAAAGACTGAACGGAAAAAAGCAATTCATCCTCTGTTATGTCAGTAGATGAGTGAAGAAGTGCAGCACCTGTAAGGGCCGGGAGAGTCTTATGAAGTGACTGGGCAGTAATTACCCCTTCAATCCCTGTAGAAGACATACTTCCGTTCTGCCAAAAATCCAAATGAGCTCCGTGAGCACCATCAACAATGACGGTCATTTTAGCTCTACGTGCTTCTTCTGCAATTGATCTTATATCATGCATCCGTCCGTAATAATCAGGGGATGTAAGTACTATAGCAACACAGTCAGGATTTTTACGTATAGCAGAGATTATATCTTCCGTAGTCGGTCTTGTTCCGCATGATGCGGTTATCCACACAGGTTCGGCATCACAGTGAGAAAAGGAATACACAACCGCTCTATGAACATTTCTCTCGGACAATACTTTTCTGTTATTTCTTTTTCTCAGTACAGAATGTATCGCTGCATTAATTGCAAGAGTCGCACCTCCGGTAATAACAACGGTGGCTGTCGTTCTGTATTTTTGCTTCAGTTCCCCAAGAGAGCTCTCTAGAGAACCACCGGGATCCGGAGAATATAAATTGTCGGTTCCGCAAAGTTCTGTCAGATCATACACAAAAGGCAGGGATTGTATCCGCCCTTTATGTCCCGGCATATGGAAACTGACCTTTTCGGTAATTACAAATTCATTAATTGACGTATTAAATGCACACTTTTTCATAATATTCATTATATCAAAATAATGACTGTATGTCAAATCTTTTTACAGTAAGATATATATTTACAAGTTTATATTTTCACAAAAAATATTGAATTATAATGTAAAATCTGCTATAATTAATTAACTGTTTATGTGAGGTTATTATTTTGAAAAATACCATTTTAACAGGTGCGTTCGTTCTTGATTCCAAATCACGCACTTTCAAAAGAAACGATATACTTATCTCCGGTGGTGTATTTAAGGAAATTGCTCCGGCTATTGATTCCGCAGATGCAGAAATTATTGATGTTACCGGAAAATACATAATCCCCGGTCTTATAGACATGCATACACACGGTCGTGCAGGGTGTGACTTTAATCGAACCGAACGTATGGATTATAACAAAATGCTCTCATCCTATGCCTATGCAGGAACTACATCTGTACTGGCAACGCTTGCATCTGACAGTTTTGATGCACTTATTGAATCCATCAAGAGTATAAACGGTATTAGACTTGCGCCGATAACACCGGGTAACGCAAGAATACTTGGAGTACACCTTGAGGGAAGGTACCTTAATCCTGCCAAGCGCGGTGCTCACAGCGCAGAGCTTTTAGATAATCCAAGCGAGAGTGAACTACATGTTCTTTCTTCCGCCGCAATGCCTTTGCCTTTTCACATATCTCTTGCGCCTGAGCTTGACGGTGGGTTTGACTTCATCCGTCGTGGCAGAGAGCTTGGCATAACGTTTGGTATTGCACACAGTGACGCCGATGCAAAAATGTCAAAGGAAGCCCTCTCCGCAGGTGTTTCTTCATTCACACATCTTTACAATGCAATGCGCCCCCTTCACCACAGAGAACCCGGAAATACAGGCATTGCGCTTGTATCAGATGCTTATGTTGAAGTTATTTGTGATGGTCTCCATATCCATCCTGACATGGTTAAGCTTGCCTATTTAGCAAAAGGTAAAGACAAGCTTGTACTTATAACCGATTCAATGGAAGCAACTAACAATGGTGACGGAAATTATTTTATTGCAGGAATGTCAGTAACCGTAAGCAATGGGAAGGCCGTTACTTCTGACGGAGCAATTGCAGGTAGTCTTCTTTCTTTGTTTGACGGAGTTACCAATCTCTGTAAATTCTCAGGTGCAGAATATGCAGATGCTGTTCTGTGTGCAACCAAGAATCCGGCAGAACTTCTCGGTGTATTTGACAAGATCGGAAGCATAGATGAAGGCAAGTCAGCAGATCTTCTTGTTATCGATTCCGCAGAAGTCAATGAAAATCACTGTCCCGTTTTGGAAAAGGTATGTATCGGAGGAATATTCATCCGATAAAAAGCAAAATAATAATAGAAACATCTTCTTTATTTGAAGGAGGTTCTATTATGTTTGCTCAAGAAATCAAACATTGTTCGCTTACAAAAGAAATACTACGAAAATCGAGGAAAGCTGTTCTTGAGGATAAATCTGCTTCTTTTCTTGTGACATACAGTTTTATAACCCTGGTTCTTTCTTTTCTCGGAATATATTTTATTTCGGAATTACTAATTTCTTTTCTGATCGATATCTTTCCGTATAATTCCATTAACAGATATAATGCAATAAATTCAGTACGTGTTTTTTTCGCTTTTTTGTCCGTTGTGCTTTTGGCTCCGCATTTTACCTCTTTTTTTGCCAAAAGTTACGCACTTGCAAAAGGGAAGAGAACATGCTCAGTCAAAATAAATTTTTGTACGTCTGTATATCTGTTCTCAGGAATAATAATCAGGTTTCTTTTTGTCGTTTTTTCAACCAAATTGCTTTTGTCATATACGAACATTGCAAACTATGTAAGTGACTACGTAAAGTGGGGTCGTGATACAGTTATTGTCGTATCTGCGCTTGTGTTTTCTTCATTAACAATTATTGCTTTATATAAATTCACAAGATTTATTTTAGTAATATTCCTGTTTATGAAAGATCCGAGCACAAAATATAGCACAGCAGTAAAAACTGTAAAGCAACATTTTAAAGGTCATTTTTTCGACTTTATATTTCTTAATATTAGATTTTTACCGATCGTTTTCGTATCCATTATCAGTATGGGTATATTAATGATATATTTTATTCCACACTATGCAGTATCTGTTTCGTTATTGTCCGATACGATACTTTGTGACACAAGAATTAAAAGAAAAAATTATAAGTTCACATATAGACTTACGGAGGTAAACGCCAAATGAAGTACCAAAATAAAAAAGGTGAAAAATATTATCTGACTACCGCCATTGCATATGCTTCTCAGAAGCCGCATTTCGGTAATGTTTATGAGATAATAATGACCGATGCGCTTGCACGTTTCAAGAGACAGATCGGTTATGATGTCTTCTTTCTCACCGGAACTGATGAGCACGGTCAAAAGATAGAGGCACTGGCTGAAAAAGCAGGTATTTCTCCCAAAGAATACGTTGATAATATTTCAGACATCATCAAGGGTGTTTGGAATAAGATGAATATAAGCTATGATAAGTTTATCCGCACAACAGATGATTATCATGAGAAGGCAGTACAGAATATCTTCCGCCGACTCTATGAGCAAGGTGATATTTATAAGGGTCACTATGAGGGTTGGTACTGTGAGCCCGATGAGGCATTCTTCACCGATACTCAGGTAGTTGACGGTAAGTGTCCTGATTGCGGACGCCCTGTTCAAAGAGCAAAAGAAGAAGCATATTTTCTTCGTATGAGCGCGTACGCAGACAAGCTTATGAAGTATATTGAGGATCATCCCGACTTTATTGAACCGGAATCCAGAAAGAAAGAAATGGTTAACAATTTCCTTTCCGTCGGTCTTCAGGATCTTTGTGTATCCCGTTCTTCATTTAAGTGGGGAGTTCCCGTTACCTTTGATGATAAACATGTAATTTACGTTTGGATAGATGCACTTTCAAACTACTTTACCGCTGTCGGTTATGATCCTGATAATGAGGTTCAACCTGACAGTTACAAGAAGCTTTGGCCTGCAGACGTTCACATAATAGGTAAGGATATTCTCAGATTCCACACCATTTACTGGCCAATTATACTTATGGCACTCGGTGAGCCCCTCCCAAAGAAGGTATTCGGTCATCCTTGGTTCAACTACGGAATCGACAAGATGTCCAAATCCCGAGGAAACGTTATTTACGCAGATATTCTTGCTGACAAGATAGGCGTTGACGGTGTAAGACATTATGCACTTGCCGAGATGCCATATGCATCTGACGGAAGTATCACCTACGAGAGTGTGGTCACAAGATATAATACCGACCTTGCAAATAACCTCGGTAATCTTGTTAGCCGTACTCTTGCAATGACCGCCAAGTATTTCGGTTCAGTAATTCCTGAGAATAATACTGTTGATCCTCTTGATGAAGAGCTCATTTCCGCAGCCTACACAGCATTTGATGAGGTATATGAGAATATGGAGACTTTCCATATATCAGATGCCGTTGAATCTGTATTCAATATGCTTCGTCGAGCAAACAAATATATTGACGAGACTGCACCTTGGGTTCTTGCAAAGGACGAGGCAAGCCGCGGCCGTCTCGGTACTGTTCTTTATAATCTTCTTGAGACTATAAGATATGCGGCAATTCTTCTGTATCCCATTATGCCCGATACTTCCGACAAGATACTTGATCTCATCGGAACCGATGCAAGAAATTATGACAGTCTTGAAAAATTCGGTGCGCTTACAGTAGGAAATGTAGTTAAGCCTCAGGAAGTTCTCTTCAACAGAATAGATGAAAAAGAGTTTATGGAAAAGATAGAAGCTGAAAAGAAGGCGGCAATTGCTGAAGAAGAAAAGCCTGCTGCTATCGAGAAGCCTGAAGGTGTTGCTCAGATAGGCATAGAGGACTTTATGGGTGTTGAGCTTCGTACCGCTCAGATCCTTGCATGTGAAGCAGTCCCGAAGGCAAAGAAACTTCTTAAGCTTGAGATTGACCTTGGTTATGAGAAGCGTCAAGTTGTTTCCGGTATTGCTAAATTCTATAAACCGGAAGACCTTATCGGTAAAAAAATAATTGTCGTTGCAAACCTTAAGCCCGCTGTTCTTTGCGGAATCGAGTCTAACGGTATGATCCTTGCATCCGGCGAGGAAGAGGTTAGAGTTGTATTCCTTTCCGAGGATACTCCTCTTGGAGAAAGAGTCAGATAATGAAGTTTTTTGACTCTCACGCACACTACAACGACGAGAGATATGAAACAGAAATATCCGAAGGAGCAGAGATGCTCCTTCGGACACTTTTTGATGATAATGTTGAGGCTATCGTTAATGTAGGTGTTGACCCTGAATATTCAGTAAATTGTATTGAGCTTGCTAAAAAGTTTCCTAAGATGTATGCCGCTGTCGGCATACATCCATCAGATACACGATTTCTCAATAATCCCGAGGAAGACGTAAAAAAGATTGAAGAATTACTCAAATGCGACAAGGTAGTTGCACTGGGAGAAATAGGTCTTGACTATCACTATCCCGAAACCGACAAGGAAAAGCAGAAGGACTATCTGTACAGACAGCTTGAACTTGCGCAAAAAACCGGTTCTAAAGTTATTTTCCACGATAGAGATGCTCACGGTGACAGTATGGAAGCAGTTACAGCATTTCCCGGCGTTGTCGGTGTTTTTCACTGTTTCTCCGGTAGTGCTGAAATGGCAAAGGAACTCGTTAAACTCGGCTGGTATATTTCTTTCACCGGTGTAATTACTTACAGTAATGCCCGTAAGGTATGCGATGCAGTAAAGGTTGTTCCTGACGATAGAATTCTTATCGAAACAGATGCACCTTATCTTGCTCCTGTCCCCATGAGAGGAAAGATAAACCGCTCTGATTATCTACAATATACCGCAGAAAAAATGGCAGAACTTCGAGGTACTACCACTGAGGAAATTGCCCGCATAACAACGGAAAACGCAAAAATATTTTTTGGAATTTCTTAATAAAAAATCTGTACTTGAAAAATTTTATAAAGATACAAAGGGCAGGGGACTTTGGAATTTGTCTGTGCAGATATACGGCAGATAAACAAAGTCTAGTGTAAGAAAGCGCTTTTATTAAATAAATATTAAATCAATTCTTCAAGAAGCTCGATTTTATGTTGTTCATCAAGTATCAGTCTGCTTGTTAGTGCTTTTATAACTGTATCATTTGTTGAACGTGACAATAAATTTAACTCCTGAATAAAGTTTTTAGCAAAATATATATCACTGAACAGAAAATTCTTCAGCTCAGAATCATTTGTTCTCGATGCATGTTCAAAATCTCTGCTTTTGCGATTAAGGTCCGTGTATCTGATCCTTGGGTCTATTCCAAGTGAAGTAAGAAGTTTTCCAAGGAGTTTAAAATGTTTCAGCTCTGTAATTGATATACACTCTACAATATCTGATACTATTGGATGAGTTGTTGAGAACATTAAATTCTGATAAATGTACTCGGAAACAGAGACAAATTTATTTATATAAATTCTGTAGATGGATTCTATAATATTTTTTCTTTTGTCTGATGCATTTGATACTTGTGGATAGTGTAAGTTAAGAAAACAGTTATTTGTCGGTTTATCCATAAAATTATCCTCACTAAGATTTATATTTTAATATAATGTTATGTGATTGACCGAATTAATGTTAATTCATTTCATAAACACAAAAATCCTGCACAGATAACCCGTGCAGGATTTTTTCACTATTTAAAGCATAAAATAGCCGCTCTGCAGAATTTCGCTTCCCTCAATTATACAAAATTTGCATTTTGTATAATTGGCAGTATTCTCCGACAAGCACATTGATACGATTATCTTCCCACGAAAGGTGTCCTATTATGACCGTAGATTTCAACCTACACTGTCTCCCCGACATTGATTTTAATCATGGAGTTCAGTCAGCAGTAAATGTAGTACATAATTTAAAAAGATGCGAAATCAAATACGCAGTACTTACTCCCACGTATGACTGCGATGTCGATTCCGTATCGTCCTTCGTTAAGAGTCGACGGGATAAAATCAAATTGATAGAATGTAGCGGAGTTAAGCTTGTCCCGGCGGCAAATGTTATAATCAAGCCCGGAATTTCTGATATAAATGATTTTGCTAAGTTAACTGTTAACAAAACCAATCTTATCTACCTATCACTACCGGATATATTTGACGAAACGTTATTTGACCGTGAGATACACAACATTATGTACAAACACAAGCTTATCCCTGTTTTCTCCGATATTGACCGCTATATACTGACGTATACCGATGATCAATTATACAAAATATTTTCTGTACCATATGCCTGTTACCAGTTCATCATTTCTTCTCTTTTGAATAAAGAAATTCTTAAGATAGCACGAGAATTAATCGCGAATGGCAAATGTGTTTTGTTTGGTACAGGAATAAGAAACTATACAAATCAAAATCTAAACTATAATGTACCTATAAAACAATTTCAGAAATGGTTTGGCAAAGAATACTTCAATTTCTATATGCTCAAATGCGAGAACCTTATAAAATAAATCACTCTTCCCTTTTAAGCTTGGCATAAGATGCCATAAGCTTTTTTGTGCCAAAATCATCAAAGGCAATCTCGTACATCATATCTCCACCCATGTTTGAGGCAGAAAGTATCTCTCCGGCTCCGAATTTTAGATGCTTTACTCGGTCTCCCACAGCAAAGCTTTCCACCAAAGTAGTAGTTGTTTTTTTATTTACAGAAGCAACAACATCAGATGAATTGAGTTGTTTTTCAAAATGAAGTACCGCGCTTTCCTTTGTGTCTCTCGCAAAAGAAGCTGTTGCTGCATAATCAACTGCTTTTCTCGGCAATTCGGATTTGATTACAAGATTTTCCGGAATTTCTTCGACAAAACGTGATACAGGATTCAGTTGTGTTCTTCCGAAAAGAAGGCGCTGATGCACATGAGATATATACAACTGCTCCTTAGCACGAGTTATTGCAACGTATGCAAGGCGTCTTTCTTCTTCAAGCTCGGCTTCATCACTTTGAGACTGAATACCCGGGAAAATATTCTCTTCCATTCCCGGAAGAAATACAACGGGAAATTCAAGACCCTTTGCGCTATGGATAGTCATCATTACAACTGCATCTGCAGTGTCATCATATTTATCAACATCACTTACAAGTGCAACTGTCTCAAGGAATCCGGATAAAGTCGCTTCCCCTTCTTCCGCGTAATTTTCTTCATACTCAACAGCAGATGACGAAAACTCTTCTATATTACTGAGTCTCTCCAGTCCCTCATTTCCCTCGGCAACAAGCATATCCTTGTAACCACTGATCTCGACAGTTTTAGTTATTAACTCACTTATTGGAAGCTCGTCAGAGAGCGCTCTGAGCTGCTCAATCATATTTACAAATGAAACAAGTCTGTCTGCTGAACGAGAAATGGAAACAAACTGTGCCGATATACGCATTATTTCAAACATGCTCTTCCCTTCAGACAAGGCAAGCTGCTCGATTGCATTTACTGTACTGTCGCCAATCTTTCTTTTGGGCTCGTTTATAATTCTCTTAAGACGGAGGTTATCATCGGGATTTTTTATGATGCACAAATACGCAAGGATATCCTTTATTTCCTTGCGGTCATAGAAACGTGTGCCACCAAGAACACGGTATGGAACACCGCCTCTTGCAAATGCGGATTCAAGGCTGTTTGCCTGTGCATTCATTCTATATAATACAACATAATCCTTGTACTGTCTGAGACCGCTCTGTACCTGCTCGGCGATAGTGGAAACAATATGCCTTGCCTCCTCATTCTGATCGGCAATCTCTCTAAGAGATATCTTATCTCCCATTTTGCCTTCTGTCCAAAGTTCTTTACCCTTACGGCCGGCATTGTTTCTTATAACTGCGTTAGCAGCATCAAGTATTGTCTGTGTAGAGCGGTAATTCTGCTCAAGTTTGATAACTTTAGCCTCGCCGTATTCATTGTCAAAGGTGAGAATGTTTTCGATAGTAGCACCACGGAATTTATAAATACTCTGATCATCATCACCTACAACCATTATATTTCTATATTTTCCGGAAAGCAATGATGTGAGCATAAACTGCGCTTTGTTGGTATCCTGATACTCGTCTACACATACATATCTGAACTTATTCTGATAATATTCAAGAACGTCAGCATTCTCCTCAAGAAGTCGCACAGTCTGAACAATAATATCATCAAAGTCAACCGCATTTGCATCCTTCAGTGCAGTCTGATACTGAGAATATATTTTTGATATTTGTAGAAGTCTATAGTCGTTACCAACTTTAAGATTATACTCATCAGGAGTAATAAGTTCATCTTTTGCGCGGCTTATCTCATTCATAACACTTCTCACCGGAAGAACCTTATCGCTTATATTAAGTGACTTCATGGTTGCACCGATAAGTTTTTTTACGTCATCAGTATCATATATTGTAAAATCCTGAGTATAACCAAGACGGTCACCAAATCTCCTGAGAATTCTTACACATACAGAGTGAAAGGTTCCAGCCCAAATCTGAGATGCAATGTCCTCATCCCCGAGTGTAGTTGCAAGACGGGCCTTTATCTCATTTGCCGCTTTGTTAGTAAAGGTTATTGCAAGGATGTTCCATGGAGCAACAGGCGCAACAGCGTACGCTGTAAGCATATTTTCAATATCTTCAATCTCTGCATACTTAAGAGCAGAATTAAAGATATCAAGTTCAGATTCACTTCCCTGATTAACCATATTATCATAATAAGCATTACCGTATTTGATAAGATGAGATATTCTCTTTACAAGAACAGTGGTCTTTCCGCTTCCCGCACCGGCAAGCACAAGAAGAGGTCCGTTTACTGTATAAATAGCCTCACGCTGATCTTTATTAAGATTTTTATATATTCGGTCGAAAAGATACCTTTTTGCCTTGATAAATTCTGTCTTTATATCTGTCATACCATCCTCTTCCTCCGAATGATTGAATAATTTGCAATAATATATTATACTATTATACCGCATTTTTTTAAAATTGGCAAGATGTATAGTTAAAGTAAAAATATTGACGATTAATAATAACTTTTATATCAAATAGGAGAGGAAGTGCCTATATGCACTCCCTCTCCTATTTGATATTTTATATATAATATTATTCGTCGTCACTTGGAACAATGAGTCCATATGCCCCATCATCCCGTTTATATACCACGCAGGTATCACTACTGTCAGAATCGACAAACACGAAAAACTTATGTCCCAGGAGATTCATCTGCAATATTGCCTCCTCAGGAGACATAGGTTTAAAGGAAAACGTCTTAGTTCTAATATTAAATTCCGCTTCTTCCTCGATATCATCGTTAGGCACATCCACGGAAAACGCCCCCTGACGAAATCTTCTCTCAAGTCTTGTCTTATTCTTACGGATCTGTCGCTCAATGTTTTCTGTACAGCGATCAAGAGCGTTGTTAAAGGTATCATCCTCTGTCTCACTGCGAAACAGTGTACCGGAATAGGAAATCGTCACTTCAAGACTTTCCTTGTTTTTCTTCTTGCTGAAGGTTACGTAAGCTTCTGCTTCATCGGTGAAGAACTTATCGAATTTTGAAAGTTTCTTTTCAACCAAAGTCTTCAGGTCTTCTGTTACGTTGATCTGTCTTACGATTGTGGTAATCTTCATATGCTTTCCGCCTTTCTTTTTTATGAGAAACGCATCTGCCGTTGATCTCCGTTATCATTATAGCACATATTATAATAAAAATAAATAGTTTTTTGAAAAAAATCATTGTGTTTTTATCTATTTTACCCAATAGCAAAAAAACAAAGAGCCATCTGTTTTAGATGGCTCTTAAAAAGACAAACGTACAAATTATTTGTTGAAGTAACCTTCTCTGTAAAGAAGCTCAGCAGTGAGAAGTCCACCGCCTGCAGCACCGCGAAGAGTGTTATGTGCGAGACCAACAAACTTATAATCAAAGAGGGTATCCTCACGAAGACGACCGAGAGTAATTCCCATTCCCTTGTAAATATCGCGATCAAGAGCAGCCTGAGGACGATTATCCTCCTCAAAATAAGTAATAAACTGCTCGGGAGCAGAGGGCAACTCAAGTGCCTGAGGTCTACCGCTGAACTCTTTCCAACGCTTGATGATCTCTTCCTTGGTAGGCTTCTTCTCAAAGTTTACAAAAACAGCAGCAGTGTGACCGTCAGTAACCGGAACTCTGATACACTGAGTAGTAATGAGGGGAGCATCTGCCTTTACAACAGTACCGTTATCAACGGTACCCCAAATTCTGAGAGGCTCCTGCTCACTCTTCTCTTCCTCGCCGCCAATATAAGGAATAACGTTATCAATCATCTCAGGCCACTGCTCAAAAGTTTTACCTGCACCGGAAATAGCCTGATATGTAGTAGCTACAACTTCCTTAATACCAAACTCCATAAGAGGAGTAAGAGCAGCAACATAGCTCTGAATAGAACAGTTAGGCTTAACAATTATGAAACCTCTCTTGGTACCAAGTCTCTTCTTCTGAGCCTCGATAACAGAAAGATGATCTATATTGATTTCAGGAATAAGCATAGGAACATCAGGAGTCCAACGGTTAGCAGAATTATTGGATACAACAGGAACCTCTGCCTTGGCATAAGCCTCCTCAAGAGCCTTGATCTCATCCTTCTTCATATCAACTGCGCAGAAAACAAAATCAACCTCTTTAGCTACAGTTTCTACATCTGCAGCATCATACATGACCATATTCTTCACAGATGCAGGGATCTCACCCTTCATCTTCCAACGACCTTCAACAGCCTTTTCGAAAGTCTGTCCTGCAGAACGAGCACTTGCAGCAAGTGCAGAAATCTCAAAATAAGGATGATCCTGAAGGAGCATAATAAAACGCTGTCCTACCATACCGGTAGCGCCGATAATGCCGGCTCTCATCTTGTTCATAGACACTATTCATTCCTTTACGTGTGTTATTAAAATTATTTACTATTAATTATACTAAAAACCCAAATTATTGTCAATAGAAATCCCAACAAGAAACCATCGTCTTTACGTATCAATATATATTTTTTTACCAAAAAGTATCTGTTTTATAATATCTGTGATTTTTGTTATTGACAAAAGTAAATATTTATGGTAGAATACATGTGTTGTTTAGTTGTGCTGGTGTAGCTCAGTTGGTAGAGCAGCTGATTTGTAATCAGCAGGTCGGGGGTTCAAGTCCGTCCACCAGCTCCAAAAAAAAAGACACGATGAAGATCGTGTCTTTTTTTGTGTTTGTGTCCGCAAGACACAACATCGTTTTGCGGTGAAACAGCAAACATCATTTGACCGATAGGTCAACTTCATTGTCCGATTGCGGACACAAAACTAGGTTACATTGCGGCAAACAGTGTTGTGCTTCGCACAAACGATGTGGGCTAACATCCAGCGATGTTTTCTTCGATAAAAACGATATAACGCTCCGCATTGATTTATTTCTTCTTTTATGCTATACTAAATTCAAGACAGTGATATGGTGACATATAAAGAACTAATGTTTGAGGCTCTAAATAATTTATTAGAAGATGATGAAATACTAATGCACCCTATTTATGGATTGCTTAATCAGGGAAACACACAGTATTATGGTTATTTTGGGTTTACACAGGATTACTTGTTGATTGCACTTTTTTCTGGAACAGGTAAACAGATTACATATACAACGCGCGTACCAAAGATAAAAAAATATTGTCCTGATGCTAATGTTAAGGTGCTCGATAAAGGATGGTTAATATTTATGACGTTATGTCCCACGATAATTGCAATTGTTCTTTCTCTTCTTTCTTAAGATTGAGAATTTTAAAATATAACCATAGAAAATCAGGTTTTTAGACCGGTTTCATTTTGAGTGTCGGTTCCAAAAGACAAGTTGAAAGACTTGTATTTTTTCTTTGTCTAACTTTGTATATTTATTAATCAAAATACATTTCCAAATCTTGACTATAAAACAAAATACTGTTATAATATTCAACATAAAATATTTTTAATAATTATGAGGTGTGAACTAATGAAAAAGAGTACTGAGGACATTCTTGCCCTGATACGTGACAATGACATAAAAATGATAGACTTCAAAATGGTCGACATTAATGGTCAGTACCGTCACGTTACTATTCCTGCAGAAAATTTCTCTGACAAGCTTATGGAGAGTGGTATAGGATTTGATGCATCCAATTACGGTTATGCAGTTGTTGAAAAGAGCGATATGGTATTCATTCCCGATCCTGACACCGCAGTAATCGATCCTTTCTGCGATATTCCTACACTTTCTATGACCGGTAATGCAATGATCATTGACTCACCTGCTAACCGTCCGCTGGCTCAGTACCCCCGTAATATAGTTCTTGCCGCAGAAAAATATATGAGAGATTCAGGTATCGCAGATACCATGATGATACTTCCTGAGTTTGAGTTCTATCTCTTTGATCAGGTTGGATGGGAAGTTCAGCCCAACAATATCGGTGTTTCTATTGATGCACAGCAGTCATACTGGAACAGTGGTGTTGAGGGTCTCGGTCGTATCGTTCCCAAACAGAAGGCTTACCACATTGCAAAGCCCTTCGACGTTGCTTATGAGTGCCGTAGCGAAATGTGTCTTCACATGAAGGATGCCGGTATTGAGATAAATTACCACCATCCCGAGGTAGCTGCATCCGGTCAGTTTGAGATTGAGCCCCAGCTTGGTGAAATGTCTAAGATGGCTGATGCAACAATGATGATCAAGTACATCATTCATAACACTGCCCTTAAGTACGGAAAATCTGCAACCTTTATGCCCAAGCCTATTTACGGCGAGGCAGGAAGCGGTATGCACGTTCATATGCTTCTTCTCAAGGATGGTGAGCCTGTATTTTCTGACGATAACGGATATGCTCACCTCAGCGAAAATGCTCATTATTTCATGGGTGGTCTCCTTAAGCATATCAATTCTCTTTGTGCGATCACCAATCCCAGCACCAACTCCTTTAAACGTCTCGTTCCCGGATTTGAGGCACCTGTTACCGTTGGTTATGCTACCTCTAACAGAAGTGCTGTAATTCGTATTCCTGCTTATGCAAAGTCTCCCGATAAGCGCAGATTCGAGCTTCGTAACCCCGATGCAACCTGTAACCCATATTTCTGTTATGCTGCTATCCTCATGGCAGGTCTTGACGGAATCAAGAACAAGATAGATCCTCATGCAAACGGTTGGGGTCCCTACGACATGAACCTCTATCACCTCAGTGATGAGGAGAAGGCTAAGCTTCACCACCTTCCCACCTCTCTTGATGAAGCACTTAATGCACTGGAGGCAGATAACGATTATCTCACCGCAGGTGGTGTATTCCCGAAGGAGCTTATTACCAACTTCATCAAAGCAAAGCGCGAGGAATGCCGTCAGCTTGCAAATATTCCTCATCCCGCAGAATTTGATAAGTATTACAATCTTTGATTTCAAGTTCAAAGTGATATATAAAAAACAGGAAGAGATTCATTTCTCTTCCTGTTTTTTATAAACTAATTACTGTATAAAATTGATTATTCGCAAACGGAAATATAAAGACCTTCTTTTGCAAGTCGAGTAGTAAATTCCACACGCGGCAATGGTGTACCGTATATTGAATCCTCTATAACCAATTTCTGCGGTGCAAAAGCTGCCATACAGTCAAAACGGTCTCTTGAATTCACGTCAACAGAACCTACCTTACCCTCATAGCACATAATGAGTCTATCACCGCTGACATACAGTTCATCCACAAAATGCTCGAGTGTAAGCGCACCGAGAAATTCGTTGGTATCATAATCATAGTCCCACAAAACTTTATTTTTTGTAGAAATAAAGTAACGTCCGAGTTTTTCAAAACACCAGCAATTTACAGGTTCGTCATCACCAAGCAAAATTTCACCTTGTATAGGAACAGCAACTCTTCCACTTGGTTTTTCCGTTACTGTAAGATCAATAACAGAATCTTGCTTGAAAGTGTTTTCCGAATGATCGAAAGTGGATACCAGTATCTTTTGGTCATCGGTTATATCCATTATACGCGTCTGACAACTACCGTCGCGGCTGTCAGTAATTACACTGCAGGATATATGCGTAACACCATATTTATAAGTAATAGCTGTATCATAATCATGTCCCATATGGAAATGTGCACTGCACCATGCCTTGATTTGTGGATAGTTTTTTAGCAATGCCGGCCAACGTTTAGCATTGTAGGTATGATCAAGATATGTATCCTGAGACGAAGTGTGCATCGGTCTAAAACATCGGAAACCGTTGCCAATCACGGGTGCATGAGCAATAATAACCGTTGGCATTCCTTTGTGGGAAATCAGTTCATTTTCCACCCACTTAAATTGTTCATCCGAAACATATACTCCATGCACGGTCCGCATCATTTCTTTAGGTTGTTTCTCAACGGAAATACATATCAAAAGCACACCGTTTAATACAAATGAACGGTAATGGTTCGACCCGAATATCTCCTTATAATCCACTTCCGGGTAAAAGTTATCATACTCCTCCGGACAGCACTCAACATCATGATTTCCGAATATAAGATGATATGGACACTTAAGATTTTTAGCCAACTCAGCCGTATCTCTGTACCCGTCTATACTTGTACATTTGGGACCACCTGTATCTCCCATAATAACCGCAAAATCCGGTTCGAGGGAACCGATTTCCTTCATTTTGGGAATTATATTTTCTTCTTCAATAGACCAATACTGAAGATCTCCTACTAGAGCAATTCTCATAAAATATTAACCCGCTTTTATTTTCAATTTATCTGAGATAGTCACAGACAGCAAGGGCTGCTACTGCACCGTCGGCCGCAGCGGTTGTAAGCTGTCTAATTGCCTTTGTTCTACAGTCTCCAGCGGCAAAAATCCCCTCTGACGAGGTTTTTGTATCTTCCCCTGCAACTATATATCCATATTCATCAAGTTCAACCAGCGAAGAAAATGCGGCATTCTCGGGCGTCTGTCCTACTGACACAAAAACACCGTCAAGGGAAACATTTTTTATTTTCTCTGTGCTTACATTGCGGAGAGTGACTCCGGTAACCTTTTCATCACCGAATATCTCGTCAACAACAGTATCGCACACTATCTCAACATTAGCCTTAGCGCGAAGACCGCTGAGTATCTTCTCTTCCCCCCTGAACTCACTCCGTCTATGAATAAGATAAACCTTTTCACATCCGTCAGAAAGAAGATCTGCAGAAATAAGAGCCGAACTGCCGCCGCCAATGACAGCAACAGTTTTGTCTTTATAAAATGCACCGTCACATATCGCACAGTATGAAACACCGCGACCGGAATACTTATCTTCGCCGTTTGCACCAAGCTTTCTGTGCTTGACACCAGTAGCAATTATTACAGCCTTACCCTCAAAGCTACCATATTCGGTAGTAACTGTCTTTATACCGCCATTATCAGTTATACCGACAACGGTATCAATCTCGAGTTCAACACCGAGAGCGGTCGCCTGCTCAAATAGTCTGTCGGAAAACTCCATACCGGATATCTGCATTATACCGGGATAATTTTCGACACGAGGAGATGTGGCTATCTGTCCGCCGATAGTAGAGCCTTCGATCACAATAACTCGTTTCCCTGCTCTGGCAGAATAAATTGCAGCCGTGAGGCCTGCAGTTCCCGCGCCTATGATAATAACATCATACATATTATTTGTTATTTTCCTTCAACAAATTTCTTAATATTTGATGCATTGATATACTGCTCGACATTGTCAGAGTCAACAACAACAAGAGTTGGAGCCTGACTTATGCCGAACTGTTCTGTGAGAGCTCTGTCCTCTTCTGCATCTATAACAGTATACCCAATTCCTGCCTTATCAAGCATTGCCTTAGCAATCTTACAGTTAGGACAGGTTTTAGTAGTAAACAGCATCACTTCTTTCTCACAACCACATGAGGAAGAAACCTCATTGTTAACTTTAGAAGAAGCTACCTCCGGTTTAGCCTTAGGAGAATAATCACCCATAACATTGTAAAGCTTACGAGCCTTAAATTCAGCGGACTTACCCTCGTTCCAGTTCTGTACAGGACGGTAATAACCGGTTATACGGCTATATACCTCAGTGACAGCAGAACAATCAGGACACTTGTAGATTTCACCGTTGAGATAACCGTGGTTCTTACATACTGAATAAGTAGGAGAAAGAGTGTAATAAGGAAGCTTATAGTTCTCTGCAATCTTTCTTACGAGATTAGCCGCAGACTCCCAGGTAGGCATCTTCTCACCGATGAACGCATGGAACACAGTACCCGAGGTGTAAAGGGTCTGAAGCTCATCCTGAATATCAAGAGCCTCAAAAATATCTTCAGTATAATTTACAGGGAGATGAGAACTGTTGGTGTAATAAGGTGCTGCATCACCCTCAGAAGCGGTAATAATATCGGGATAACGCTTAACGTCAAATTTAGCAAGACGATAGCTGGTAGATTCAGCAGGAGTAGCCTCGAGGTTGTAAAGATCACCGTACTGCTCCTGATAATCGGAAAGTCTCTCACGCATATGGTTGAGAACATCCTTTGTAAACTCCTGAGCATCGTAGTGAGTAAGATCCTTCTGGATCCATCTTGCATTGAGACAAGCCTCGTTCATACCAACGAGACCAATGGTAGAAAAGTGATTGTCGAATGTTCCGAGATAACGGCGAGTATAAGGATAAAGTCCCTCGTCAAGAAGCTTTGAGATAATGGTTCTCTTTATGCTAAGAGAACGCGCAGAAATATCCATCATTCTGTCCAGACGGCGGAAGAAATCCTCGCGGTTTTCAGAAAGATAAGCGATTCTGGGAATATTGATGGTAACAACGCCGACAGAACCGGTTGACTCACCGCTACCGAAGAAACCACCGGACTTCTTACGAAGCTCGCGAAGATCAAGACGGAGACGGCAACACATACTACGAATATCGCTGGGTTCCATATCGCTGTTAATGTAGTTTGAGAAGTAAGGAGTACCGTATTTAGCGGTCATCTCAAAGAGAAGTCTATTATTCTCAGTGTCGGACCAATCAAAATCACGAGTGATTGAATAGGTAGGAATGGGATACTGGAATCCGCGTCCGTTAGCGTCACCTTCAAGCATTACCTCGATAAACGCACGGTTGACCATGTCCATTTCTTTCTTACAATCCTTGTACTTGAAGTCCATTTCCTTGCCGCCGACGATAGCATTAAGTTCTGCAAGGTCATTAGGAACTACCCAGTCAAGAGTAATATTGGAGAAAGGTGCCTGAGTACCCCAACGGCTGGGAGTATTTACACCGTAAATAAATGACTCGATGCACTTCTTAACCTCACGGTAAGAAAGGTTGTCCACCTTAACAAAAGGCGCAAGATAGGTATCAAATGATGAGAACGCCTGAGCGCCTGCCCACTCATTCTGCATTATTCCGAGGAAGTTTACCATCTGGTTACAAAGAGTAGCAAGATGACTTGCAGGAGAAGAGGTTATTTTTCCTGGAATACCTCCGAGGCCTTCCTGAATAAGCTGCTTAAGAGACCAACCTGCGCAGTATCCTGTAAGCATAGAGAGGTCGTGAATATGGATATCACCCTCTCTGTGTGCATTAGCAATCTCATCATCATATATTTCAGAAAGCCAATAGTTAGCAGTGATAGCGCCTGAGTTGCTGAGAATAAGTCCACCGACAGAATAAGTAACAGTGGAATTCTCTTTAACACGCCAGTCAGTAGCCTTAACGTACTGGTCAACAACATCCTTATAGTCAAGGATAGTGGACTTCATGTTACGAATACGCTCACGCTGTTTTCTGTAAAGAATATAACACTTTGCTACATCTGCGTAATCCGCGCTAATAAGTACAGACTCAACACTATCCTGAATATCCTCAACGGAAACCTTGCCGTCTTTGATCTTCTTTTCATAATCCGCAGTTACTTTAAGGGCAAGCAGATCTATAATATCGGTATTGTACTGTCTGTTCTGTGCTTCAAAAGCCTTGGTGATTGCGGCACTGATTTTAGATATATCAAAATTTACAACCTTGCCGTCTCTCTTAATTACCTGATACATATGGCACTCTCCTTATGACATTTAACTTATATTCGTGACTTACACGTATCTATGTAAAGATACTGATAGTTAACATTGTGTAGATTATACCATATATAGTACCCTTTGTCAATAACAAAACACAACATATGGGGTACATGTGATAGAACAGGTTCATCCCATTGGATGTATTTTCGAACAGAAACGGTGAGTATGAGCCGAAAATCATCGGCAAATACAGCCGGAATGCCGACGGTATGGAAGAAAAAATTCTCGCGCTGTATGCCTGTGGGATGAGTCAGAGAGACATTTCCGAGCAGATCAAGAACTTGTACGATGTGGAAATCTCCGACGGACTGGTGAGCAAGATCGTAGAGAAGGTCACACCGGAAGTGAATACATGGCAGAACCGTCCGCTGGAAAGTGTCTATCCGTTCATCTTCATGGACGCCATCCACTACAAGGTGAAAGAAGATCCCCGGTATATCACCAAGGCGGCATATGTGGTTCTGGGAATCCGTATGGATGGCCATAAGGATATTCTTGGTACATGGATCGGTGAAAACGAAAGCGCAAAGTTCTGGCTGTCTGTGATGAATGATCTCGAAAATCGTGGTGTGAAGGATGTTTATGTCTTCTGTGTAGACGGTCTTTCCGGCTTCAGAGAAGCTATAGGCGCGGCTTTCCCAAAGTCCCAGATTCAGCGGTGTATCATTCATCAGATCCGCTCTTCCACGAAGTATGTAAATTGGAAGGACATGAAGGAAGTGATGGCGGACCTGAAGAAGATTTACGGTGCTGTCAACGAAGACGAAGCTATGAGCGGATTGATTGAATTCAAGGACAAATGGGCAAAAAACTATCCCAGCTGTGTGAGAAGCTGGGAGGAGAACTGTGATATTCTTTCCACGTTTTTTGCATATCCTGCAGAGGTTCGGAAGATCATATATACGACGAATATCATCGAAGGTTTGAATCGTCAGTTCCGTAAGATTACGAAAAACAAGCCGTCATTCACAAATGATGACTCTCTGCGGAAAATGTTGTATCTTGCGTCACAGAATATTGTGAATCACTGGACTGTTGTTTGTCGAAACTGGGACATGGTGTCGAATCAGCTGCGGATCCTTTTTGAAGGAAGAGAAACCGTATGAAAGAATCCCCCTCTGCCGTTAGTGTTCCCGAAAGCCAGCCGCGTCATTCACACCGAAGCGCGCATAACGAGCCTGACTTCCGGGAGTGCGGCTAATACGAGGTGGAAGGACAACTATGCCTGACGCGCAGGCATGGTTTGATTGGAAGTTATTTTACACAAAATTTTATGGGGTGCCAAAAAAAGATATGAGAGATTTTGTTTTCTCTCATATCTTTTTTACCTTTAACCCTTAACGATAGATTGTAAATAATCTATGCGGTAACCGATTTTATCAATATAAATGTTTTCGTTGTCGGTAAAATCTGCATTTATATATCTTTCTGCAATGCTTTTTGCAAATTCAGAATCATATTTTTTTA
>JAFYMF010000015.1 GCA_017556745.1 Clostridia bacterium
CCCTATCCGAAGCAACACCGTATGCAGGTCGGTCTGCCCGGCCGATACCTGCGGGTGGCGCGGGGATTTCCCCGGAGCTGTGGGGTAACTCACAGCAAAGATAGATGGTCGCGGGAAAAAAGTGATTTTTTCTACAGAACCCGGCTTACAGTTTCGTCAGTACCAAAAAACACGGCCGAGGCCGTGTTTTTGCTTTTTGTGTAACCTTTGACAATGTTTTCTGCCTTTTTTATTGTAGAGAGATTAGTGTTATCTTTTACTCTATTATGTGACGGAGGGGTTATATCATCCGGGTGTGGGATCGATCATAGTCATTTGTATTTCAGAGAGAGGATCTCTGTCAAACCCATCATTGACTAAAAAACAATAAATCTATATTGATATGGAGAACGTTATGGAAAAGATCTGGACAGAAATGTACGAGGCGGCCAAGGCTGTGCTTGGCGAACGTAAAATTTCCGACTACGTTTCCTGCGGCGAGGTTGCGGCGGCGGTGCTATCAAGCACTGGGAAAATATATACCGGGGTATGCATCGATACCTGCTCGGGATTGGGTGTCTGCGCTGAGAGAAATGCGATCTTCAGTATGATCACAAACGGCGAGCAGGAGATAGACAAGGTGCTGTGTATCATGCCCGACGGCTCAAGCGGTGCACCCTGCGGCGCGTGCCGTGAGCTTATGGTACAGCTTATGGCAGGGAAATATTACGATATAGAAATAATGCTCGATTATGCCGAGGGACGTACCGTAAAGCTTGGCGAAATAACCCCCGAATGGTGGATCAAGTAATAGAGATAACAGTGAAAGCGGAGAAGTTCTCCGCTTTTTTTGTTTATCTTAAAAAATACCCTTTTCAAACAGAACAAGCTGTGGTATAATATACTGATAGAATGGAAAAATATTATCTTCGGGAAGTGTATATATGTTTTTAGCCGATTGTCATACTCATACAAAATATTCATTTGACGGCCCTCGCACCTCTGAGGGCGAGGTGGATGCGCTCTGCCGCGTCGCGATAGAAAGAGGACTCAGTGAGCTTGCCATTACCGACCATTTTGAAATGAACGGTGAGGTAGAAGGTATATACGATAAGACGGATACCGACGGTATTCGCCGTGACGTATTGGCCGCCAAGGAAAAATATAAGGATAAGCTGTACGTAGCCTACGGTATAGAGCTTGGGCAGGCCGGGGAGTATCCCGAATATGCCCGTAGTGTTCTTCCCGAGCTCGGATATGAATACATCATCGGTTCGCTTCATAATCTTCCCGGTGTGCCGGATTTTTCATTCTTTGACTACGGGAAAATGACTATACAGCATATTGAGAAGCTGTTCAGAGAAAGTCTTGTTGCTCTTCTTGATCTGTGTGATTTTGAGGAGATAAGCACGATAGGTCATTTTACCTATATGCACAGATACGTAAGGCGCGCAGGAAAAGAGTTTGATTTTTCAAAGTTTGATGATGAGATACACACCTTTCTGAAAAAGGTTATAGAAAAGGGCAAGGCACTTGAGGTAAATACCTCTACTTTACGTGATCCTTCACATATCACGATGCCCACTCACGAGCTTATAAAGCTGTACAGACAGCTGGGCGGCGAGATGATGACCTGCGGCTCCGACTCGCATGGTGCGGAGTTCGTTGGTGCGGGAATCAAAGAAACATACGAATTTCTTGCTTCAGCCGGATTTAAGTACATTACAGTTTTTCATGACGGAAAGCCTGTTATGAAAAAAATCGGCTAAAAGGAGATTGTTATGATAATAGACGAGCATTTCAGTCTTTTGTATCCCGATGAGGAGACAAAAAGAAGACATGAAACCGGAGAACTCCGACCTGATATCTCAGAGGATGTTATCGAGTCTATCGGCCTCGGAGAATATCTTGAGCTGAAGAGTGCTCAGCTTTCCGATTTTTTTACAAAGGATCCTGAAACCATAAGATTCCGTCAGAAGGTGTTTTCCGATATTAAGGAAGTTCCGGAGATCGGACGTGCTCTCACATCTGTCTTTCCGATACTCAACGATATCATAGAGCTTCGCCGACTTGACAGCGGAAACGGAGAGGATACAGAAAGCTATCTTACCAGTATCACCGAGATAGAGCTGTATATATCCTGCATTGAGAAGCTCAGGGATGGCTTTGCGGGTCTTGGTGACCGTGTGAAGAGCGAGGCTGTGGCGAGAATGATAAGTACGATCGCTACACTTACCGAGAGTGATTATTATAAGGAGCTTAACGAGAAGCTGACTGCACTTTCCGGCAGAGTAAGGGAGATAAAGAGTATTACCGTCGGAGTTAATCTTGACGGTCAGCTTCGTCCCACCGATGCAGGAGTGCTTTCGATAAATCCGGTAGAGTTTAAGTCCGGTGATATCCTTGAGAAGATACTCAGATTTAACTTCAAAAATGATGAGTACACCTGTATAGCGCCCCTTGTTCCATTTGACCGTTCGCAGAATGAGAACCGCCGTATGGCATTGTCTCACGCCTTTAATTCTGCTATAAACGACGTGTTCAAGGCTTCGGTAAAGGGATGGCGAAAGATAGTCAACGAATACGTTCTTGAAAATACAGATTTCCTCATTCAGCTTATGCCTGAGATAGAGCTTCTTGTTAAGGGTGCGAAGTTTATCTCCACACTTGAGGAAAGAGGTGGAAATACTACTATGCCCGAGATACTTCCCACTGAGGAGAAGGCTTTCTCGGCTCGCGGGCTTTATAACCCCGACGTTTCTCTCAGGGCAGAAACGGACATCGTAAAGAATGATATTAGGTTTGACGATGACGGTAGGATCTTCGTGCTCACAGGTCCCAACAGAGGCGGTAAGTCGGTAATAACCTGCGCCATCGGTTCCGCTCAGGTAATGGCACAGCTTGGTCTTCCCGTAACTGCGGACAGTCTTTCTCTCAGTCCTGTAAGCTCACTGTTTACACATTTCCCGGCGGAGAGCGGTGACACTATCGACAAGGGTCGTCTGGGTGAGGAGTGTGCCCGCCTTGGCGAGATACTTGATAGAGTTGACGGAGACAGTATGATACTCCTTGATGAGTCTCTGTCTTCCACCGGTGCGTACGAGGCATCCTATATTGCGGCAGAGCTTCTTGCGGCATTCTCGGTCATCGGTTGCAGAGGTATATTCTCCACACATCTTCACGAGCTTGCGGCACGAGTTGATGAGATAAGCGCAAAGGGGCGGGAGCACGGCGGTGTCGGTATAGACTCCATCGTTGCCGATATAACCGATGGTAAACGCAGCTTTAAGATAATTCGCCGCCGTCCTGATGGTAAGAGCTATGCTAAGGATATAACAGATAAATACGGACTTTCCTTTGACAGAGTAATAGATAAACTGAAAAAATAAAAACGGAGGACAGATTAATGAATAAATTGCTTAAGCTCCTTGAAGAAGATGGCAGACTTACTCCCGATCAGCTTGCCGTAATGCTTGGTAAAGAGATCGGTGATATCAAACAGATGATAGATGAGTATGAAAAAGAGGGTGTTATTCTCGGTTATCAGGCGATGATAGACTGGGATAAGACCGACCGTGAGTGCGTTAACGCTCTTATCGAGCTGAAGGTTACTCCTCAGCGCGATCGCGGCTTTGACAGAGTTGCGGAGAAGATCTACAACTATCCCGAGGTAAGAAGCCTTTATCTTATGTCCGGCGGCTTTGACCTTGCGGTAATGATAGAGGGAAAGACCATGAAGGAGGTCGCTCTTTTTGTAGCACAGAAGATCGCCCCCATGGATGCCATCGTTTCTACCGCTACCCACTTCGTTCTTTGTAAGTACAAGGACAAGGGTATCATTTACGGAACAAAAGAAGTTGACGAAAGAGGTAATTCACCCGTATGATAGACTACACCAAGCTGGTTGCGTCTACGGCGAGAAACATTAAGCCCTCCGGTATCAGAAAATTTTTTGATATGCTCAACGAGATGAAGGATGTTATCTCGCTGACGGTGGGACAGCCTGACTTTGAGACGCCATGGCATATCAGAGAGGCGGGTATAGAGAGCCTTGAGAAGGGCAAAACCTATTACACCTCAAACAGCGGTACTATCGAGCTGAGAGAGGCTATATCCGACTATCTTAACAGAAGATTCAGTTTGAAATATGATCCTGCAAAGGAGATCATTGTTACCGTGGGCGGCAGTGAAGCGATAGATATTGCCATCCGTGCCTTGGTGGGACCGGGTGACGAGGTCATCATTCCCATGCCGGCATTCGTCTGCTACGAGCCTCTTGTGCAGTTGGCAGGCGGTAAACCCGTTATTATTAACACAAAAGAAGAAAATAAATTCAAGCTCACTCCCGAGGAGCTTAAAGCGGCTATTACCCCCAAGACAAAGCTTCTCATTCTTCCTTATCCCAATAACCCTACCGGCGCGATTATGACAAAGGAAGAGCTTGAGCCTATTGCAGAAATACTCAGAGGTACCGATATTGCGGTGTTGTCTGACGAGATATATTCCGAGCTTACATACGGCCGTAAGCACGTATCTATTGCTACCCTTGACGGTATGCACGAGAGAACGGTGATCGCAAGCGGTTTTTCAAAGGCGTATGCAATGACCGGATGGAGAATCGGTTACGTCTGTGCCCCCCGTGAGATCGCAGAGCATATGCTGAAGATACATCAGTTTGCGATAATGTGCGCACCCACTACATGCCAGTATGCCGCTCTTGAGGCTATGATCAACGGTGATGAGGATATTGAATACATGAAGGGCGAGTACGACCGCCGCCGCCGTTTTATCGTTAAATCTCTGCGAGAGATAGGACTTGATTGCTTTGAGCCGGAGGGTGCCTTCTATGTATTTCCCAATATCAGCGGCTTCGGTATGACCTCTGAGGAGTTTGCGGAAAGGTTGATATTCGAGAAGGGTGTTGCTATCGTTCCCGGTACCGCTTTTGGTGCTTGCGGAGAGGGAAATGCCAGAATCTCCTACGCATATTCCGTCAAGCATATTACACGTGCTCTTGAGCTCATGGATGAATTTATTCGCGAACATAGATAAGCCACATGAAGCTTTTCCGTTCTCCGCGTTTTCTCGTTGCCGCCGCAATGGCGATCTTCGGCACCATACCGTTGTTCGTAAAGTATATTCCTCTTCCATCGGGGGAGATAGCACTGTACCGAACCTTAATGGCCGTGGTGCTTGTGGGTATATATCTTTTTATCACAAAGAATAAAATCTCTTTGGGAGATCTGAAGGGTCACGTTGCCGTACTTCTTGTGTCAAGCGTGGCTCTCGGCGCAAACTGGATATTCCTGTTTGAGGCATATAAATACACCACGGTATCGACCGCTACCCTCAGCTATTATATGGCTCCGGTAATAGTAACGGTTTTGTCCCCGGTATTTTTCAAAGAGAGGGTCACCACTCTGCAGATAGTCTGCTTTATTATGTCTACCGCGGGTCTGGTGCTGATAACCGGCATCGGCGGAGCAGGAAAGAACGATATCATCGGTATTGCCCTCGGGCTTGCCGCCGCCTGTCTTTACGCAACGGTGGTGCTTGCAAATAAGCGTATGCGTAATATCGACGGTATCAAGCGTACCTTCTTGCAGTTTGCGGTAGCATCGGCGATTCTTATTCCTTACGTTTCCGTCACGGGTGGATTTAATCTTACCTCACTTGACGGGCGGGGAATAGCGGCTCTCGTCACCGTTGGTGCGGTGCACACCGGAGTTACTTACTGTATGTATTTTTCAGGCCTCGGCGGACTCAGCGGCCAGAGCGCGTCTATGCTCAGCTATATCGATCCCATGATTGCGGTGCTTATATCCGTGTTTATCTTAAGCGAGGAGATAACACCCCTTCAGATCATCGGCGGAATTTTCATCCTCGGCTTCTCGGTGCTCAATGAGCTTGCACCGTATATTGTGAAGCCAAAGTGTAAAAATAAATAAAAAAAGCCAACCTGATGCTGTCTGTATCTTAGATAGCGTATAAGGTTGGCTTTTGTTGTTATATGAATTTATGATTCAAAGCATTCGTCAAAAGTTGGGTCGGATCTTATGAGTGAGATAAGCTCATCGGTGAAAACACTGAGATGGCTTTTCCAGAAATAGTCGGGAATGACCGGGAAGTTTTCGCTGGGGAAGGTCACCTTTTCTAACAGCGGAGCGGTGTATCTGTATTCTCCTGTACAGTGCATAGACGTGTACTTTTTGTGGTGCGCGAATGCTTTTTTGAAATATTCAAAGGCCGTTTCCGGGTCTTTGACGTGTCGTGCCGTACTTACAGCCGCATTCAGATACAGGTCTCTGATATGGAAGTGAGCATATCCGCAGTTTTCCTCACCGAAAATTGATTCGTATAAATGTGCAAGGTCTAAATACAGCTTTACTCCATTGGGACTTGTGAATAATGAAACCTTGGTTCCTACCGAATAGCAAATAACGGTCTTTAGCTCCGTTAAAAGTTCAATAATAGCCTCTCCGTAGTATTTGTCACGCTCTTCAGCCTCCGTTGCTTTTCCCATCAGCAATTCACGACTGACGCGGAGGGAGTTTTGCTTTTCCGCAAGAGTCTTTGCCTTGTCGTTATAGCCCATTTTTGCGTAAACGGTCACCAGCATCATGGTAATAATGTCTCTGTCCTCGGAGGGAATATCCATGCCGAGAACCTTTTCAAATACCGTTATCTCCTCCTGCCAATAAACGTTTCCGGAGTTGTATTCCGTGTCCTCGTGAGCATAATCGGAGCCGTCGACGGTATAGCTCTTTGCACCGTATTTTCTCCATCCGTGTATGCTCAGAGCATATCCCAGCTTTATCAGTATCCGGGGCTCTGATGGGAATTCCTCGGCGGCATGGCGGAGCATCTCCACGCATTCCGTCATATCTCCCTGCCAATTAAGGAAGCTATCCGCCTTTTCAAGTATTGATCTTAACTTTTCTTCTCTGTCCTTACTGTAGCCGAACAGCTCGTCTATGCTTACGTTAAAGTAGTTTGCAATAGTGGGGATCAGCTCCATATCGGGGTAACCGCCGTTTGCTTCCCAACGGGAAACCGCCTGACAGCTGACTCCGAGAGCATTTGCGAGGTCCTCCTGCTTTCTTCCGTCACGCTGACGCAACTGCCTGATCTTTTCTCCTATTTTGATGTTCATAGGATCCCTCCTGATGTTTTATTTACCGGTGTGGTTTTATGGTACCATAAAAACGGATGATAATCAATAATCAATCAGTTGTTTACCAAACAAGTATTGCTTGAATAATATCTGAAATACGGTTAGCTTGTTTACCGTTACCATACGGATGCAGTCTTGTCTTTTTAGAACATTTGTATTATAATGGATTCGGTGATGAAAATGGAAAATAAAAAGGAATTACCTAAGAGAAAACCGACAAGGTTACAGATTTTTGATTATAGCTCTACAGGAGCATACTTCATAACAATATGTACAGAGGGTAGACGACAAATTTTATCTCGTATCGTAGGGGTCGACGTCCTGGGCGACCCGAAAAAAACGGAATTATTGCGGATAAACACATAAAACAAATGAATGAATTTTATGAGAATATAACCGTAGATCAATATGTCATCATGCCAAATCTTATTCATATTTTATTGTCGGTTCGAGATTACGGGTCGCCGAGGACGTCGACCCCTACGAAACAGACATCTATGGTATCGCAATTTGTCTCGACATTCAAAAGATTTTGCAATAAAGAAAATGGTATGAATATTTGGCAACGAGGCTTTCACGATCACGTTATCAGAGGTTTGGAAGATTATCAAGAAATTTTAAAATATATCTATGAAAACCCTATGCGTTGGTACTACGATGAATTATATTCAGAAGAATAACTGCTACACGTTTGTGAAACGAAACTAAAATTTTGCGATAAAAGATAAATTCGTTTTTATCTCATTAGCATAACCCCCCGACAGATCTTTCTGTCGGGGGGGATATCATGCTTACGGGAACTTACTTTTATATGGCTTTTTATCATTCTTTTCTTTATCTGAGTGTTAAGTAGACTTTTTTTGCGGATAGTAAATTTGATATCGCATACGTAAAGACAGATATTACTCCTCTATTAATCCGTATTTTTTTGCGATACTTTGTGCATAGCTATTGGATTTTGCTTTCCCATTTTGAATAGCGTAGCTTCGATGATCACCGTGAGCTTCGGTGTGCAGATAATCTACCCTCTCTCCGTGCTTGGCGATTTTCGGCTGTTTCTCACAAAGCTCGTGATAATGTGTAATGAAAATACATTTACCGCCGATATTACAGAGTTCACTGATAAAGTTCGCCGCGATCGGCAGGGCTTCAGTGGCAGAAGTTGAAGTAAATGCTTCGTCAATAAGTGCTAAGCTGTTCGGAGTGAATTTTTTTAAGACCTCCGACAGAGAAATACATTCTTTCTCAAACCTACCGACCGGATCAACTTTTGCTTGTTCTTCAACGGATATTTTAAATATAGCGTCACATATCGGAAGAGAGGCTTCCTTTGCAGGAATCGGCATACCAAGTTGAAAATAATACTGTGCGGCGGTAAGAGAATTGATAAATACTGTTTTTCCCCCACTGTTGGGACCCGTGAGAATATAACAGCAAACACCGTTTTCAAGGCACACTGTATTTGGTACGATTTCGCTTTTCTCTTTTATGCGGCATAGTGAATCATCATATAATGAAACAACATTAAACGTTCTGTCCCGGCTGATAGATGGAAAACACAAGGGGATATTTTTATCCTTAAAAACTTTTATGCGTTTGACTGCTTCAAGTATAAATTTCAAAGAGTCAATGTATTCAAAATATTTTGCAAGTGATTCTTTAATATAGTATAACATACGGTTACTGCAATGGTGGAACCCGCAGCTGAGTACTTTTTCCATAGCATTCAGAAAGGCGTAGTTCACTTGTTGGCTTACCTCGAAACCAAGTTTTTTATCAATTACGGTGATTGGTGCTATACAATGGAATTCGTCTTTTTCAAAATCTAATTTGATTATTCTGTCAAGCAGATCTCCTGACTTGAATTTCTCTTTGTTCAAAGAAATAATTCCTGCTTCTGTTGGCTGATACAGTACGTTGAGATTAATACCGAGCGTCACGCTGTTTACAGAACGAAGCTTATCTGCATTTTTTCCATAATAACGCTCAAGCTGTCTGTATTCATTAGATTCAATGTCGTCTTTTGCAAGTTCGTAAAGATGTCTTAATGATTCGGATGAAATACTGTCTTTAACCGAGAAAAGCTCTTCATAAACAAATCTGACAAGTTCAATATAAACAGTTGGGTATAAAAGGCTGTAAAGCTTTTCCTCGGTGCTTGTTGCTTGTTTCAGCTTCATAAGAGGGATGTATTCTGCGAGTTTTTCTGATAGAGAGATCAAAAAAACTTCGAGGCCGGTGATCTTTAGTATATCGGAAAACAAAGCTTGTCTTTGCAGTAGGACTTTTTTATTAGTGCTGATATATTTTTTAGCACACTCAAAGAATTTATCTTTGGAAACAATTTTCGATTGAGGATCAAAATTAAGCATCGTTTGATCGTTATCGGTTAAAAACATAAAGTCCATAATACCTCCAACAACATAGAAACGGGTATTGAGATTATTTTTAAAATAATTATTAAAGTGCTGTGGAATACAATATATGCTTTTGCTGAAATATTAAAAGACTGCCATATTGGGAAAAACGCAATCAGAAAAACGGAAAAAATGATGAGTGAAGGTAAACCTACCATAGCGAAAAATATATTGTTGCGTACTGAAAATAACCCGAGAAGACACAACCATATCGGCAATATTGGTTTTAGAAGCAATCCTTTAGATATTAGTATATAATATACGTTTCCATTTGATAACAGCTCGGTATATTTGTAATACTCTTTTGCGTAAAGTTTAGAATTTTCACTCATAATTTGACATTGATATAAGGCTCAAGCATTGCAGAAAATTTATTAAATTTTTCTGTTTCTCTTACGATGTCGTATTCCTTACGTCCCATATTTGCCAGAGTCTGAGCTGCTTGATTATCCGTACCGCTCAGTGAAACATTACTCGATTTTTCAATCATTCCTTTGAGAAAAATTGATGTATGGGTGAATGTCTCGTTTTGCATAAACGTTATAAAATCAATTGCCAATTTTACAGCTTTTTCTAAATGATCTAATGCTCTCTCAACATTACCCAATGATGCATAATGACGTGCGGTTGCTTCATGGAAATCAGACAGGCCTGCACTGTAAAAGCCGAAATCCCCGTCTTCAAACAATAACTCCAAAATAGCAATCTTTTTCTCTCGTAAAATTGCCATTTCCTCAGATGAATATAAGTTTTCTCCGGAGTCCAGTTTGCAATTTGATTCAAAACGCTTGAGAAGAAGATCAAGGAGAATTTGCTTGAGTCTCTGTTTTGCATCCTTTTGCTTTGTTCCGTTATACATGTTTGAAAACAAAAACTCTTGACTCATTACTATGATCGGCATCTTACCGGCAAGTTCTTCTGCTTTAAGGATATCACCTTTTTCGGCATAATAATTGCAAAGGTTTGAAACAGCGGAGTGGCGGATGAAATCATCCGTACATCCGTCTAATATTCTTTTGCAGTATTCAGCACACTGATTTCTGATTAAGTCTTTTTCACGTTCGTCAATTTCAGAAAATTTACAAAGTCTGTTTCCGCAAATAGAAAGATGAGCCATGATAGAGTAATCGTTCGGGAAATCCGCAATGCTTTCCTGCAAAAGTTCCCAGCTTTCTTTTAAGTAGCCTTTTCTTGATAGTTCATAGTATCTGTGTAAAATACCTTGTTTTTCTTTTTCGGTTTTCGGTAAGTTTATATTCAATAGCTGATCTGAAGATATCTGAAATAAATTACATAAAACCGGAATTTGTGAAATATCGGGAGACGTTCTGTTACACTCCCACTGAGAGACAGCCTTGGAGGTGATGCCGAGAAGTGAAGCAAGTTCTTCTTGCGTGAGTTTTTTTGCGGTTCGTAATTTTTTAATCGTTTCTCCTATAGACATACTAACCTCCAAAAAATTATTATCTAATACAAATTATACGGTGTTTTGACTTTAAACTGAAGAACCTATATGTGTAGGCAAAGTATAGTTTCGCTATACCTCATGAGTAAATTATATCATAAATTTGTGAATTCGTCTACCTCAATACAATTCTGTCTGCAATATGAGCGTTTATTAAGAAAAGAGGACGAAGAATCTGCGAATTCTTCGTCCTCTGACTTTTACGTGATTTCTGTTAATTATTTGTTCTTCTTACTCTGAGCCTTAAGGCGGGAGGCGGTGTCAAGGATGCGTTTTCTGAGGCGGAGAGACTTGGGGGTTACTTCCATCAACTCGTCGTCCGCAATAAACTCAATGGCTTCCTCAAGAGACATGATCTTGGGGGGGACAAGGCGAAGCGCCTCGTCTGCACCGGTGGAACGGATAGCGGTAAGCTGCTTCTTCTTGCAGACGTTTACTGCGATATCGCCGACCTTGGGGGACTCACCTACTATCATACCCTCATATACGGGGGTCTGAACGGGAATAAACATAATTCCGCGTTCCTGAGTGTTAAAGAGACCGTAGGAGGTAGACTCTCCGTCTTCACTTGCAACGAGAGAACCGGTGTATCTGATGGTTATCTCACCCTTGTGAGGCTGATATCCGTCGAATATTGAATTCAGAATACCCTCACCGCGGGTATCGGTAAGAAATTCGCTTCTGTAACCGAACAGACAGCGGGCAGGGATGGAATATTCTATCTTCATTCTGTTGCCGTGGAGATTCATCTCAAGCAGGTCGCCTTTTCTGGAACCGAGCTTTTCAACTACCGCACCAACGTATTCCTCGGGGACGTCAATGGAAACTCTCTCAATAGGTTCGCAGACAACACCGTCGATCTCCTTGAGGAGAACCTTGGGAGTACTGCAGCATAGCTCGTAGCCCTCACGGCGCATGTTTTCGATAAGAATAGAAAGATGCATTTCACCACGACCGCATACTCTGAAACTGTCGGTGGTGTCGGTGTCCTCAACTCTGAGAGAAACGTCCTTGAGAATCTCTTTGTAGAGTCTGTCTCTGAGCTGACGGGAGGTTACGAACTTACCCTCACGGCCTGCAAACGGGCTGTCATTTACAGAGAAGGTCATCTCCATTGTAGGTTCGCTTACCTTAACAAATTCAAGGGGTTCAACACAGTCAACTGCGGTTATTGTATCACCGATGGTTATGTTTTCAGCTCCTGAGAAGCAGATGATGTCACCCATCTTAGCACTCTCAACGGGAATTCTGGTAAGACCATCGATCTGATACATAGAAACGATCTTGGTCTTTCTCGGTGGATCGTCACGGTGGAAGTTGGAGATCATTACCTCCTGGTTCTGCTTAATGGTACCGCGCTCGATACGACCGATACCGATTCTACCTACGTAATCGTTGTAGTCAATGGCAGATACGAGAAGCTGAAGGGGGGCTTCCTCCTCTCCCTCGGGGCAGGGGATATAATCTATTATACTGTCGAAAAGAACGGTAAGATCGCTGTCCTGTGCATCCGCATTAAGAGATGCGGTTCCTGCACGGCCGGAGCAGAATATTACCGGACTGTCAAGCTGTTCGTCAGTTGCATCAAGGTCAATGAGAAGCTCAAGCACCTCGTCTACTACCTCGGTAGGACGAGCATCAGGCTTGTCAACCTTGTTAACTACCACTACGACTCTGTGGTTGAGCTCCAGCGCTCTCTGAAGCACGAATCTTGTCTGGGGCATAGGACCCTCTGCCGCATCAACAAGGAGAAGTACACCACTTACCATCTTCAGTATACGCTCTACCTCTCCGCCGAAATCGGCGTGGCCGGGGGTGTCGATTATATTTATTTTTGTACCTTTGTAGTGAACTGCGGTGTTCTTGGCAAGGATGGTTATTCCGCGCTCCTTCTCAAGAGCGTTACTGTCCATTGCACGTTCTTCTGTCGCCTGATTCTCTCTGTAAGCACCGCCCTGCTTCAACATTTCGTCAACAAGAGTTGTCTTGCCGTGGTCAACGTGAGCGATAATGGCAATATTTCTTAAATCTTCCCGTTTCAAAACTTTATCTCCTCAAATAATAAAATCATCTTAAAATTCTCCAATTAATTATTATATCACAGTTTGTTCGATAATTAAAGATATTTTTAAAATAAATATAAAAAAATAAATATTCCTCATTTTTTATAAAATAACAGGGGAATACCGGAAAAATAATAGTAATATTTGCCTTGACTTGTATCTAATTGTGTGTTATAATCTCGTCAAAGAACCAATAAACAATAGGAGTAGCAAGTATGAATATTATTTTTTCAAAAGAAACCAATGTAATATTTGAATGTGCCTATCTTACCTATAAAATTGTCAATCAGGAGTCTTATAAAGACAAGAAATCCTATTATGCATCTAAGTATCAGGTGGATGCCGAGCTTCTGGATAGCTGTTTTGGCTCTCTCAGTAATATTTCAAAGGAGATCGTTTCCTCTGTAAGGAGCAATATCAGAAGTGTTGAGGAGCTTTTTAAGAAGAACAGCTTAGGTTCTTGTCCTGCTTTTTACCTTCTTCACGGAGTTATGATGATCGCTCACCCCGATATTTATGCTGCGGCAGAAAGTATAAAGAATATATCCAAGGCTGAGTTTTTCCTTAATTTCTATTCTTTACTCAGTATGCAGGACAGAAAGGTTAAATTTGACCGAGAGGTAAAGAATTATAATGACCTTATAAACTTTATCTCCGCAATGAACATTCCCGATGAGGAAAAGTGGGGATTCTGTCATTTCTACAACAACTTTGATTCGAATAAACTGCTTCTTGCTGAGTTTATGATGGCAATCGGTCAGGCTTATTATGAAGCATACGACTCTATGGAAAGTCATATAGAGCATTATATTTCTACCATGGAAGAAGCTATAAGCGAGGGTGGTGTTAAGTTCATCAACACCAGCTTCGGTCTTGCGCTCGGAGAACAGATCAACAGTGTTACAATTGTTCCCTCTGTTATACTCGGCTCTGATATGAAGTATATGTATAACTTTACTGCAGATACCGTTGATGATGCTTTATTTGTGGGTGGTTATTATGATCCCATCGGTAAGCTTACCGGTGACGGAGAGAAGCTCAGAGATCTTTGCGGATCTCTTCGTACTCTGGGTGATGCAAGTAAGCTGAAGATACTGAAAATACTTTCCACCGGTCCCAGATACGGTCTTGAATTGTCTAACATGCTGGGTATATCAACAGCTACCGTTTCTCATCACGTTTCTCTCCTTGAGGAATATGGATTTATCGTTCTTGACAGAAGACAGAACAGGGTATACTATTCCCTTAACCGTGAGAAGATAAATGAGCTGTTAGATGCTCTTCAAATTGAACTTTTGTAATTCATAAACAATAAATATTATAATAAGTGCTTAAGGAGATATAAGAAATGAAACTTCCTTTTAAAATTGATCTTGACGGTAAAATAGCAGTTGTTACCGGTGGCGGCGGCGTTCTCTGTGCAGAGTTTGCACGTGCCCTTGCGGCATCCGGTGCAAAGGTTGCGGTATGCGATCTTCGTCTTGATGCGGCTGAAAAGGTAGCTAAAGAAATAACTGAGGATGGCGGTATCGCTATTCCTGTTGCTGCAAACGTTCTTGATAAAGCAAGCCTTGAGGCGGCTCGTGATGAGATCCACGCAAAGCTTGGCGGTAACGTTGACATACTTATCAACGGTGCAGGCGGTAACAACCCCAAGGGTACTACTACTCACGAGTATCTCACAAGAGAGGATCTTGAGAATGCGGCTGAGGGTGTTACTACCTTCTTTGATCTCGATCCTGCAGGTATTGAGTTTGTATTTAACCTTAACTTCCTCGGTACTCTTCTTCCCACTCAGGTATTTGCACGTGAGATGGCTGACGGTAAGGATCCTGTTATCATCAATATCTCCAGCATGAATAGTTTCCGTCCTCTCACTAAGATTCCTGCATACTCCGGTGCTAAGGCTGCTGTTTCCAACTTTACCATGTGGCTTGCAGTTCATTTTGCACCTGTTGGAATCAGAGTAAACGCGATTGCTCCCGGCTTCTTTGTAACTGATCAGAACCGCGCGCTTCTTATGAATGCAGACGGTTCTCTCACCCCTCGTTCTGAGAAAATACTTAACCACACTCCCATGAACCGTTTCGGCGAGACTTATGATCTTCTCGGTACTCTCCTGTGGCTTACAGACTCAGGCGCATCCGGATTTGTTAACGGTGTAGTTATTCCCGTTGACGGTGGTTTTGCCGCATATTCAGGAGTCTGATTGCATTTTTTAGACTGCAAAAAAGGGATAATCCGTCTCGGATATCCCTTTTTTTAATTTGTTTACAAAATAACCTTGTAATATTGTTTATATAATATTATAATCTATAATAATACAGTCATTTATGAAAGGTAGAACTCGAAATGAAAAAAATTACGGCAATCATTCTTGTACTTGTTCTCTCTCTTTCCTTTGTCCTTACCGGATGTTCTAAAGGAAAGGATATTATATCCGACGATGGAGTAGCTGTTCCCGGCGGTATGCAGAGAATATCTCCCAGCACTGTTGACTATTACCTGTTCGTCTCTGAGGACTGGAAGGCTGATATATCCACCGGTGTTGTAACCGCATATCGCAGTGATACAGATCCCACCAATATTTGCATGATGTCCTTCGGCCTCAAGGATATGACAATGACATATTCTGAGTACTGGGACAGTTATGAAAACCAGTTCAAGGCTATATACGACAATTTTGAGATGGTAGAGGAGTCGGAGACTCTGCTTGGCGAGAGCTCTGCAGGTAAATACGTTTATACCGCTACATTCTTTGGCGGAGCTTCTGAGAAAGAAGCAGACGAGACCACTGCCGCAGATACTACCGCTGATGAGGGTAACACAGAAGATGGGGCCTCTGACGGTGTTGAATATAAGTTTATGACTGTTGTCACCGTAAAGAACGGAAGCGTTTATATACTTACTTATACCTCTCTTGCTTCTTCATACGACAACAATATTTCCGACTTTACCGAAGTGATCAGAAACTTTCGCTTTAAGGACTGACACATAGCGTAATGGATAAAATATATCTTGATAACAGCGCAACTACACCGATTTGTGATGCCGCTCTTGAAAGAATGACGGCGGTATATCGGGATGAGTGGGGCAATCCGTCATCGGTTCACGGCATGGGTGTTTCTGCGGGGAAGATACTGACAGAGGCTAAAAAGATTGTGCTTTCTGCTCTCGGCTCAGCTCCCATGAAGGGTGACGTTATTTTTACCTCCGGCGGAACCGAGGCTGATAATCTTGCCATTATCGGTACCGCGCTCGCCAAGAGCCGTAATGCAGGCGGCAGAATAATCATCACCGACAGTGAGCACGCGGCAGTAGATGCTGCGGCAGAGTATCTTGCCACGCTCGGTTTTGATATTGTGCGGATTTCCACCCGAGGCGGTAAGCTCGATATGGACGAGCTCCGGACTGCGGTAAACAGTAAGACCGTTCTTGTGAGTATAATGACGGTAAATAATGAGACAGGTGCCGTATACGATCTTTCCGAAGCATTTTCCATTGTTAAACGTCTTAACCCGGAGACGGTGAGACATACCGATGCTGTTCAAGGATTTCTTAAATCAAAGAATAGCCTGCTTTCTACCGGAGCTGACGCAGTAACGGTTAGTTCGCATAAGATACACGGTCCCAAGGGAATTGGCGCATTGTATCTATCTTCTGATCTCATCCGCGCAAAAAAGGTCGTTCCGATAGTTCACGGTGGCGGTCAGGCAGGCGGAATGCGTTCCGGTACGGAGGATCTTCCGGGTATCGCGGCCTTTGCCGCGGCAGTAGAATACGGCACAAGTAATCTTGATGATCATCTTGCATCGATCACCAAGTGCAGGGCACATCTCGAGAGTCGTCTAACTGAAGATAATGCACTTATCGAAGTTCAAATTAACCGTCCTGAAGGGAAATATTCGGATCATATAGTCAGTCTCGCTCTGCCGAGAATACGAAGTGAGATAATGCTCAGATATCTCTCAGGCGAGGGAATATACGTGTCCAGCGGATCTGCATGTTCTTCTCATTCTCCCGGACCAAGCAAGACTCTTCTTGCGTTCGGACTTGACAGAAAGCGAGCTGATTCTACAATTCGCGTGAGCCTCTCGCACTTGAATACCATAGATGAAATAGATAGATTCTGCGACGTGCTTGCCGCAGGGCTGAAGAAAATCGCAAGAGTATAATTACAGTAAAGGTGATAATATGAGTTTTAAAGAAAAATTTCTTTCTATTTACAGAGAAAATATCAAACGCGAGGGTTCGGAAAAGCTTCTTGATTATCTGCTTTCTCCTGCAAGTGATTTCTTTACCGCCCCTGCAAGTACACGGTTTCACGGCTCCTACGAGGGTGGCTTGGTAGAGCACAGCATTAATGTTTACGAATGTCTGGTCGACTATCTTTCACGAGATAGAGTCAAGGATGTTTACGGTCTTGAGTATTCTGCCGAAAGTATCGCGATCGTTGCACTGCTTCATGACCTTTGCAAGGTCAATGTGTACAAGACATCTATGCGTAATGTAAAGGGTGAGGACGGTATATGGAGATCGGTTCCTTTTTACGAGTTCTGCGATGAGCTCCCATACGGTCACGGCGAGAAGTCGGTGTACATTATTTCGGGATATATGAAGCTTACTCGCGAGGAGGCATTTGCTATTCGCTATCACATGGGTTTCTCGGGTAACGACGACGTGAGAAACGTTGGAGATTCATTTGAGAAATTCCCCCTTTCATTTGCTCTTGCTACCGCAGACTCTGAGGCTTCATTCTTTGTTGAGAAATAAGATAAATAAAAAGTCATTCGCTTTGAGTGAATGACTTTTTTTGCTATAATTTATTTTTCTTCCTGCATGGATTTTGCTCTGCGCTTTCTTCTGACAGAACGTTTGATTATAGTTACTATGATTATGACTGCAATGACTACTACACCTATAGGAAGAAGCATGGGCAGAGAAGCAACGAGGAAGATCGCCACATTTTCAAAGAAGGAAACCACTGCCTTCCAAGACTCACTGAGAGCATTTGAGACTTTCTCACCGAAGGTTGCGTTTACAGGAGGAGTCTCCACTATCTCTGCGACCTCGGTAATGCTGACGGTAACGGTAGAGTAGGAAATAAGTGAATCGTACTTTTTGAGAGAACCGGTAAGATTTTCGATCTGATACATGGTTTCCTCAAGAGCGTTGTTAAGGGATATTATATCGTCGATGTACTTTGCCTCGGCAAGCAGAGCAAGGAGTCTTTCCTGCTTGGTCTCGAGAGTGGAAAGACGAGCTTCAATATCAAAATACTCATCAGTTATATCTCTGTTGTTGTCAGAGCGATCTACTACAGTGCCTACCGAAGAAGTTTCGTTTATCATATCAAAATAGTTTGATGCGGGAACTCTTATGGTATAATTTGCACTTCTGGTACGGTATTTATATTCGTCACCGCTGTAGATACGGGAGGACTCTATATAACCTCCGAATTTTGCGATGAGAGCATCGAGCTTTGCACATGACTCTGTAAAATTCTTTGTGTTAATAGAGAATGAAGATGAAAAGATGACTTTGCGTCCGCCTGTGTCGGGATGGTTTGTGTCGGGTGAGTCTGTGATATTGGTTGAGTTATTTACGTCACCCAGTACACCCTCAAATTCTGTACTAAAATCCATTTCCGGCTTGTATTCTTCACTCGGGGCAAAGGTATCCACTGAGAAACCGGGCATTGCATCCTCTACGGAGGCATAGTAATCCTTTCCTGAGTAAACAGCACTGCAGGATACGAGGGAAATTACAAGGATCAGAATAATAGAAAGTGATAATGTTTTTCTTGATCTCATAAAAAAGACCGCCTTTCTTTGTTCTCTTTACAAAGTTAGACGGTCTGTTTTGTTATTTTGTTCCGATTATTTCAAAAAATGTTTTTGAAATAATCAATTTTGAAAAATTATTTTTCTTCCCAACCGGATTTTTCCATGTCTCTCAGAATCTTCTCTTCGGCTTCTTTATAGCTTGCAAATCCATTACCCGTTGCACGGGTATCGTTATTTTCAAGACCGGTCAGAGAACGTGTAACAGGATTTTTGAGCAGTTTAAATATGATAAACGTTATTATGAGTGTGACGATTATCATAAATCCTGCCTTTGAAAGATTCTCATCGGTGAAAAGTATCGCAGAGATACCTAGGATACCGCATATTGCGTAGAGAATACGCACACTTTGCTTGTGACCGAATCCGATATCGATCAGTTTGTGGTGAAGGTGACCACGGTCTGCGGAAAAGGGACTCTTGCCGTGTATAATGCGGCGAGTAAATGCAAGAATTGTATCAAACAGGGGAAGACCGAAAATGGAAAGCGGTATTATAAATGATAGTACAGCGTGAAGTTTGAAGATTCCGCTGATGGACAGTATTGAAAATGCATACCCCAAAAACAACGCCCCCGTGTCACCCATAAATATTTTCGCCGGGTTCGCATTAAATGGGAGGAAACCAAGGCAGGAACCTGCAACAATTGCAGTGACCAGAGCATACTGTGGTTCAGCAAAAAGAAGAGTGACGGTGAAAAGGGAAATAGAGCAAATAGCAGATACACCGCAGGCAAGTCCGTCAAGACCGTCGATGAGGTTTATTGCATTTGTAAGACCTACTATCCATAAGATAGTTATCGGGATAGCCAGATGTCCAAGCTCAATGTGTATACCGAAGAAATTGATGTGCCGAATTACAACATCCTGAAATACGGCAATAACGGCTGCCGCAAACTGTACAAGTAACTTAAGCCATGGGTTTATACTACGACGGTCATCAAGAACACCGATAAGAACAAGTAAACCACCGCCTGCCCAGATTGTTATCATGGTGCTGTTTATCGGACAGAACACAATTGTAGTCAGCAGAAATGCAATAAATATAGCAAGTCCACCAATTCTTGGCGTGGGTTTTTTGTGCATACGGCGGTTATCCCTCGGAACATCTATGGCATCGATCTTATACGCAAGCACGCGGACTATTGGGGTAAGAGTGAATGCTAGTAGTCCTGAGCATAAAACAGCGGCTATTCCGAATATCAAACTTTGGTAAGCCATTTTTCGTCTCCTTAAATAACGAATCCGACCTTGCGCTTTACCTTGGAGAGAGTCTTGCGTGCACAGTAAGCGGCTTCCTCAGCTCCCTGCTTCATAACAGACTCAAGATATGACTTGTCGGCGGAAAGCTCTGCAAACTTTGCTGAACGGGAGCAAGTGCATCTGCACAAGCCTCACCTACAGCTTCTTTGAACTGACCGTAACCCATACCCTCAAATTCACGTTCGATTTCGGGGATAGACTTATCGGTGAATGCACTGTATATAGTAATAAGGTTGTTGATACCGTCTTTGCCGTCGGCAAATTTGATCTCAGAACCGCTGTCGGTTACCGCTCTCTTGAATTTGCGCATGATTGCATCCTTTGAATCAAGGATACGCACTACCGCATTTTCGTTTTCGTCTGATTTGCTCATCTTCTTCTCCGGCTCAGCAAGAGACATGATCTTCTTACCGGTCTCGGGAATATAAGGCTCAGGCACCACAAAGGTATCGCTGTAAACAGAGTTGAATCTGATGGCGATATCACGTGCAAGCTCAACGTGCTGCTTCTGGTCAACACCTACAGGAACAAGCTCGGTCTGGTAGAGAAGAATATCTGCTGCCATGAGAACGGGATAGGTGAAAAGACCTGCGTTTATGTTTTGTGCATTCTTTGCACTCTTGTCCTTGAACTGAGTCATTCTGGACAGCTCGCCGAACATGGTATAACAGTCGAGCATCCATCCAAGCTCTGCGTGTGCAGGGACATGGCTCTGTACGAAAACAGTGTTTTTTGCAGGGTCGAGACCGCAGGCAAGATAAAGTGCCAGAGTCTCGTAGGTACGGCGGCGAAGCTCTGCAGGGTTCTGTCTTACGGTAATAGCGTGAAGGTCAACTACACAGTAAAAACATTTGTATTCATCGGAGAACTTTCCGAAATTACGGATAGCACCGAGATAGTTACCTATAGTAAGATTTCCTGAGGGCTGTACACCTGAGAATATTACTTTTTTGTCGTTAAACATGATTAAAAGCTTTCCTTTATATTATATATTGCGTATTTTTTGCTAAACTATGTATCAAAGACTACGCTTGAGTGCTTTTATACCTTCTACAATCTGCTCCTCAGAAGGAGTAGCATAGGTGATACGGAAGGAATCTGAGGGTGCCTCGGTGTCAGCATTGAATGCGGTTCCGGGAACCACAGCTACCTTGTTTGCAAGAGCTCTCTTTACATAATCTGAGAGATCAACACCCTTGGGAAGAGTACACCATACAAAGAGACCACCCTCGGGACGTGTGAATTTGATGGTGCCACCAAGTTCCTCGTCAAGAGTGCTGAGCATGAGATTACACTTCTTGCGGTAAAGGGCACGGATACCCTCGATGTGTTCGTCAAGATCATAATCGGTGATGAATCTGTGGCAGAGCATCTGGAAGAACACGTTGGTGTGTACGTCCTCAACCTGCTTTGCAACTACCATCTTCTGTACGATTCCGTCGGGAGCACAGATGTAACCTACACGCATACCTGCGGAAAGGATCTTTGAGAAGGAAGAACAGTAGATAACGATTCCATCCTCGTCAAAGGATTTGATGGTGGGGATCTCTTCTCCTGCAAAACGGAGCTCACCGTATGGGTTGTCCTCAAGAATGATGAGACCGTTCTTCTTTGCGATTTCGTAAACTGCACGGCGCTTAGTCTCACAGGTGGTGATTCCCGCGGGGTTCTGGAATGTGGGGATGAGATAGAGAAGCTTAGCCTTGGGGTTTGCCTTAATAGCGGCCTCAAGAGCTTCTATGTTTATGCCGTCGTCCTCGAGAGGAACACCGACTGTGTTTACACCGTTGGAACGGAAAGCATTGAGGGCACCGATGAAGGAAGGGTTCTCTACCAGAACGGTATCTCCTTCATTGCAGAGCACCTTACATGCAAGTTCAATACCCTGCTGACCGCCTGTTACAACAATGGTATTATCAAAATCACGGCCAATACCGAACTTGTTTTTAAGTCTTGCCTTTATATCTTCTCTGAGAGCGGGATAACCCTCGGTGATACCGTACTGAAGTGCGGTGGTCGCTTCGTTTGAAAAAATATCCGCAGATATTTTAGCCATAGCTTCAGTGGGGAATGATTCGGGAGCAGGATTGCCTGCCGCAAAGGAAATTATAGTGGGGTCTGACAAACTTTTGAAGATCTCTCTTATAGCAGAAGGCTTAAGAGAACGCATTTTATCGGAAATATTATATTCCATTTCTTTCACTCTTTTCTGAAAATAAATAGTTATTAACTTTTATTCTATCATATTTCACTGCAAATTACAATACCTACATGGTCAGCTGATGATTTTTTTCTTCATTTTATTATATATAATATATATACAAACTATTTCGTATAAGTAGGGGAGGGGTATTACACGAAACAAGGTGTTCAAAGCAAAAAAGCAAGAAAAGGTGCTTGTGCAATATATACAATAAAATGCGTTTAAAATCGGTATAATTTCTACATAAATCTTTTTTCAAAAAAGCACAAAATACTTGAAATACGTGAAAATGTGTGATAAAATATTAAAGCTTGATATGCGTAGAAGCGGAAGGTGGCCGCCTTTGAGCGGGGAATTTCCGTGGAGTATGTCCGATATTTTAACCGGGCGACACAAGATAAGTACTCGACTTATGACTTCCCGGGGTTTCTGTGGATTTATGCTGGATCTGCGGAATCCGGATTTTTATAAGGAAACGCACGAAACGCGTGGAACAGTGTACAAGGTGTCCCGCCCCCTAATATCAAGCGCGTCCGTACCTTATATAGGGCGGATGAATATTCAGAACAGGAGGCAAAACACATGGCAGTCAAGGAGAAAATCAGAGTTAGACTTAAGAGCTACGATCACACCTTGATCGATGCTGCGGCAGCTAAGATCGTTGATGCAGCTAAGAGAAACGGTGCAACTGTATCCGGTCCTATTCCGCTCCCCACTGAGAAGGAGATCATCACCATTCTTCGTGCGGTGCACAAGTATAAGGACAGCCGCGAGCAGTTCGAGACTCGTACTCACAAGCGTCTGATCGACATCATCAAGCCCTCTCAGAAAGTCGTTGAGGCTCTCATGGGACTTGAGATTCCCGCCGGCGTTGATATGGAAGTTAAGCTTTAATATCAAATCGGCAAGCAATTGATCTAAACCGAAGGTTCGGTTCCGATCGGTCAAGTTGGCGTAGTCGGTTCTCCGATAATTCACATGCGTCAACCAATAACCAATAGGAGGAAAAAATGAAAAAAGGCATCATCGGTAAGAAAATCGGTATGACCCAGATTTTCGACGAGGCCGGAAACGTAATTCCGGTTACCGTAGTTGAAGCCGGCCCCTGCGTAGTAGCGCAGAAGAAGACCGTAGAGAGCGATGGCTACGATGCGGTTCAGCTCGGTTTCATGGACACAAAGGAAAAGAACATTTCCAAAGCAGAGAACGGCCACTTCAAGAAAGCAGGCATTACTGCAAAGAGGCATCTTAAGGAGTTCCGCCTTGAGGATATCACCGGAGTTAACGTAGGTGACATCATATCTGTCGAAACCTTCGCCGCAGGCGAGAAGGTCGACGTTACCGGTATGAGTAAGGGTCACGGTTACACCGGCGCTGTTAAGAGATGGAACAACCACAAGCTTCAGGCTACACACGGTGTAGGACCTATTCACCGTCAGTCCGGTTCTATGGGTGTTATCGACCCTGCTAGAATCTTCAAGAACAAGAAGATGGCAGGTCAGTACGGTAACGAGCAGGTAACCGTTCTCAATTTAGATGTAGTAAAGATTGACGCGGAAAAGAACATTATCGCTATCAAGGGCGCTATTCCCGGTGCTCGCGGCGGTATCGTATTTATCCGTGACAGTGTAAAAGCATAAGCGGGAGGAGGAAAGACAATGCCTAATTTGAAAGTTCTTGATATGAATGGCAAAGAGGTTGGCGACATCGCTTTGTCTGATAAAGTATTTGGCGCAGAGATCAACGGTGCAGTCCTCCACGCAGCTGTAAGAGCATATTTGATGAACCAGAGACAGGGTACTCAGTCCACACTGACCCGTACCGAGGTTTCCGGTGGCGGTAAGAAGCCCTGGAGACAGAAGGGTACCGGCCGTGCAAGACAGGGTAGCACCCGTGCTCCTCAGTGGACTCACGGTGGTGTAGCTCTCGGTCCTAAGCCCCGCAGCTACCGTACCGAGCTTACTAAGAAGACTCGCCGCGTTGCAATGTTCAGCGCTCTTTCTTCCAAGGTTGCTGCAGGCGATATGATCGTTCTTGACAGCATTAAGACTGAGGAATACAAGACCAAGACCATGGTGAAAATGCTTGAAGCGGTTGGCGCTTGTGGCAAGGCTCTCGTAGTTCTTGCAGACAACGACAACAAGGTTGTTCGCAGCTTCTCCAACATTCCCGGAGTAGTTACCGCTCAGTACAACACCATAAACGTATACGATATTCTTAACTGCAACAAGCTCATCATCGTTCGCTCCGCAGTAGAAAAAATCGAGGAGGTTTACGCATAATGAGAACAGCACAGGATATTATCATCGCTCCGGTTATCACCGAGGCGAGTATGGATATGGCGGCAAGCAAGAAGTACGTATTCAAGGTACTTCGCAGCGCAACCAAGCCCGAGATTGCAGCTGCAGTTGAGCAGCTCTTCAAGGTAGAGGTTGCTTCCGTAAATACCATTAACATGAAAAGAAAACCGAAGAGACTCAGATACCAGGCAGGTTACACCGCAGCTTGGAAAAAGGCGATCGTTACTCTTACCTCGTCTTCTAAGACCATCGAGTTCTTTGACGGTATGAACTAAGTCGGGAGGGAAAGATAAATGCCTACTATTAAGTATAAACCGACTACTCCGGCAAGACGTAATATGACTGTACCCAGCTTCGACGAGGTTACTAAGTTTAGCCCTGAGAAGAGTCTTATTGAGATTAAGAAGAAGCATGCCGGACGTAATAGCTACGGTAGAATAACCGTTCGTCACAGAGGTGGCGGAAACAAGCAGAAGTACAGAATTATCGACTTCAAGAGAAATACTAACGAAGGTGCAGCAACTGTTCTTGGTATCGAGTACGATCCTAACAGAACCGCTTACATTGCACTTCTTCAGTATGAGAACGGTGCAAAGAGCTATATCCTTGCTCCCGTTGGTCTTAAGGACGGAGACGTAGTTTACTCCTCTCCTGAGGCAGATATCAAGCCCGGTAACACTCTTCCTATAGAGAACATCCCGGTTGGTACTTTTATCAACAACATCGAGCTCTATCCCGGTAAGGGCGGACAGCTTGTTCGTTCCGCTGGTTGTGCAGCTCAGCTTATGGCAAAAGAAAACGGACAGGCTCAGGTTCGTCTTCCTTCAGGTGAAGTTCGTATAGTAAGACTTGATTGCAAGGCTACTATCGGACAGATCGGTAACATTGAGCATGATACGGTTAAAATCGGTAAGGCTGGTAAGACCAGACATCGTGGTATTCGTCCTACTGTTCGCGGTTCTGTAATGAACCCCTGCGATCACCCCCATGGTGGTGGTGAGGGACGTTCTCCCATCGGCCGTCCTTCTCCTGTAACTCCTTGGGGCAAGCCTGCTCTGGGTTATAAGACCAGAAAGAAGAAGAGCCGCACCGAAAAAATGATCGTAAAGCACAGAAACAGTAAATAAGGAGGAAGCACCAAATGTCAAGAAGCCTGAAAAAGCCGCCTTTTGTTGAGGCAAAGCTTTTTTCTCGGATTGTTGCCATGAATGAGAAGAACGAAAAGAAGGTTCTCAAAACATGGTCGCGTGCATCTACCATTTTCCCGGAATTCGTTGGTCATACCATCGCGGTTTATGACGGTAAAAAGCACGTTCCGGTATATGTCACTGAGGAAATGATCGGTCACAAGCTCGGTGAGTTTGCACCTACCCGCCTTTTCCGCGGACATTCGGGTTCCAAAACCTCGAATAAGTAATAATAATTCGAAATTAAAATAACATTCGCCAAAATAATCGGCGAAGGGAGGCAACAATCGTAATGGAAGCAAAAGCTTATCTTAAATACGCACGCATATCACCGCGTAAGGTTAAGATTGTCCTCGACCTCATCAGAGGAAAGGATGCCGGCACGGCGATGGCTATTCTCAAGAATACGCCGAAGGCCGCATCGGAATATCTTATAAAGCTGCTTAATAGCGCTATCGCTAACGCGGAGCACAATTTTGATATGGATGTGTCTAAACTTTATGTATCTGAATGCTTTGTATGCCCCGGCCCGACTCTTAAGAGAATCATGCCTAGAGCGCAGGGTAGAGCAGACAGAATACTCAAGAGAACCAGTCATGTAACTATGGTTCTTAAAGAAAGAGTCTGAGTAAGGAGGATAAACCACTAAATGGGTCAGAAAATAAATCCGCACGGTCTGCGTGTCGGTGTTATCAAAGACTGGGATTCAAGATGGTTCGAGAGCGACGAGAAGTTCGGCGATACTCTTGTGTCCGACTACAATCTCAGAAAATATCTTAAGAAAACTCTTCAGGGTGCGGGCGTTCCCAAGGTTGAGATCGAGCGCGACCGTGAGAGAGTAAGAGTATTTATCCACTGTGCTAAGCCCGGTATGGTAATCGGCCGTGGCGGCGCAGAGATCGAAAAACTTAGAGTAACCCTTGAGAAGATGGTTGGCAAGCCTGTTGCAGTTAATGTAATCGAGGTAAGACAGCCTGATCTCAACGCTCAGCTCGTTGCCGAGAGCATTTCCTCTCAGCTTGAGAGAAGAATCGCTTTCCGCCGTGCTATGAAGCAGGCGATCGGCAGAACTATGAGACTTGGCGCTAAGGGTATCAAGATCGCAGTAAGCGGTCGTCTTGGCGGTGCTGAAATCGCAAGAACTGAGCACTACCACGAGGGTACTATTCCGCTTCAGACTATCAGAGCCGACATTGAGTACGGTTTCTGGGAAGCAAACACCACTTACGGTAAGATCGGTGTTAAGGTTTGGATCTACAAGGGCGAGATCCTTGCTGACGTTTCCAGAAACTCTGAGTCGAACAACAATCGCCGCGCTAGAGGCGATGACCGTTCTCGCAGAGATCATGATCGCCCCCGCAGAAACAGAGGAGAAGGGAGCAATAGATAATGTTAATGCCGAAGAGAGTTAAGTTCAGACGCGTTCATCGCGGAAGACTTACAGGTAAGGCAATGCGCGGTAATAAGATTAGCAACGGCTCTTTTGGCCTTGTTGCTACTGAACCCGCATGGATCACCAGCAACCAGATCGAGGCAGCGCGTATTGCAATGACCCGTTACGTAAAGCGTGGCGGTAAGGTCTGGATTAAGATATTCCCCGATAAGCCTATCACTGAGAAGCCTGCTGAAACTCGAATGGGTTCCGGTAAGGGTTCTCCCGAGTACTGGGTAGCCGTTGTTAAGCCCGGCCGCGTACTCTTTGAGATGGACGGGGTTAACGAAGAAGACGCTAAAGAAGCTATGCGTCTTGCTAGCCACAAGCTTCCTATCAAGACTAAGTTTGTGACTCGCGAACAGCAGATGAAAGAGAACGGGGAGGTTTGAGCATGAAGGCAAAGGAAATCAGAGAAATGACTGCTGATGAGCTTAATGCAAAGCTCAAGGAGCTCAAGGACGAGCTTTTCCACCTCCGTTTTCAGCACGCGATCAATCAGCTTGATAACCCCAACAAAATCGTTGAGTGCAAGCGTGACATTGCGCGTGTACTGACAATCCTTCAGGAAAAGAATGCGTAAGGAGGAACTAAGTCATGAGTGAAGCAATCGAGCGCAGCTTGAGAAAAACCAGAGTTGGTCGTGTTGTAAGCAACAAGATGGATAAGACCATCGTTGTAGCTATCGAGGATAACGTAAAGCATCCTGATTACGGCAAGATCATTAAGTATACCGCAAAGATCCATGCACACGATGAGAACAACGAGTGCGGAATCGGCGACAAGGTAAGCGTAATGGAGACCAGACCCCTTTCTAAGACTAAGAGATGGCGTCTTGTATCCATCATCGAAAAAGCAAAATAATTAGTAGGTACGTTTAACATCGTATTGAATAAGGAGGAAGACCAGTGATTCAGCAACAGACAATCATGAAGGTTGCCGACAACACAGGCGCTAAAGAAATGATGTGCATTCGCGTACTCGGCGGTACCGGCAGACGTTATGCCAATATCGGTGATGTAGTTGTTTGCGCAGTTAAGAAGGCAGCGCCCGGTGGTCTTGTTAAAAAAGGTGACGTCGTTCGCGCGGTAGTAGTAAGATCCGTAAAGGGTATTAAGCGTGCAGACGGCTCAAATATAAAGTTTGACGAGAACGCAGCGGTAATCATTAAAGACGATAAGACCCCTCGTGGAACCCGTATTTTTGGCCCTGTAGCAAGAGAGCTCAGAGAGAAAGATTATCTTAAGATCCTTTCTCTTGCTCCCGAAGTACTGTAAGGAGGTAACGAATTATGAATAACAAGCTTCATATTAAGAAGGACGATACCGTAATCGTTATTTCCGGTGACGACAAGGGTAAGAAGGGTAAAGTCCTCGAAGTAGCTCCCAAAGAGGGCAAGGTAATTGTAGAGGGCATTAACCGTGTTCAGAAGCACAGCAAGCCCAGAAGACAGGGTGACGTCGGTGGTATCATCACCGTTGACGGTCCTATGTACGCATCTAAGGTTCAGCTTTTCTGCTCCAAGTGCGGCAAGGGCGTTCGCGCTAAGTATGAGATCAAAGACGGTAACAAGAAACGTGTTTGCGCCAAGTGCGGCGAAACACTGTAATGGGAGGAACGAAAATGGCAAGACTTAAGGATTTTTATAAGAACGAAGTTGCTCCCGCACTTATGAAGAAGTTTGAGTACAAGAGCGTTATGCAGATTCCCAAGATCGACAAGATCGTTGTGAACGTTGGTGCAGGCGATGCTAAGGAAAACTCCAAGGTTATCGACAGCATTATCGAGGATATCTCCATCATCACCGCACAGCGCGCTGTACCCACTTACGCTAAGAAGTCCGTCGCAAACTTCAAGCTTCGTGAGGGCATGAAGATCGGTGCGAAGGTTACTCTTCGCGGTGAGCGTATGTATGAGTTCATCGACAGACTCTTCAACATCGCTCTCCCCCGTGTTCGTGACTTTAAGGGTATCAACCCCAATGCTTTTGATGGCCGCGGTAACTATTCTCTCGGTCTCAAAGAGCAGCTTATCTTCCCTGAAATCGAGTATGAGAAGGTAGATAAGATTCGTGGTATGGATATCGCTTTCGTCACCACCGCCAACACTGATGAAGAAGCAAAAGAGCTGCTCACCCTTATGGGCGCACCCTTTGCTAAATAAGGAGGGGAAACAAAATGGCAAAAACAGCAATGAAAGTTAAACAGCAGAGACAGCAGAAGTTCTCCACTCGTGAGTACAACCGTTGCAAGATCTGCGGCCGTCCCCACGGTTATCTTCGTAAGTACGGTATCTGCCGTATCTGCTTCCGCGTTCTTGCTCACAAGGGCGAGATTCCGGGCGTAAGAAAGGCAAGCTGGTAAGCTTCGTATACCCGGTTAAATAAAACCGGACGATGAGATAAATATCTCGAGATAAATATCTCCAATCTATCGGAAGGAAAGCGGGAGCGCTTTAACCACTGATTTAATGCCGGTCTGAGTGACCGGCGGCAAGAAAAAACTACTTGCATAGGAGGATTAATAATTATGCAGATTTCAGACGTAATTGCCGATATGCTCACCAGAATCCGCAATGCAAATGATGCAAAGCACGAGACTGTTGATGTTCCGGCATCCAATATGAAAAAGGCTATTGCCGATATTCTTCATACTGAGGGTTACATCAAGAACTATCAGGTAATTGAGGACGGCAAGCAGGGAATCATTCGTATCACTCTTAAGTACGGTCAGGGCAAGTCCAAGGTTATCCGCGGTATTCGCAGAGTTTCTAAGCCTGGTCTTCGTATCTACTCCGGCTGTGAGGATATGCCCAAGGTTATGAACGGCCTTGGTATCGCGATTGTTTCCACATCTAAGGGTATCATGACCGACAAGCGTGCTCGCCGCGAGAACATCGGTGGCGAAGTACTTGCTTTCGTATGGTAATCTGAGCGGGAGGAGAAAATAAAATGTCAAGAATTGGTATTAAGCCGATCGCTGTTCCCGCAGGTGTAGACGTTAATGTCGATGACGCAAACGTTATCACTGTTAAGGGACCCCTCGGTACTTTAACTCAGGCTGTTCACCCCAAGATGGCGGTGAAGATCAACGGCGCAGAGATCGTTGTTGAGCGTTCTTCCGAAGATAAGGAGGACAAGTCTCTCCACGGTCTTACCCGTACTCTCATCAATAACATGGTTGAAGGCGTAACTAAGGGCTTCACTAAGGAGCTCGAGATCAACGGTGTAGGTTACAGAGCACAGAAACAGGGCAAGACCCTTGTTCTTAACCTTGGTCATTCTCACCCCATTAACTTTGAGGAAGAGAACGGCGTTACCTTTGATGTTCCTAACGCTAACAGCATTATCGTAAAGGGTATCAACAAGCAGGTTGTAGGCGAAATCGCTGCACAGATCCGCGATAAGAGACCCCCCGAACCTTACCTTGGTAAGGGTGTTAAGTACGTCGGTGAGCACATCAGACGTAAGACCGGTAAGGCCGGTAAATAAAGAAAGGAGTGGAGATAGATGGTATCAAGAAAAGACAGTAATGCTCAGCGCATTAAGCGTCATAAGAGAGTTAGAGCTAAGATATCCGGTACGGCAGAGTGCCCCCGTTTGTCTGTATACCGCTCTACCAATAACATCGTTGCACAGATCATTGATGATGTTGCAGGTGTAACACTTGTATCCGCTTCCACCCTTGAAGCTTCCTTTGAGGGCAATGGCGGAAACAAAGAAGCTGCAAAGAAGCTCGGCATGATCATCGCTGAGAGAGCAAAAGACAAGGGAATCACCGCAGTTGTATTCGACCGCGGCGGCTACCTCTATCACGGACGTGTATCGGAATTGGCTGCAGGAGCTCGCGAAGGCGGACTTCAGTTCTAAGTCAAGCATTACGACATAGTGTCGTTTCCGGTTTATACACTGTTTGAAAATATTATTTTTTGAACATTAATTAAGGAGAAAAAACATGGCTAAGAAATTCGATCCGGCAACTCTGGATCTTCAGGAAAGAAACGTTAAGATTAACCGTGTTTCCAAGACCGTTAAGGGTGGTCGAGTAAGCCGCTTCGCAGCTATTATGGTTGTTGGTGACGGTAATGGTCACGTAGGTTGCGGACTTGGTAAGGCAGCTGAGACTCCCGAAGCAATTCGCAAGGGTATCGAAGATGCAAAGAAGAACATGATTGAGGTTTCCCTCAAGGGCTCTACCATTCCTCACGAGGTAATTGGTGAGTTTGGCGCAGGCAGAGTACTGCTTAAGCCCGCTGCTCCCGGTACCGGTATCATCGCCGGCGGTGCAGTTCGTACCGTACTTGAAATGGCTGGTATTAAGAACATTCGTGCAAAGTGTCTTCGTTCCAGCAACCCCAATAACGTAGTTAAGGCTACTATCGAGGGTCTCCGTGCTCTTCGCACTGCTGAAGAGGTTGCTAAGATCCGTGATATCAGCGTTGACCAGGTTAAAGGCTGAGGAGGAATGAAAAATGACTAATTGCAAAGTAACTCTTACCAAAAGCCTTATCGGTGCTAAGCCGAAACAGAAGCTCACTGCTGACTCTCTCGGTCTCAAGAGACCCGGTGACAGCATTGTTTGCAAGAATGACGCGGTACTCGCTGGTAAGATCAAGCTTATCGAGCACCTCGTTAAGGTAGAAAACGTTTAATTTAAGGAGGACAACCAATGAAACTCCATGAGCTTTCGCCCGCTGAAGGTTCCAGTACCAAAGCATGGCGTAAAGGTAGAGGACCCGGATCCGGTAACGGTAAGACCGGCGGTCGCGGACACAAGGGTCAGAATGCACGTAGCGGCGGTGGCGTAAGACCCGGTTTTGAAGGCGGTCAGCTTCCCCTCTACAGAAAACTTCCTAAGAGAGGTTTCAACAACAAATTCGGCAAGGAATTTGCCATTATTAACATCGATCGTTTGGATGCTGCATTTGATAACGGAGCCGTAATCGATATTGCCGCACTCAAAGAAAAGGGAATCATTAAAGTCGAGAAAGATGGCCTTAAGGTTCTTGGTAACGGTGCTATAACCAAGCAGTTTACCGTTCGTGCGTCAGTCTTTTCAGCATCTGCCAAGGAAAAAATAGAAGCAGCTGGCGGAAAGACTGAGGTGGTATAAGTGATAAAGACACTGAGAAATGCTTGGAAGACTGCTGAGCTCCGCAATAAGTTGGTGTTCACTGCCTTCATTCTTATACTCTATCGTCTTGGCGCAGTCATTCCCATGCCCTATGTCAATGGTGAACTGATGGCATCTGTTTTCGGTAGTGCTACCGGCGGATCAATGTTCCAGTATCTTAACATCTTATCCGGTGAGGCATTCTCAAAGGCAACTTTGTTTGCACTCTCCATATCTCCTTACATCACATCCTCTATCGTTATTCAGCTTCTCACTATTGCGATCCCCGCACTTGAGAGACTTCAGAAGAGCGGTGAAGAGGGTCGTAAGAAGATCACTCAGCTTACTCGTTATATAACCGTTGCTCTTGCTCTTATCATGAGCTTTGGTTATTATCAGGTTATGAGAAACACTTCCGGTATTCTTACCGACAGAGGTAATACCGTATTCGGTGCAATCGTAATCATTGCAGTTTACTGTGCAGGTTCTTCCCTTATTATGTGGCTCGGCGAGAAGATCAATGAGAACGGTATCGGCAACGGTATCTCCATGATCCTTTTTGCTAACATAGTAGCAAGTACCCCCACAATCGTAAGCTCTATGATCAACCTTGCTAAGAGTGGAACCCTTGCAGGTATCCTTACTCTTGTAATCGGTGTTATCGTTGCTCTCGCTATCGTATACTTTGTAGTATTTATGACTCATAGTGAGCGCAGACTTCCCGTTCAGTACGCTAAGCGTGTTGTGGGACGTAAGATGTACGGCGGACAGAGCTCCAACCTTCCCATTAAGATCAATATGAACGGTGTTATGCCGATAATCTTCGCTAACGCGATCGTATCGCTTCCCACCACCATAATGCTCTTCTTCAATATTAAGGAGGGTGGTTTCTGGGCAGGCCTCAGAAATGCTCTGAATTATACTTCCCCTGTTTACTGGGTAGTTAATTTCCTGCTTATCATCGCATTCGCATATTTCTATGTTGCTATATCCTTCAACCCTGTTGAAGTATCTAACAATCTCAAGAAGAACGGTGGTTTCATTCCCGGTATTCGTCCCGGTAAGCCCACCTCCGATTATATCAAGAAGGTTCTCAATAAGGTAACTCTTATCGGTGCTATCTTCCTTGGTGTAGTTGCTGTTCTTCCTCTTGTTCTCGGTAGCTTCGCTCCTAACCTCAGCGGTTTCGCTTTCGGCGGATCTTCACTGCTGATCGTTGTTGGTGTTATACTTGAGACCGAGCGTGAGATTGAGGCACAGTTGACTATGCGTCATTACAAAGGCTTCCTTGAATAATTAAAAAAGAGGAGATTATACATGAATCTGATCTTTTTGGGTGCGCCCGGTGCCGGCAAAGGTACCCAGGCTGAGATAGTTTCCGAACGCTACGGCATTCCTGCCATCTCTACCGGTGCAATAATCAGAGAAGCTATAAAAAATCAGACTCCTATGGGCATCGCCGCGCGCGAGTATACCGATAAGGGTGCACTCGTGCCGGATGATGTTGTCATTGGAATCATAAAAGAGAGACTTCAGAAGGATGACTGTGAGAATGGCTTTATCCTTGACGGCTTTCCGAGAACTGTGCCCCAGGCAGAGGCTCTCGACAGAATGGGCGTCAGAATAGATAAGGTTATTAGCATTGAGGTTGCGGACGAGGATATTGTCCGCCGTATGTCCGGACGTCGTGTATGTGACCAGTGTGGCGCTTCTTACCATATCGAGTATAAGCGTTCCGCTGACGGAGAGACCTGCGATAAGTGTGGAGCTGTTCTGTCCATAAGACGTGATGATATGCCCGAGGTCGTTCTCAGCCGTCTCGAAACTTACCACGAAACAACGGAGCCCTTAAAGGATTATTACTCCGGACGTGGTATACTCAAGCTTGTCATCGGACAAGAAAAACTCGATGATACCACCCGCCTTACCGCGGAGGCAATCGAGAATTCCTGAGGCTAACAATAATGATCGTACTCAAGAATACAGATCAACTTGCTTATATGAGGGAAGCCGGGAAGATAACCGGTGAGGCTCTCTCCCTTGCGGGTGAGGCCGTCCGGCCCGGTATTTCCACATACGAGCTCGATACTATGATCAGAAAGTGCATCGAAAAACATGGTGCAAAACCGTCATTCCTCGGATACGGTGGATTCCCCGGTTCTGCTTGTATAAGCATCAATGACCAAGTTATTCACGGTATTCCGTCAAAAAAGGCAATACTTAAAGACGGCGATATAGTTAAGATCGACGTAGGCGCGTTTTACCGCGGCTACCACGGAGACAGCGCAAGAACATTCCCTGTCGGTGAGGTTTCACCCGAGGCGATGCGATTGATAGAAGTCACAAAAGAGAGTTTCTATCGCGGTATCGCTCAGATAGGGGAGGGCGCGAGAATCGGTGATATCGGAAATGCGATTGATTCCTATGTTCGTGAAAACGGTTATAACGTAGTTCGTAAGTATATCGGTCACGGAGTGGGGCGAGAGCTTCACGAAGACCCTGAGGTTCCGAATTTCGGAACAGCGGGACGCGGCCCGCGACTGGCTGCCGGAATGGTCATAGCCATCGAACCAATGGTTAATGTCGGTACTCATGAAGTAAAAGAACTGTCAGACGGATGGACGGTGGTTACCGCCGACGGAAAACTGTCTGCACATTATGAGCACACCGTTGCCGTTACTTCAAACGGTGCGGTACTGCTTACTGAAGTTTAAAAATTATTGCTTTCTATATTCAATTTTGTGGAGGAAAGAAATGCCGAAGGATGATGTAATTGAGTTTGAGGGTGTCATAGTTGAGGCTCTGCCCAACGCTACCTTCAAGGTCAAGCTCCCGAACGAGCATATTGTTACTGCTCATATATCGGGAAAACTCAGAATGAACTATATAAGAATCCTCCCCGGTGACAAGGTTACCGTTGAGGTGTCTGTATACGATCTGACCAAGGGACGCATTACATGGCGTTCCAAGTAAGAAACAAATGAAAGGAATGGTACTGTCAAAATGAAAGTAAAGCCTTCCGTTAAGAAAATTTGCGATAAGTGCAAGATAATCAAGAGAAAAGGCATAGTTATGGTTATCTGCGAGAACCCCAAGCACAAGCAGAAGCAGGGTTAAGCAAATTAACCGAACGAAAACAGCGGATATTCCGCAAAATCATCAAAAGAGGTGAAATGATTTAATGGCTCGTATAGCTGGTGTTGATATTCCCAATCAGAAGCGTATTGAGATTGCTCTTACCTATATCTATGGTATAGGTTTGACCAGTTCTCGTAACATTCTTGCAAAGACCGGTATTAACCCCGATACTCGTGCAAAGGATCTCACTGAGGATGAAGTTGCAAAGCTTCGTGACGAGATCGACGAGAACTATACTGTTGAGGGTGACCTTCGCCGTAATGTTGCTATGGACATTAAGAGCATGGTCGAAATCAACTGTTATCGCGGCAGAATGCACAGACGCGGCCTTCCCGTAAGAGGACAGCGTACTAAGACCAATGCAAGAACCAGAAAAGGTCCCGCGAAGACTATCGCTAACAAGAAGAAGTAAAGGAGTGACTAAAGCTAATGGCTAAAGCAACCGCCAAGAAGGTCGGAAAGAAGCGCCGCGAACGCAAGAATATTGAAAAAGGCACCGCGCACATCGCATCCACCTTTAACAATACTATCATTACGATAACCGATGTTGCAGGTAACGCAGTATCTTGGGCATCGGCCGGTGAGCTCGGTTTCAAAGGCTCAAGAAAATCTACTCCCTATGCGGCTCAGATGGCAGCAGAGACTGCAGCTAAGGCTGCAATGGAGCACGGTATGAAGCTCGTTGACGTTTACGTTAAGGGTCCCGGCTCCGGACGTGAAGCAGCTATCCGTGCACTTCAGGCTGCAGGTCTTGACATCAGCGTGATCCGCGATGTTACTCCCATCCCTCACAATGGATGCAGACCGCCTAAGCGCAGACGCGTATAATTTTAGAGGAGGTAAATGAAACATGGCAGTTAATCACGATCCGATTCTTAAAAGATGTAGAGCTCTCGGCATAAGCCCTGCAGTTCTCGGATACGATAAATCGTCTAACAGAAACCCCGGTGCCGACAAGAGAAAGAAGCTTTCTAAGTACGGCACACAGCTCAAGGAGAAGCAGAAGGTTAAGTTCATCTACGGTGTCCTTGAGAACCAGTTCCGTCACTACTATGAGATGGCAGCTAAGAAAGAGGGCATCACCGGTGAGAATCTTCTTCAGATTCTTGAGAGCCGTCTTGACAATATTGTTTGGAGAATGGGCCTTGCTAACACCCGTCGTGAGGCAAGACAGCTTGTTACCCATGCACATTTCACTGTAAACGGACAGAAGGTTGATATTCCTTCCTACCTTGTAAAACCCGGCGATGTAATTGCACTCAAGGAGACCAGCCGCTCTTCTGAGAAGTTTAAGGCTCTTGCAGAAGCTCTTGATACCAAGATCGTTCCCAAGTGGCTTGATCTCAACAAGGCAGCTCTCAGTGCAAAGGTTGTTGCATACTCTACCAGAGAAGATATCGACTATGAGGTAGAAGAGCAGCATATCGTCGAGCTTTACTCAAAATAATAACAGCCTCCGATATTCCCACGGAGTGCTGTGGCTCGACTGCGGTGTATACTTCTGTGGGATGTATCAATTCATACTTGATCGGATTCGATTATTCGAATCTGTTGTCGGCAATCGGTTTTTATTCAGATTTGCATTAAATGGAAAATTAGGAGGGTTATTACATTGATCGAAATAGAAAAGCCCAACATTACAACTGTTGATCTTAGCGAAGACGGTAAATACGGCAAATTTGTCGTTGAGCCGCTCGAGCGCGGATATGGCACGACTCTCGGTAACGCTCTTCGCAGAGTGCTTCTCAGCTCTCTTCCCGGTGTTGCAGTTTCGAACATTAAGATAGACGGTGTACTTCACGAGATATCTACCATCCCCGGCGTCAAGGAGGATGTAACAGAGATCGTGCTCAACGTAAAGGGTATTACCGCAAAGCTTCACGGTACCTCTCAGAAGATGGCTTACATCGACATGACCGGTCCCTGTGTGGTTTATGCAGGGGACATCAAGCAGGACGCAGAGCTTGAGATCCTTAACCCTGATATGAAGATAGCAACTCTCAGTGACAAGACTCGTTTCTATATGGAGCTTACCTTCGACAGCGGACGCGGTTACGTGTCTCAGGAGAAGAATAAGCAGAATTTCGCGGCTGAGCAGAAGACTGCTCCCATCGGTACTATCTTTACCGATTCTATCTATACTCCCGTTTATAACGTTAAGTATGAGGTAGAGGATACCCGCGTAGGAAACATTACCGACTATGACAAGCTTACCATCGAGATCAATACCAATGGTACTATCTCGGCTAAGGAAGCCATATCTCTCGCGGCCAAGATACTCAACGAGCATCTCAACTTGTTTGTGGATCTTTCTGATGAAGCAAAGAAGACGGAATTTATGGTCGAAAGCAAAGAGACCGTTAAGGAAAAGGTTCTTGAGATGACCATTGAGGAACTTGACATGTCTGTACGTAGTTTCAACTGCTTGAAGCGTGCAGGCATCGACACTGTCGAGGATCTTACCAGCAAGACGGAGGAAGAAATGATCAAGGTCCGTAATCTTGGTAAGAAGTCACTTGAGGAAGTTATTGCTAAACTTCACTCACTCGGCCTTGAACTTCGTAAAGAAGACGAATAATCTAAAGAGTTATAAAGCTACAGCAAGTAGATAGTTAAAAGGAGGGGAATCAAATGCCCGGAACCAGAAAACTGGGAAGACCTACCGCTCATCGTAAGGCTATGCTTCGCGGACTCGTGACATACCTTCTTGAGAATGGTTCTATCGAGACCACTCTCACCAGAGCTAAAGAGGTTAGATCCCTTGCCGAGAAGATGATCACTCTCGGTAAGAAGAATACACTCGCTTCTCGCCGTGCAGCTCTTGCATTCATTACTAAAGAGGACGTTGTTAAGAAGCTCTTCGACGTAACTGCTCTTAAGTATGCAGACAGAAACGGTGGTTATACTCAGATATTTAAGCTTGGTCCTCGCCGCGGCGACGGTGCCGAGATGGCTCTTATCAAGTTGGTTGATGCTGACGTTGAAGAGAGCAAGTAATCTCTGTATATAAAGCATAATAAAACCGCTACGGAATTCCGTAGCGGTTTTTATTTATACCAATCTACATTTTCTATTTCACATGCCCGTCGGCCGTGACTGATGGAATTAAATATTGAACAAATCAGAAAACGTCTTGACGCATTGACAGTGTATTAGTAAAAGTGTATAATGAATCAACTAACTTTTGGTATAAATTATAGAATACTGTCTTTAATCGAAAGCTATGTATCACTTGAAAGGATTTAACACGATCATGAAAAAGACAACACGCATACTATCATTTTTGCTTTCTTTGATTTTGTGTATTGGTACTTTTTCTGCCTGCGGTACAGACACAAAAGATCCTGCCGATATCGATGTAAATGAACCCATAATCGCACCTATTGTTATCGCGGATGACGGACTGACAGACTACGTTATAGTTCGCGGTGAGAACGCATATATTACAGAAGTAACTGCATCAGCAGAGCTTCAGTCTTACATAAAGCAGATTTCCGGTGTTGAGATTCCGAGTTAGCAACAGAACAGATGTACGCAAAATACGAGGAGTTTAACCGAGGGTTGTTTGAACTCTACGAAAAATACCGCTTGTATAGAGAAACGTCAACCCCCAATCTTCGTGATGACCCTTGCGAGTGGTAATATATTGGCTACGTTAATTTATATCTGATTTAACAAATGAATATTCAGGCGGACTGTCCTAAGACAGTCCGCCTGCTGTTTTGTCCGAATGAAAAAACGTAATTTTTCCTTAGAAAGGCTCCCTCTCGAGGGAGCTGGAGACTGAGGGAGTATAACGGAAAATCATGGTAAAATGTGCACGAAAATTTACTTGATGTAATGTATAATATGTACATTCTTTTTTGAGCTTCTTGACAACATATTGATGAGAGTGTACAATGAATGAGTCAACTTTAGGTATGAATTACAGAATGTTTTTTAAACCGAAAGTTATATATCACTTGAAAGGGGATTGTATATCTATGAGAATAAACAAACGAATTTTTGCTCTGCTTCTGGCATGTCTGTTCTGTGTCTTTGCATTTGCCGGATGTTCCGGTGACACAGGCAGTACACCTGCAGATACTACAGTTGCAGACACTACCACGCCTCCCGAATACGAAAAGTGGCCTGAGATAGAGGGTACTGTTATATACGTTGACTCTACAGCCGAAGAGGGTGGCGACGGTACAAAGGATGCTCCTCTCAGAAGTATTCCCGAGGCACAGGTAAAGATTCGCGAGATAAAGAGCTCTGACGGTCTTCCCGAGGGCGGAATTACCGTTCTTATTGCTTCCGGTGAATATAAGGTCACTTCCACTATGAACTTTACCGAAGAAGATTCCGGTGCTGCAGAATCCCCCATTAGATATATGTCTGCCGAAAAGAACGGTGCAGTATTTAATGGAGGAATCAAAATCCCTGCCTCCGATTTTTCTCCGCTTGACGATGAAGAGAAGGCACTCATAAATGATGAGGCGGCAAAGGATAAGGTTGTTAAGATAAATCTTAACGATTACGGAATTGCCGCAGGTTCGATAGGTGATGTTTTCATTGGTGACGAAAGGCTGATTCCTTCCCGTTATCCCAATATAACGGAAGAAGATCCTTTTCTGCGTACAGCAACCGGTGATAAAGAGACAACTTTTGATATTTTTGCCGCATTTGAGTTTGAAGAGCAGGCTCTTGCAATAAAAGAACGCGGAAAGAACTGGGATCTCGATAAGCTTTGTGCAGGCGGTTACTTTGGTAACAGCTGGTGCTTTGAGCTTAAGACTGTAGAGAGCTTTGATGTTGACCTTTTGAAAGTAACGCTTGCATCGAAACCTACTTACGGTATCGGTACACTTGAAAAATTCTATTTTTACAATATTTTTGCCGAGACAGATGAGTTCGGTGAATATTATCTGGACAGTGACAGTATGACTCTGTACGTTTGTCCGCCCGATGACTTTGAAGACGGTTTTGTTGAGATCTCTCTCCTGAAAAATTATATGATCAGCGGAGATAAGCTGTCATACATAACCTTTGACGGCATAGATTTTACTCTGTCTAAAGGTAATGGTATCGTACTTAGTGGAAATAATATCACAATTGAAAACTGCAAACTGTCAAAGATCAAAAATGATGCAATTTGTATTAGCGGCTCTGATATAACTATACAGAACAACGAAATATATCAGGTAGGTGCACATGCTGTTGCTGTATCCGGCGGTGTGTTTGAGACATTGACCCCTGCTAATATTCTTGTTCATAACAACCTTATTTACAAATGGGCTCAGGTTGAAAGAACATATAAATGCGCCGTATATATGAGAGGATGCGGTATTACTGTGTCACACAATGAGATGTATGATGCTCCTCACGAAGCAATAGACTACACCGGTCCCAACAATATCATTGAATATAACGAGATATACAATGTTTGCATGGAAACGAATGACTGCGGTGCCATATATTCAATGCGTAGCTTTGACCAGTACGGAACTGTTCTTCGTTATAATCTTATCCACGATATCGGCGGTCCCGGTTCCGGATCAATGGGTGTTTACTGGGATGACGGATTGTCAGGACAGACCATGTACGGTAACATTATCGTAAACACCACTGCCAATGGTATGAATATTGGCGGCGGACGTGATAATGTTATTGAAAATAATCTTTTCATCAATTGGCCGCCAAACGGTGATGAGTATGCGATATATTATGACGGCCGTGCCCGCAGCTATGCAGACCGACCCGGCAGCGGACAGGAACAGCAGACTGTTGAAATGGCAGACAGACTCGCGGAGCTTCAGAAACAGCAGGAATGGCTTGATGCATTCCCCGGATACGGAGACATTATTCCATATACATACGATTATGCAGGTGACCGCAATGATCCTATGTTATCATGTAATGCTACAAACGCTATAGTCCGTAATAATGTTGCGGTGAAAGTCAAAAATACCGATACTCAAGTTTACCGTGGAATGGGTATAGTAACCGAATATCTCGGTATATGGGAGAATAATATGGAGTTCATTGACGCTGATCATGTTATGATCCCCGGATTTGAGAACGGAGACTACACTATAGCCGAGGATTCCGAGGTATTTGCAAACGGATTTGAAAGAATTCCTCTTGAGGAGATCGGACGTATAGGCGAATAATTATTATAACTTTTATAAAAAACAGGATGGACCGTTTACAATATGGTCCATCCTGTTTTACTGTTTCTATAAGCTGTTTTATTCAGAAAACATAATTGTTGACAGATATCTGTCTCCTGTATCGGGAAGAAGAACAACTATATTCTTGCCCTTGTTTTCCGGGCGTTTTGCTACCGTTACAGCGGCATAGAGGGCGGCACCCGATGATATTCCCACGAGAATTCCCTCAGTCCTACCGATTGTTCTGCCGTATGCATAGGCATCGGTATCGCTTACAGTGATGATCTCATCATATATATCGGTATTAAGTACCTTGGGGACAAATCCTGCGCCTATGCCCTGAAGTCCGTGAGGGCCGCTCTTTCCCTCGGTGAGGAATGGGGAAGAGAAGGGCTCCACACCGATGATCTGCACGTCTGCTTTTTTAGATTTGAGATACTCTCCCACGCCGGTTATGGTACCGCCGGTACCGATACCGCAGACGAAGATATCTACCTCTCCGTCGGTATCCTCCCATATCTCGGGTCCTGTTGTCTCTCTGTGTGCGGCGGCATTTGCGGGGTTAGCAAATTGATCGGGTATGAAACTACCGGGGATCTCATCTCTGATCTCTTCTGCCTTTTTTATAGCACCCTTCATACCCTCGGCACCGGGGGTAAGGAAGAGCTTTGCACCATATGCCTTCATCAGTTTCTGTCTTTCGGGAGACATAGAATCGGGCATTACGATTATCACGTTATAGCCTCTTGCGGCCGCCACTGCCGCAAGACCGATTCCGGTGTTACCGGAAGTGGGCTCGATGATAACTCCGTCTTTTTTTAGCAGTCCCTTTGCTTCAGCATCGTCAAGCATGGACTTGGCAACTCTGTCTTTAGCTGAGCCACCGGGATTAAATGATTCAAGCTTTGCTATTATCTGTGCCTCGAGGTTATGCTTTTTCTCTATTTTACTTAGACGAACAAGAGGTGTTCTGCCGATAAGCTCTTCAACCGAAGAATATATTTTAGCCATGATGATCCCTTTCTTATATATTATAAAAATGCGGTATCGCTCTTTTGAACGGTGAGACGTGTACCGTGCAATTTATTGTATAACGAATACCACGAACTGAGCTCATAGTTCAAAAAAACTTTGGATTTGATTAGTCACCGTCGCAACTGTAAGGCTCCCTCTCGAGGAAACTCCCGACGAAGTCGGGTGAGGGAGTATAACAGTATCGGTGGAGTTATATAAACAAAAGAACGAGGAAACGACTCCTTCCACCACCGAATTCGGAAATCCGAATTCTTGTGGTCCCCCTCCCTCAGGAGGGAGGCTTGAATGAAACTCTTCCTCAGTAAGTGGGGGCTAATGGACGGTACCACATCTGTGGCGGTGGGGTTGACTTTCAGTTTGCTCTCATATGACTTGGCAATTCACCCGATTTACTTTTGGTTATGACTTGTTTTTACTCTCAGACAGGGCAGCACCGATTACGGTACCGAACTGAGAAAGCTCGGGAATAATGAAGTTGATGTCAAACATACTGTTAAGAGTCTTAAAGGTACGGGGAGCCTGCTTAACTGAGGTGAGGTTTCCGACAAGGACAATATCCTTGATGCCGTGGTTACGTGCGGCAAAGATAGACATCATGCCTATTGTTTCAAATACCATATTTATAATACCCAGTGCGATGTCACTCTTGGTAGCAAGGTCGCTGACCTTACCGAAGTTGGACGCGGTCATAGACTCGGACATGGTACCCATATCCTTTTTTACAATATCGTTGATAAGAAGGTCTATCTTGGAGAGATCACCCTCCTCTGCAACTGCCTCGATATGGGAAATGGTATCCATACCGATAAGCTGCTTTGAAAGGCCAAGAAGAGTACCGCCGCCAACACCTGTACCGCCCATGTACTCAGGTTCTTTATCCTTTCGTGCGTGAACAATAGCAGTACCTGTACCCATGCTGACAACTATAGCATCATCAAGACCTGAAACGTAAAGACCGCCAAGTCCCACACTCTGAAACTCGTCAACGTGGTGGCACTCAAGACCGTAAATGCTTTCGGTGGCAAAAGAACTGCCCACACCGGTGATCATTATTTTTTCTATATCAGAAAGAGCGAGAGAATTGCTCTGGGTAAACTTTCCGAAAGCGCCGTAAAGAGAGGTTATAGGATCGGTAGCACGAACAAAAATAGGGGAGATAAGCTCAAGGCTACCATGTTCCCTTTTGAAACCGACTATTTTTGTGGTACTTCCTCCAACGTCTATACCGATAACTACGCTCACGTGTATCATCCTTTCATGCTTGTGACTTGAAATATAAATAATTATATTGTATAATAAGTTTATTATAGCAAACATTTACCTATAAAGCAAGTAACTTATATAAAATGGGGGCAATATGAGCATTCTGGGGAACAAAAAAGTTTTTATATTCGATATGGACGGTACTATATACCTTGGGTCTATAGTATTCGATTTTGCCGTTAAATTTATAAACCGCCTTCGCGAGAATGGCCGAAGAGTTATATTCTTTACTAATAACTCTTCCCATAACGGTGAGTTTTATATGGAGAAGCTTACGAGAATGGGATTCTCTCCTGCGAGAGATGAGATAATGACGTCCGGTGACGTTACTATCGGTTATCTTAAGAGATACAGACAGGGTAAGAAGGTATATCTTCTCGGTAACAGTGAGCTTAGAGCTGACTTTATCGCAAGTGGCATCGAGCTTGCGGGAGACGACGGAGAGGATGCTGACATTGTCGTAGCGGCATTTGATACCGAGCTTACCTATGAGAAGCTCACTGCCGCTTGCCGTGCTATTGACAGAGGTGCGGAGTTCCTTTCAACTCACCCCGATTATCGTTGTCCCACGGAGGACGGCTTTATCCCCGACAGCGGTGCTATCTGTGCCGCGATCACCGCCGCAACCGGCAAGGAGCCGAGGTACTTCGGTAAGCCTTACGAGGCAACGGTTAATTATGTCGAGGAGAAGACAGGTGCCGAGAGAAGTGACGTTTGCATCTTCGGTGACAGACTCTATACAGATATTGCCTTCGGAATCAAGCACGGTATTACCGCTACCTTGGTTATGACCGGTGAGACCACAGAGGAGGACCTTGCGGCAGCTGCTCCCGAGCACAGACCCGATGTGGTGCTTCCTTCTCTTAAAGAAGCAGAAATTGAGGTTTTCGGAGATAATAACTGATGAAGATCTGTTTTATTGGAAGTTGCGGACATAGTCATAAAGCCTTTCGCGAGATGCAGAAATGCCCGGATGCTCTTTTTGTGGGAGCTGCGCCCGGAAGTGAACATGAGAGTCCTGAGGATCTTGAGTCATACGATATAAAGATATATGATTCTTACCGGAGGATGATAGAGGAGACACAGCCTGACGTGGCGGTAGTGTCCCCTGTATTTGGTCTGACAGGACAGATCGTAAAGTATTGTGCGGAGAGAAAAATAGACGTTTTCTGCGAAAAGCCCGTGGCCTCCGATTTGTCTGAGCTTGAGGCTCTTGAGAAGACAGTTAAAGAAAGCGGTATTCATTTTTCCGCTATGCATTTCCTCCGATTTGCGCCGTCCTTTTATGCCGCAGGAAAGCTTGTTCGTGATGGTGGTATAGGACAGATAAAGCTCGTAAATGCACAGAAAAGCTATAAATACGGTACGCGACCTCATTGGTACACCGACCGTTCACTGTATACGGGAACGATACCTTGGGTTGGTATCCACGCGATTGACTGGATCTATTATTTTACAAGGAAAAGATTTCTTACCATCGATGCACTTCACTTCGGAAATCCCGAAATGGCGGCACTCTGTCAGTTTGAGCTGGAGGACAACGTTATCGCATCGGTAAACGTGGATTATTACCGTCCTGTGACGGCATCTACCCACGGGGATGACAGAATAAGAGTCGTCGGTACCGAGGGAGTTATCGAGGTATTCAGTGACAGATACGTGCTTATAAACAAAGACGGTGAAACGGTAAATTACCCAACTGAGGCACCGATGCTGGCATGCGACTACCTCTTTGGTCGTGAAGAGATAACTGCCGAAGAGATATTCATGCTCACAAAAGTGGCGCTCTCTGCCAGAGAGTCGGCTGACAGAAAACAAAAGATAAGGATTGATTGATATGACTAAAATATTATTGGTTGGCGCAGGAGGGTATGCACACGTATACCTTGACTTTCTCTTAGATAACGGAAACGATGATATCGTGCTTGAGGGTGTAGTTGAAAAGTATATCGATAATTGCCCCCGCAAGGATGATCTCCTGTCAAACGGCATACCCGTTTACTCTGATATGGAAGCATTCTATGAAAATCACAGCGCAGACCTTGCCATAATATGTACCCCAACGTTCCTTCACAGTGAACAGAGCATATATGCTCTTTCAAAGGGGTCGTACGTTCTTTGTGAAAAGCCGGTTGCTCCCACCGTCAGAGGGGCTGAGGCAATGCTTGAGGCGGAGAAAAAGTATAACAGATGGATAGCCATAGGTTATCAGTGGTCATATTCAGATGCAATCCAGGCATTCAAAAAGGACGTTATCTCCGGAGTTCTCGGAAAGCCCGTTTCCTTTAAGACCGCTGTCAGCTGGCCGAGGAATTTAGATTATTACAACAGAGGTGTGGGCTGGGCAGGAAAGGTACAAAAGGACGGGGTATTGATACTTGATTCTATTGCCTCAAACGCGTGTGCACACTATATACATAATATGTTTTTTGTGCTGGGACATGAAATGGACACCAGCCTTGAGGCGGCAGAGGTAGACGCGGTTCTGCTTCGTGCAAATAACATCGAGAATTTTGATACCTGTTCGCTTAATATAGTGACATCGGACGGAACGAAGAATTATTTCATCGCATCTCATGCGGCTGAGATGAAAAAAGGCCCTATATTTGAGTATACATTTGAAAAGGCAAAGGTAATATTTGAGGATGAGGGAGAAAGAGAGATCAAGGCAGTATTTGCAGACGGACGGGAAAAATCTTACGGCAATCCCTTTGCGGACGTTCTTAAAAAGTTAAAGGACTGTATCTATGCTGTGAACAACTCGACTGTCCCGATATGTACCGTTAAAACTGCGATTCCCCATACCAAGCTGATAAACAGGCTGTATGAGGAGTTTGAGGTGAGTAATTTCCCCGAGGACATTGTTTGCTTCAGCGAAGAAGAAAAGCGCGTCTTTGTAAACGGTCTTTACGAGAAGATGTACAAGGCATACGACAAGGGTGAGATGCTTAATTTTTGATCTGTTATCCCAAAACAATCTTATGACAGATGATTTTAAGGAGATAAAATTATGATTTACAACGGAAAAAAGGTAGAAAATATAAAGATCGCCTATATAGGCGGCGGTTCCAGAGGATGGGCATGGGGTCTTATGAGTGATCTTGCACTTGCTGATGATATCAGCGGAGAGGTTGCTCTGTACGATATAGATATGAAAGCCGCTCTCGATAATGTTATCATCGGTAACAAATTTAATGATGCAGAGGGTGCAAAGTCTAAATGGAGCTATTACGCAACGGAGACTCTTGAACAAGCTCTTGACGGTGCGAATTTCGTTGTTATTTCTATTCTTCCCGGCACCTTTGACGAGATGGAGAGCGATGTTCACGAGCCTGAGAAGTACGGTATATACCAGCCTGTAGGTGATTCTACCGGCCCCGGCGGAATTATCAGAGCTCTTCGTACTATCCCCATGATGCAGGTCATTGCGGATGGAGTTAAGAAGTGTTGTCCTCTTGCATGGGTAATTAACTATACTAACCCCATGACAGTTTCAATAAAGGCTCTCTACGAGACCTTCCCTGAGATCAGAGCATTCGGCTGCTGTCACGAGGTGTTTGGTACTCAGCATCTTTTGGCAACTGCTCTCGGTGAGCTTCGCGGGATAAAGGTTGAAGACCGCAGAGAGATAAAGACAGAGGTTATCGGTGTAAACCACTTTACCTGGATAACCGAGGCTAAGTACAGAGATATAGATCTTTTCCCGGTGTACAGAGAACTGGTTGAGAAATACGGAGAAACCGGTTACTATGAGGGAAAAGACGAGAACTGGGTAAACAACGTTCACAGAACCACCCAGCAGGTCAAATTCGATCTTTTCAAGCGTTACGGTCTTATTGCCGCCGCGGGTGACAGACATCTTGCTGAATTCTGCCCCGGTAAATGGTACCTTGAATCTCCTGAGACTGTTGATAGATGGGGCTTTGGCCTTACCTCGGTCAAGTGGCGTAAGGAGGGACTTGCCGCAAGACTTGAACGCAGCCGCCGCCGTGTAAGCGGAGAGGATAAGATCACTCTGTCCCCCACTGGCGAGGAGGGTGTTGCTCAGATCAGAGCTCTTCTCGGACTTGAAGATCTTGTGACCAACGTTAATATTCCCAACGTGGGACAGATTTCGAATCTTCCTCTCGGCGCGGTAGTTGAGACTAATGCAGTGTTCAGAGATAGCAGTCTTGTCCCTGTAATGAGCGGTGCGGTTCCCACTGCACTCAAGGGTCTGATAGACAGGATAGTTTGTTGTCAGGAGCTGGTGACCGAGGCGGCGATAAAGCGAGATCTTGAACTCGCATACATTGCGTTTATTGGCGATCCTCTTGTAACCATCAATCACGAGAAGGCAAGAGAGCTCTTTAACGCCATGGTTAAGAATACCGCAAAATATCTCGGTGAGTACAATATATAATCCATAACCTACATTAATTTGATCGGTGGGCTTTAAAGTGAGTATAATTAACGATAATTTCTTATTAAAAAATGAAACCGCAAGACATCTATACCGTGAATATGCGGCAGACATGCCTATTGCGGATTATCACTGTCATATAAATCCCCGCGAGATATACGAGGACAGAAGGTTTGATAATATAACTCAGATCTGGCTTGGCGGAGATCACTACAAGTGGCGTCTTATCCGTTCAAACGGTGCATGTGAGGATGAGATCACAGGTGATGCTGACCCTCTTGTAAAGTTCAGACACTTTGCAAGGATGCTGACAAAGGCAATCGGCAATCCCATGTACCACTGGACACACCTTGAGCTTAAGAGATATTTCGATTATGACGGTATTCTCAGTGAGGATACGGCAGATGAGGTTTATGCTCTCTGCAACGAAAAGCTCAGAGGTGACGATATGACGGTAAGAAGCCTTATCAAGAAGTCAAACGTCAGAATGATCGGCACTACCGATGATCCCATTGACTCTCTTGAGTGGCATATTAAGCTTCGTGACGATAAGAATTTTGACGTTGCGGTCCTGCCATCCTTCCGTCCCGACAAGGCGGTAAATATTGAAAAGGCAGGCTTTACAGAGTATATTGAAAAGCTTTCTGCGGTATCGGGCATTGAGATAAAAACCGTTTGCGACGTAAAGCGTGCACTGCTCAGCCGTCTTGACTTCTTCTGTGAGCTTGGTTGCAGGGCAACCGATCACGGACTTGACTACGTTGTATATTCACCGGCAGACGAGGACGAGGTCGAAAAAATATTTGCGACCGTTATGAGCGGCGGAAAGGTTTCTCAGGCAGATGCAGATAAATATAAGACCTCTGTTATGCTGTTCCTTGGCCGCGAGTACGCAAAGAAGGGAATAGTTCTTCAGCTTCACTACGGTGCACAGAGAAACACCAATACAAAAATGTTTGAACGCCTCGGCCCCGATACAGGCTTTGACTGTATTTCTGTCAGAGACTGCGGCGAGAATATAACCGGGTTCTTAAATGCTCTTGACACAGACGGACTTCTTCCCAAGACGATCCTTTATTCTCTTAACCCTCAGGATAATGAAATGCTGGGAACCATTCTCGGCTGTTTTCAGGGGAATGAGATCGCCGGCAAGATACAGCACGGTTCCGCATGGTGGTTCAGCGATACAAAGTCGGGTATGGAGGCACAGATAAAGTCCCTTGCAAATCTTTCACTGCTGGGCAACTTTATCGGAATGCTCACCGATTCAAGAAGTTTCCTGTCCTACACAAGACACGAATACTTCAGACGTATTCTTTGTAACATAATCGGTGAGTGGGTTGAGGATGGAGAATATCCGAATGATGAAAAGGCTCTTTCCTCAATCATCCGTGATATCTGCTTTAACAATGCTGAAAAATATTTTTCTCTGTAAGGTGACGGTATGAACATCAAAGAAAAAGTGAGTAAAAAAGAATACCCAATAAAGGCAGTACAGTTCGGAGAGGGTAATTTCCTCCGTGCCTTTGTTGACTACATGATAGATATAGCCAATGAAAAGGGTGTTTTCGGAGGCAGTGTGGCCATTGTAAAACCTATTTCCTTTGGCAGTCTCGATGCCTTCCGCGAGCAGGATAACCTTTATACTGTTCTTCTTCGCGGAAAGGAAAATGGAAAAGTTATAAATGACAGCCGTATTATTACTTCGGTTTCCCGCGCTCTTGATGCAGGAGACGATTATGATGAATATATGGCTCTTGCCCACCTTGAGACTCTCCGTTTCGTTGTTTCCAATACGACGGAGGCGGGAATCGTTCTTGACACAAAGGATTCCTTTGACGGACTTCCCACAACGTATCCCGGCAAGCTTACAAAATTCCTCTATGAAAGATATACCGCATTTGACGGTGCCCACGACAAGGGTCTGATCATTCTTCCCGTTGAGCTGATAGAGAATAACGGAGGTAAGCTCAGAGAGTGTGTTCTCTCTCTTGCTAAGGTATGGAATCTGCCCGATGCATTTGTTTCCTGGATAAACGACTGTAACGTATTCTGCTCCACTCTCGTTGACCGTATAGTTACCGGATACCCCAAGGGATATGCGGACAAGGTATGCGAGGAGCTTGGATATGAGGATAAGCTTGTTGACATTGGTGAGCCTTTTGCCCTTTGGGTAATTGAGAGCGATAAGGATATAAGCGATGAGCTTCCTCTTGACAAGATCGGTCTGCCGGTTATCTTTACAGACAATCAGAAACCATACAGAGAGCGCAAGGTAAGGGTGCTCAACGGTGCTCACACCTCGGGTGTGCTTGCGGGATACCTTTACGGTCTTGATATCGTAAGAGACTGTATGAAGGATGATGTAATGGGCGAATTTATCCGCAGAGTAGTTACTGATGAGATCGTACCTCAGGTAGCACTGCCGATAGAGGAGGTCAAGGCTTTTGCAAACTCCGTTTTTGAGCGATTTGAAAATCCTTTTATCGATCATGCTCTCCTTTCTATCTCCCTGAACTCCGTTTCAAAGTGGAAAGCAAGAGTATTGCCCTCGCTTAAGGACTACATTAAAAATAACGGACAGCTTCCGAGACTCATTACTTTCTCCTTTGCGGCTCTCCTTGCTTTCTACAGTTCAAATGATCTCAGAGAGGACGGACTTTACGCAAAGCGTCCTGCGGGAGATGAGTACGTTATTCATGACGACAGGGCAGTTCTTGAGTTCTTCCGTGAGAGCAGCGGCAAGGACGGCTTCATAGAAGCAGTATGTAAAAATACTGATTTCTGGGGTGAGGATCTCACTCAGTATGACGGATTTACCGACACCGTTAAGTATTGGTACGGCAAGATCAGAGAAAATATTTCCGATGCTCTGGGTGAGGTACTGGGACAGTGAAATACATAAAGATACATAATTCAGACAGCGTTGCAGTAGCGGTTGAAAACCTTAAAAAGGGCGAGACCGTCAGTGTAGACGGCAGTGAGCTTGTGCTTGCCTCCGACATCCCTGCAGGACATAAGTTTGCCCTCTGTGATATAGCGGAAGGGGAAAACATCATTAAGTATGCTTATCCTATCGGCCGTGCTGATCGTGAAATAAAAAAGGGTGAGCATATTCACACCCATAATATAAAGTCAAATCTTTCAGAGCTTCTCAGCTATGAGTATACTCCCGATTTCACTGAGCTTGAGAAGATACCGTCCCGTACCTTCCGCGGTTACGTAAGAGCCGACGGTAAGGTGGGTATCAGAAACGAGATATGGATAATCCCCACTGTCGGCTGTGTTAATTCTATCGTTTGCGAGATAGAAAGACAGGCGCAGATATATAAGACGGAAAACATCGATGGAATATTTGCCTATAACCACCCCTACGGCTGTTCTCAGCTTGGCGGTGATATGCAGATGACCTTCAAATATTTATGCGGTCTTATTAATCATCCAAACGCTGCCTCAGTGTTAGTGGTAGGTCTTGGATGCGAGAATGGTAACATTGGCGAGCTTAAAAAGGTGCTTGGCGATTATGATGAAAACAGGGTCAAGTTTCTTGTGGCGCAGGACTCTGAGGATGAGATCGCCGATGGTGTCAATATAATAAAGGAGCTTGCAGAGGCGGCAGATACCTGTCGTAGAGATGAGTGCTCCGCGGGAGAATTGATAATCGGTCTCAAGTGCGGCGGCTCTGACGGTTTTTCGGGTATTACCGCAAATCCTCTCCTCGGTTCTCTGTCTGACAGAATAATCGGTATGGGCGGCAGTACGATACTTACAGAGGTGCCTGAAATGTTCGGTGCTGAGACGATACTGATGAACCGTTGCAGAAGTCGAGCTGAATTTGACAAGACAGTGGACCTGATAAACGATTTCAAAAAATACTTTATGCGATACGGTGAAAAGGTTGATGAAAACCCATCACCCGGAAACAAAGAGGGCGGTATTACCACTCTTGAGGATAAGTCCCTCGGTTGTACTCAAAAGGGTGGTACTGCACCGGTTGAGGATGTACTTCTGTACGGTGAGGCGGTGAAGAGAAAGGGTCTTTCTCTTCTTCAGGCTCCGGGCAACGATCTTGTTGCTTCAAATGCCCTTGCGGCATCGGGTGCACAGCTTATCCTGTTCACTACCGGAAGGGGCACTCCCTTTGGTTGTCCCGTGCCTACTGCAAAGATATCAAGCAACTCTGTTATGGCAAACAGAAAGAGAAGCTGGATAGACTTTAATGCAGGAGCACTTCTGGAAAACAAGACCATGAATGAGCTTACAGATGAGTTCCTTGATTTTGTTCTTGCACTTGCCTCGGGCGAGGTAAAGGCCAAGTCCGAATTACTTGACAAACACGAGCTTGCTATCTTTAAGGATGGCGTTACATTATAAAAAGGAGTGAATACCGTGGAAAAATTTATACCGGTTGTAGTCATTAAAGAATTGTCTGAGACCGACAAAATATTGACTGCACTTAAAAATTACGGCATAAACTGTGCGGAGATAACCTTCCGTACCGCTTGTGCGGCAGAAGCTATCGAGTATGCCTGTAAAAACTATCCCGATATGTCTATCGGTGCGGGAACTGTAATTAACAAGGAGCAGTGTGAGGCGGCTCTCGCGGCAGGAGCACAGTTTATCGTGTCCCCCGGTCTCTCTGTCTCTGTTGCAAAGATATGCAACGAGAAAAATATCCCTTATTACCCCGGTTGCGTTACCCCCACCGAGATAATGCAGGCACTTGAGCTCGGTATTACCACCGTCAAGTTTTTCCCTGCAAACGTATATGGGGGACTCAAGGCTCTCAAGGCTCTTTCTGCTCCCTTTCCGCAGGTTAAGTTCATTCCCACAGGCGGTGTAGACAGAAGTAATATTGATGAGTTCTTGGCTTTCGACAAAATCGCGGCGATCGGCGGCAGTTTCTTTGTGAAGGAAGCACTTGACAAAGCGGAGGAGAAATAAAATGGCAAAGATAGTTACTTTCGGCGAGATAATGCTGAGACTTGCTCCCAACGGATATTACAGATTCTTTCAGAACGATCAGATGCAGGCAACCTTTGGCGGCGGTGAGGCAAACGTTGCAGTAAGCCTTGCCAACTTCGGTATGGACAGTGTGTACGTCACCAAGCTTCCCGGACATGCTATCGGTCAGGCGGCGATAGACAGCCTCCGTTATTTTGGTGTAGATACATCAAAGATAGTACGTGGCGGCGAAAGAGTCGGTATTTACTATCTTGAAAAGGGTGCGTCCCAGCGCGGCTCGGTCTGTATATATGACCGTAAGTATTCCGCGATTCAGGAGGCAACTGCGGCAGACTTTGATTGGAACAGTATTTTTGATGGTGCAGATTGGTTCCACTTTACAGGTATTACTCCTGCGCTTGGTCCAAATCTTGTAGAGATCTGCAAGGAGGCATGCAAGGCCGCAAAGGCTAAGGGCGTCAAGATCTCCTGCGATCTTAATTACCGTGGAAAGCTCTGGACAAGAGATGAGGCAAGAGCGGCTATGACCGAGCTTTGCAAATACGTTGACGTTTGCATATCCAACGAGGAGGATGCAAAGGACGTATTCGGTATTGAGGCTGAGGGCAGTGATATTTACGGCGGTAAGCTTAACCACGAGGGTTACAAGAGCGTTGCAAAGCAGCTTGCCGATAAATTCGGATTTGAAAAGGTTGCCATCACCCTTCGTACTTCACTTTCCGCAAATGACAACGACTGGGCAGGTATGCTCTATGACGGAGAGGATTATTACTTCTCAAAATCGTATCATCTGCATATCGTTGACCGTGTTGGCGGCGGTGATTCCTTTGGCGGCGGTCTTATTTACTCTCTTCTTTCCGGTAAGAGTTCACAGGCTGCTATCGAGTTTGCGGTTGCGGCATCAGCACTCAAGCACTCCGTTGAGGGTGACTTCAACCGTGTAAGTGTGTCAGAGGTAGAAAAGCTTGCCGGCGGCGACGGAAGCGGCAGAGTTCAGAGATAAAATGAATATTAAAAAAATATCATTGAACCGCAAATGCGGTTCAATGATATTTTCGTTATACGGTTAAGAAAATGTAAAATTTAATATATCGTTATTGAATATCAGTTTTAACTGTATTATAATTATTTTCAAGTAAACAAATTTGTCTTCAAAAACAATTGTTATTAAGCGATTGCAGAAACCAAAAAAGTTTTAGGAAATTTTTATTTTTTGTGTAACCTTTTGATGCTGTTTTCTGATTATATATTTTGAAACTGCCATTAAAATAAACTACCGATAAATAATACCTCGAACAGGTACACTAAAAGGAGGAAAAAATGAAAAAAACATTATCTTCTTTACTTGCTCTTGTCACTTTACTGTCCTGCCTTGCGGGATGTGCGAGTGATCTATCTGTGACCGATGATACTACGGCACCGGATACAACCGTAAAAGCGGATTCAACCGATACAACCGATTCAACCGATTCAACCGATACAACCGATACAACCGATCCTACCGATACAACCGATAATATCGATCCAACAGGTTCTACCGATTATACCGTTGATCCCGCCTTTGCTTCTCTTGACTGTTATGATTTTATCAAGGAATGTATGACTGCCTTTGTCAACGGTGATACAGAGAGAATGGAAAGTTATTTCCCTTATTGTGAGAAAGGTGTTTTAAGTTCTTATAAAACCATCAAGTTCTCATCATACAGTGCAGAAGTTGACGAAAAGGGGTATGTTATCCTGACAGTGGATGTCAGCGAGAGCGGCGTGGAGGCTATATCCCCCGGTAAACACGTATATAGGGTAGGAGAAACCACAGACGGTGTCTCTATACGTGATATGGGACGAAACTATATTACAAAAGCAGAGGGAAAGGCATTCTCCTTCGTTGACGGTTGGTACAATTCTCCCGAGTCCATTTATCTTATACGTGACGTTAAGTATTACGAGAGTACGGCAAAATACAGCCTCGAGGATTTATATAAATTTTTATATACATTTGCTTTGGGACGTATGTGCTATGCGAATAATGGGGTTCAGTCGGAATTGCGTTTTACAAAAAATGACCTGACAAGTGCTGCCGAAGAAATGTTCGGAATTACCGATCACAGCATCTTTGACGATCTGTTTGCGACAGAGGAGGACGGTGCGGTTATATGCAATGGCGCACACGGCCCATGCGGATATTACTATGAGGTGATAGAGGCAGAGGATTATTCAATAACGGTTCAGTTATATTCTGACATCAATTATACAGTAAAGAGCCATATTGTAAAGCATACCTTTAGACAGTCAGATAACGGCGATTATCTGATTCCCGTATCTTCGGAAATAATTGAATACGGAGAGTATGAACCGGAAAGAAAGGTTCATTGAAGATCAAGACGTGTGAAAAAAGACAGAGAACGTGAAATTCTCTGTCCTTTTTGCTGTAGGGGCGAACTGCGTTCGCCCGCGGGCGTTCACAGAACGCCCCTACGAGGATGATTTTCTATCGGTAGGTAAAACCTGCTCTATGGCAGGCACACCTTGGCGTACCTGCGATAAAGCAGATACGCCGATTTCTTTTTTGAAAACTCAACCGCGGGTTGCATATCGCTAAAAAAACAAGTTATTGTATTAGATTTGGGTGTGTACTATAATAAATACAGAATCCGGATTCAATCATTTTTACGAGGTGATTTTATGACAATTGGGGAAAGAATTAAACAACTAAGAAAAAAGAATGATTTGACACAAGAAAAACTCGCTGATTATCTTTGTGTATCCTATCAAGCGGTTTCCAAATGGGAATGTGGTTTGTCAAGCCCCGATCTTGCATTGATTGTTCCGTTGGCAAAGCTTTTGAACGTTACCACCGACGAGTTGCTTGGTGCCATTCCAGAAAACAATGATATGCGTTACACGGAATTGAAAACGAATTATGACAAAACATTTAAAAACGGAGATATGCTTGCGCGATTGAATGTGTGTGAAACTGCAATAAAAGAATATCCCGGTGATATGGAGTGGCTAAATAAATATGCATGGACTGTTTGGTGTCGCTCCATAGGAGAACTCAATGGAGAATCCTACGAACAAGAGTGCGAGAAAGCAATCAAGTTATTTGATACCGTTATTGAAAATACAGATAAGGACGAAATCAAAGTAAATGCAATTACGGGAATTGTACAATGCTTGTGCAACAAAGGGGCGAAAAAAGAAGCGAAGAAATATGTTGATCTATTTCCTGAAATAAAAATTATTCCTTCCGATAAAGACAAATTGCTTGGAATGTGCTTGGAGGGAGAAGAACAAGTCAAGCACAAGCAGCATTATTTGGGAGGTTATTTGCAAGTTTTAGTTAGTGCGCTCTTGTGGGACGGCATTGCTGAAAACAAATACACGTGTATTGCTGCAGAAAAAATTATTGAAGCTATGATACCTGACGAAAACTACTGCGGATTTCATTATGAGATGGCACATATTCAATTCCGCAAGGCTGAAATAGAGGCAAAGGAAAATCATACTAATGAATCCTTGAATCTTTTAAAAAAGGCAATCTATCATGCCAAAGAATATGATTTGTTGGATAGCATATCTCCCGGTGCGTATGCTTATACGGCACCTCTTTTTAACAAAACTACCATTGATACTCGCAAATGGTGTCATACAAGTGACAGTACTCTTTTGGGTGATATTAAAGAGATGTGTAACAGAAAAACTTTTGATACAATTCGTAAATACAAAGGATATTCAGAGCTTTTTGCAGAATAAAACCTTGCCCCGCTTTGTGCGGGGCTTCGCTTTTGTATCCACAAAAGCAGTGCTTGTCAGGAAAAGCAGACGGACTTTCGGGGCGCACAAACCAAAGGCTCCCTTGTGTAAAGGGAGCTGTCACCGAAGGTGACTGAGGGATTGTTTTTCGGTAGAATTTTGCTTTTTACAATCCCTCCGCCTTGCTTCGCAAGCCACCTCCCTTTACACAAGGGAGGCTAATTACCGCCCGACAGTAAACCGAAAAGGTTTAACGCACTATACCATGCAGCAAGGCGTGTGAAAAAGGACAGAGAATTTTTCTTCTCTGCCCTTTTGGTCGTAGGGGCGAACTGCGTTCGTCCGCGGGCGTTCACAGAACGCCCCTACAAGATTGATCTTCTCTCGACAGGTAAACCTGCTCTATGGCAGGCACACCTTACGGTGTGCTTTACTTTGGCGGAGAAGGAGAGATTCGAACTCGGAAATTCTCGTCGCTGTGCTCCTCGAATTCGGAAATCCACGCCGCCGCACATATATTTTTTCAAAAGCCGTTTTTCGGGGGTGGAATCGCGGATTTTTCCGAAATAAATGTGTGGTCATTCTTAATGGGGTAGGCATTTTTTGAAAACTGCACATACAACGGCAATGTATGCAGTTCAATTGCAACAAGTATGTGGTATGATGTAAAAATCCGTGCGATCGGTGAACTGTCCCGCAAAAGATAAAATTTCAACAAGTCGGCTTTAAGTAGTACAATTCCCGATGGTTTTCAATTTGCGATTTTTCGGCGGTGGTGTTTTTCTGCGGTTTCTTCGGCAGTTTGTACAGTTAAGATAAAACGTGCCTATTCATCCGCTTGGGGCGTGATGGATTTTTATAGAATCACTTGACAAATCAACTCAAATATGCTATGATATACTTGTAAAAATATAATTATGTCAAAGGAGGCGACCATCATGAAAGTTGCAATTGAATACATTGTCGGATGCCATGTGTCGCCGAATGCAGCATGACGCTTTTTAAGTGTGCTTATATAATCGGCTAATATTTCACGGTATATCTGGCGATATACCGTTTTTGTTTTCCTTCGAAAAATGGTTTGGCAATGTGTTCAACATCTACGCTCGCAAGCAACACATCTCAAATCATTTCTCGGAGGTATTTTTATGCAAAAATTAAACGAAATCATTAAATCACTTGACGGAAAAGCAGTATCTTCCTATAGCAAATTATACGGAAGATACGAGCGGAACGGAATTGTCTATCATATCCGGAATGTGTATGGCGGACAATTCAAATATGCGGCGGTAACGATTGAACTGCCTTGCTGTCAGATTTTCGGGAATTATGCGTTTGACGCTTTGGATAACATAGCATTGACATCACATATCATGCGTGAATTTTCGGCAGCGGCACACATGGCAAATGATGCCATGCAGCAATCCGAAAGTAATGTTCAAAAGGGATTCTTTCTTGTTTATCAGTTTGGAACGAGGGTTCTGCCAAATTCCGCGGTACAATGGAACGGTGATAGTATGGCCCTTTCCCTGACAATTAAATTGCCATACAACAATTCATCCTACAGCGGCGGAAGCGTTATGGCACAGACTGCACAGGCGCACAGAGAATCTTTATGCAACCGCAAAAAGGGTGTCATTTCCGCAAAAGCCCTAAAAATTCTGCTCACAAAGAATCTGCCCCAATTGGTTGAGGATTTTGTGTCAGACTTTGATATTGATGCTCTGATTAACGCAGTTGCGCTTTGGCATAATCAGGAGTATATACGCTGGTTTCTGAAAAACAACGGATATGTTTCTTTTGTGGCAAACGGTGCATCTCTTCCGAGAAAGGGAAAAAGCGATTACAAGGATACCAATGGAGCTGTTCCGTTCATAGCACCCGAATCAATGAAAATCAATATAACATTACCAAACGGTGATACGGCTTGTGGAATGGGCATCCCCAAAGGCATTACTCTGATCACAGGTGATGCATATCACGGAAAAAGCACGATCTTGGAGGCTTTGAAGGAAGGTGTTTACAACCATGTCCTCGGTGATGGTCGGGAATATGTTATAACCGATGAAAGTGCTATGACTATTCAAGCAGAGGACGGAAGAAGTATCAAAAATACCGATATATCATTCTTTCTGCAAAAACTTCCGATAGAGTCTATTCTGCCAAAAAACTTTTCGACCGATAATGCCAGCGGTTCGACTTCGCAGGCAGCGGCAGTTACAGAAGCTTTTGAGACAGGATGCCGCTTGATGTTGTTTGACGAAGACCGGAGTGCGAACAATTTCATGTATAAAGATGAAAAGATGCGTTCAGTTATAAAAAATGCATCTACCGTTCCGTTTCTCGACAATGCCCGAATGTTTTATCAAAAGTATGGTATTTCATCCGTTATTGTTGTAGGCGCTTCGGGAGAATACTTTCGGATTGCAGATAAAGTTATTTTGGTTGAAAACTTTGTTGTTTCTGAATATAACGATTATTCCAAAGAGTATACGAATGGCGTGCCAAACTTTTCGCCGATGCCTCGACGGGTCGATTTTACGAATCTCGGTAGAATTTGTCTTACAAGAAATATTGAAATCAAGGATGATTCAACAATTAAAATCGGTAATGAAACGGTCGATGTTGCAGAGTGCGTTCCACACGCAACACGCGGTCAGCTTGATTTTATTTGCTCATTTATCTACTATCTGACGGTTATTGAGCAGAGGAAAAGTGGGAACATAAAAGAATCCGTCTTATCGTTGTACAAGAATCTTGATTCTTGCAGCTTGGAGATGATTCATCAAACGGGATTCAGGGGTGCATCGGGCGTCATTGAATATGTTCGTCCCGAAGATATTCTATCAATTTTGTATCGGTTGAAGAGTATCGCTTTTAAGTCATGAGCATTGTGAAACTAAGGGGGATTTTTTTATGCGAGACGTTTATGTTGAAGATTTTGAATCGGAATTATTTACTGCGGCTTTCAAAAAATATTTCTGCGAGATCTGTACATCGTCACGAAACTGGGATATGTTATTTCGGCAGATGAACGCTGAAAAGGATACCACAAAGGCGATTATGCGCCTTGATGGGAATACCATGGTTGGATTCATTATGTTTTGTGAGATCGAATTGCAGTGTATCTTCTTTGCGGAAAAATTCGGGTACATTCGCGAATTATGGGTTGATCGCTCGTACCGCCGTACTGGACACGCAAGTCATTTGATGCATTTAGCGGAACAATATTTCTTAGATAGGAAGATACCGCAAATGGCTCTCAAAGCAGTACCGAATTCAGAAGAATTCTACCGAAGGCAAGGTTATTCTGTAAGTGAAGTTATCGTTTCTGAATCAAATGCTATTTTCACTAAGAAGATATGAACAACATCAAATCCGCGATAGATTAAGAAAAAATGCCCACGTCAGATTTATCTCAAATCGGCGTGGGCATTTTTTTGCTGGGATTATTTGGTTAACTTAATGACATTGGTCTTTAGACTGTCCTTTTTCTTTGGCGGAGAAGGAGAGATTGGGCACAATAATCTCCAAGTTAGTTAAAACAAAAGATTCATTCAACACAATAATCTCATGACATATTGTTCAACAACTATAATATTTATACACACCAAAGGAGGGTTACCATGCCAAAAACAAAAGTAATAGCCGTGGCAAATCAAAAAGGCGGCGTCGGGAAAAGTACCACAGTGTACAATCTCGGTGCCGGACTTGCGATGCACGGTCAAAAAGTTCTTCTTGTGGACACAGATCCGCAGGGAGACCTCACAAAAATGCTGGGACACAGAAAACCGCATGAAATACCATATACCCTCGGAAACGTTCTGAACGACGTGACCGAGGGTATTCTTGTATCCGAGCATTACGAGATCTTATCCCATAAAGAGGGATTTGATTTCATCCCCGGCAATCGTACCCTGTCTGCTGTCGAAGTCGGACTTGTCAACGTAATGAGCCGTGAAACCGTGCTCAAGCGTTATCTCGACGAGGTAAAGAACGATTACGATTACGTACTGCTCGATTGCCGTCCCGCACTCGGCATGCTAGTTATAAATGCCCTATCCGCATCCGATTACGTTCTTGTTCCCGTACAGGCAGATTATCTTGCTGCCGAGGATATGACGGAGCTAATTGGTACGGTACAGCAGGTCAAACGGCAGATCAATCCCAAACTGCAGATTGGAGGAATCTTTCTCACGATGGTGAATGATACGAACTTCCGCAAGGATATTGTAACAGCTGTTAAGGAGAACTTTGGAAAGCACTTACCTGTTATGGAAACAGTAATACCGCTGACTGTGAGGCTTGCGGAAGTAAGCACGGCGGACAAGAGTATTTTTTTACACGAACCAAGAGGACGTGCTGCTGAGTCTTACCGCAATTTAGTGAAGGAGGTAATGGAAATTGGCGAAAAACAGCGCATCAAATCTGCTCACATCGGTAGATAGTTTGTTTACTACTCAAAATGAGCGAGACGAAGCAAAGCGTGAAACTGTAGTAATATTGTCCCCATCTGAGATCAGTGATTTTCCGAATCACCCATTCAAGGTGAGGATGGACGAAAGTATGACCGAGATGGTAGAGAGCGTGAAACAGTACGGAGTTCTGCTCCCCGCACTTGTTCGATCGAAACCAGACGGTGGTTATGAAATGGTGTCGGGACACAGGAGAAAACGCGCAAGTGAGATCGCGGGATGTGAAATGCCGTGTATTGTACGTGAACTTACAGACGATGAAGCAATCATAATAATGGTTGATTCGAATTTGCAACGTGAAAAGATATTACCATCAGAAAAAGCGTTTGCATACAAAATGAAGCTTGATGCTATGCGTAGGCAGGCTGGTAGACCAAGCAAAGAAAATTCTGCAACAGTGTTGCAGAATTTAGGCGGTAAGTCATCGAGAGAATTACTTGCCGAACAAGTTGGGGAAAGCCATGAACAAATCCGAAAACATATCCGTCTCACCAACCTCGTTCCCGAGCTTCTTGATATGGTAGATGAAGGTAAAGTTGCTATGCGACCTGCGGTGGAGCTTTCCTACCTATCCGAAGAAGAACAGCGCAGCCTTGTTGAGACTATCGAGTGTGAGGATTGCACACCGTCCCACGTACAAGCAATCAAAATGCGTAACTTCTCAAAGGAAGGAAAGCTGAATGAGGACGTAATCCTCTCAATTATGCAGGAGGAAAAACCGAATCAGAAAGAAAAACTCAAAATTCCAACAGAACGTATCAGTAAATACTTCACACCGGGGACGCCCGTGCAGAAGATTGAGGATACGATAATCAAGGCGCTTGAGCTTTACCGCAGAAGACAGCGTGATCAAAACAGATAATTCCTCGCCGTGGGATAAGTGTACCCATTTGAACCTTAATGTCGGGGACTTGTTTGGCTGTTCCCCCTCTCCACACCTCTCCCCCTCGTAACCTGCTGAACCAGCCGAAAAAGAGATAGTATATACTCTGTCGCACCTTTGAAGTTTTACGGTGAAAATCGTAAAATATGGGTACAAAGGAGCTGAGAATATGAGAAAAATATACTTGATATTAGCCGTGGCATTGATTGCAGTTACACTTATCGGATGTTCAAATAACGTAATTGAAGGCAGAAATGAATATTCAACTAAAGTTACATCGGAAAGCTTGACGGAGCTTGATAGCGCACCGCAAACCGAAAAATCTTCTTTTTCAGCTGGTAGCGATCTTATCTTAGATACCTCGTGTGATAGTGAGACAATAGCCGAAACTGAAACAGTCACCGATGCCGAGAAAGAGTTTCATACAGTGGTTACGGAACCTCAAACCGAGGATACTGAAACAACACCTCCTGCTACTGAAACTACATCAAAAGAACCTACAACCGAAAAGGCAGAAGAAACCACAGTATATCCCGAAACAACGGGCGAGACAGTCAAACAGGAAGAAACAACTCCACCCGAAACTACTCGTGAAACAGAGCCTTCTCATACTACGACCCCCGAGGATACAAAACAGCAGGCGGAACCCACAGAGACGACTACAGAAACTTCCGCTTCTGAGCCTACTCCCGAACCTGTTAACACTCCCTTTGATGCACCTTTCGATATTGAGCAGATTAAAACAGAGCTTATCGCACTCGGTGAAAGTATGGGAATGACTCACCGCACAGCATACAAAGACGGCACGGTAATTACTCCCGACAATTCATCGTGGGAACTACCCATAACGGCAAACTCATCATTCTGCGGAGAAATGCTGAAACGGAGTCTGCGGGATTATGTATTGTCTTACGCCGAATATTACCTATACGGCGGTGAGCCTATCACACACTTCACGATCTACGTTCTTCCTCTTTCAGACGGTTACGAAATCTACTTTTTACACTAATCTTGGTAATCAGCCTCTCGTAAAAACGGGAGGCTTTTGTATTTTCAAAAAGAAAGGAAATTTCACTATGAAACAAACCATCAAACAAGCTTCAAAACGATGGCTGTCACTATTACTTGCGGTAATTATGACAGCAACCATGATCCCATTAACGGCGATCATCGCATTCGCTTTTTCCACATCATCGGGACAGACCGTTGACTCCGCATACGGAACAGCATATATCGGTTCTGATGGCAGAGATTACCCCGTGGGAGCAAATCACTACGCTCTCAGATACAATGCAGACGGTTCAACCTATATTGAACCGAGTCAGATAGGTACAAGGCGAACAAAACTGAGTATCATAAAAAACGGCGAGGTTATGCAGGCGCTTTGCATAGAATACGGTATTGATATCGACCGTGGTTCTGCCACATACGTGTCTGCTAATGCTACCAACAGCGCATATTTCAATATGCTGCCTATGACAGCAAGACGCGGCATTATGCTTGCTACTATATATGGATGGCAACCCGGAAAGGCACTTCCCATTGGTGGTATCAACGAGGACGATTTTTCTCTTGCAACTCAGGAGATCGTTTGGGAGTATCAGCAAGGTATCCGTACATCTCCCACAACTCGTGTGAATAACGGAAATATCCGCGCAGATCAGTTTTACGATGAGATCAAAGGCAGACACGCTGAGCTCGCGTATAACTGGATACTTTCAAAGATGGCTACTCACGCCACAGTCCCCTCGTTCACAACTTCTAACAGAGATAATGCACCTACTCATACGCTGAAATATGATACGAGCACAAAAAAGTATTCACTCACTCTTACCGACACCAACAACACGGGAGTGGATATCACCTGTACAAACGGTAGCGGAATTACAGTCAGCAGAAACGGAAATAAATATACCTTTACTTCAAGCAGTATGATATCAAGTGCCGTTACATTGGGGTATAAGAAGAACATCTCACTTTACGGTGACGAGTTTCTTGTTTGGGGTAACGTTGGTCATCAAACAATGATGACGGGTGTTTCCGACCCTATCAGGTTTTACGCCGCATTTAATACTGAGACAAACGGTACAGGATGGATTGTTAAGAGTTCCGAGGATGGAAAGGTGTCGGGAATCAACTTCAAGATTACAGGTAACGGTGTTGATAAAACTGTTACTACGGGAACGGACGGTTTTGTAAATGTACAGCTTCTTCCCGGCACATACACAGTAACCGAGCAGCCCCCGAACAAATACGAACCTCAGCAGAGTCAGACTATCACTATTGTCAGCGGACAGACTACAACGGTTAGATTTAATAATGTCCTAAAAAGAGGTGATGTTAAGGTAACGAAAACAGCCGAGGACGGACTTGCTTCGGGTATCAAGTTCAGACTTTACGGCACGTCCGACAGCGGTGCATCCGTAGATGAATATGCTACTACAAACAACAGCGGTGTTGCGATGTTCAACGATATTCTCATTGGTTCATATACCCTTGAAGAAGTAGGTACAGCAACAAAATACGTTACCCCTGCAAAGCAAAGTGTAACTGTCAAGTGGAATGAAGTGACAAACGCATCATTCTACAATGAGCTGAAGCGCGGTGATGTTAAAGTCATCAAAAGCGCAGAGGACAATTTCGTAGAAGGACACAGTTTTCATTTGTACGGCACATCCATTTCGGGTGAGAAAATTGATCTTTACGCCGTGACTAACAAAAATGGTGTAGCCGAATTTAAGGATGTTCTTATCGGCATGGGTTACACTCTTGAAGAAGTTGATACTGCCGAACAGTATATTGTACCCGATAGTCAGAACGTGACCATTGAGTGGGACAAGGTTACTGAAAAGAACTTTGAAAACGAGCTGAAAAGAGGAAACGTAAAGGTTATCAAAACAGCGGAAGATAATTTCGTTTCGGGACACAAATTCCACCTATACGGCACATCCACTTCGGTTGCAAAGGTCGAACTTTATGCGACAACAGATAAGGATGGTGTAGCTGAATTTAAGAATGTACTGATAGGCACATATACGCTTGAAGAAATGAATACTGCTGAACAGTACGTTACACCTGCAAGTCAGAACGTAACCGTCGAATGGGATAAGGTTACGGAGAAAACTTTCTTTAATGAACTGAAACGAGGAGAACTTTCGGTAATTAAAACCTCTGAGGACGGTATCGTAGAAGGACATAAGTTCAGACTTTACGGTACGTCTATTTCGGGTGCTACAGTCGAACTGTATGAAGAAACCGACAAGAGTGGCATTGCCACATTCAAGGATGTTCTCATTGGTACGTACACCCTTGAGGAAGTAGATACTGCCGAAAGATATATCGTTCCTGCAGAACAGAAAGCAGTCATTGAATGGAATAAAGTCACCGAGAAATCTTTCTATAACGAGTTGAAACGCGGAGATGTTAAAGTTATTAAAACGTCCGAAGACAACTTTATTGAAGGACATCGTTTCCGTTTGCACGGCACATCCCTTTCTGGAGAAGCTATTGATCTTTACGCTGAGACCAATACAAACAGTATTGCTGAATTTAACGATGTTCTTATAGGTTCAAACTACGTTTTAGAAGAAGTAGATACCATGGCGTGGTACATCATTCCCAATGCACAGAATACTGTAATCAAGTGGAAAGAGGTTACAGAGGTATCTTTCAAAAACATTCTGAAACGAGGAGATCTTACCGTCACTAAGACCTCCGAGGACGGACTTATCGAAGGACATAAATTCCATCTTTTCGGTACGTCTCTTTCGGGTATTCCCGTCGATATGTACGCTACAACTGACGAAAACGGTGTAGCTCACTTTGAAGATGTACTCATCGGCTCGGGGTACACTCTTGAGGAAGTAGACACCGCCATTCGTTACGTTATCCCCAAGTCACAGATAGCAGACGTAGAGTGGAACAAAGTTACAAATAAAGCCTTTGAAAACATCCTCAAAAAGTGGAGAGCCGAGGTATATAAGCACGACTCTAAATTTGCCGTCCGAGCACAGGGCGACGCCACTCTTGAAGGTGCCGTTTACGGTGTATACGATGGAGACGAGCTTATCGACACCTATATTACGGATGAAAACGGATACTTCATCACCGATTACTATGTATGCGGTGATAGCTGGACTATCCGTGAGACCTCTCCCTCCGAAGGATATATCCTTGATGCAAAAATGCATCATGTAGGTGCAAGCGCCGAGCTTTATATGGTGGAACTGAATACCGTCAATATGGACGTTACTGAGGACGTTATCAAAGGTAGTATATCCATTATCAAGCATTGCGACGATGGCTCAACTAAGATCGAAACTCCCGAGGTTGGTGCAGAATTCAAGGTATACCTTACTTCTATAGGCAGCTACGACGTAGCACACGAAACCGAGCGAGATCACATTGTCTGTGACGAAAACGGCTACTCCGAAACAAAAAAGCTCCCTTATGGTACGTACACCGTGGAGCAGATCAAGGGATGGGACGGACGCGAGATGATGAAGCCGTTTACCGTTACTATCACGGAGGATGGAAAAATTTACAGATATATCATCAATAACGCCGTATTTGAAAGCTATATCAAGATTGTCAAGGTGGATGCGGAAACGGGAAAAACCATTCCCTACGCGGGAGCAGGATTTAAGCTCTACAGACCCGATGGAACACCTATCACACAGTCTTTCACCTATCCCGAAGTTACGATAATTGATACATTCTACACCAACGACAAAGGATACCTTATCACTCCCGAAAGCCTTGAATACGGTACGGGATATTACCTTGTTGAAGTTACGGCACCTCACGGATACGTGCTGAACAGCAATCCCGTATATTTTAACGTTACGGCTGACAGTGCCAAGGACGAAAACGGAATTACCGTAGTGGAAGTTACAAAGTCTAATATGGCGCAGAAAGGTATAATCAAACTCTATAAGACGGGCGAAGTTTTTGCTTCAATTGACGTAACGGAAGGCATCTATCAGTCTGTGTATTCTGTCAAAGGTCTTCCCGGTGCAGAATATGAGATTCGTGCTACAGAGGATATCGTAACACCCGATGGTACAGTAAGATATACCGCAAGCGAGGTAGTTGATACCATTATTACGAACAAAAACGGATATGCCGAAAGCAAGGCTCTATACCTCGGTAAATACGAGATCAAGGAAACAAAAGCACCTCTCGGAATGGTGTTAAGTAATGAAGTTCACACGATTGATCTTGTTTACGCGGGACAAGAGGTTGAGATAACGGAAACCTTCGCTGAACTTTGGAATGACAGACAGAAAATCACCGTAATGCTTGATAAGCTGATGGAGCAGGACGATATTTTCGGCATCGGTCAGAACGGTGAGATAACATCCGTTGTGTTCGGGCTGTATGCGGCTGAAGAACTCAGCGCAGCAGACGGTACGGTCATTCCCGCAGACGGTTTGATCGAAATGATGACGGTAAACGAGAACGGAACGGTGGTCTGTAAGTCAGACCTTCCCCTCGGCAATTATTATCTCAAAGAAATCACAACAGATGAACACTATATC
>JAFYMF010000016.1 GCA_017556745.1 Clostridia bacterium
AATTCTATAACAACCAACGCATCCAATTAAAAACAAAACTGACACCACTTGAAAAGCGATGTCAGTATGTTGCTTAATATTTAATTTTATCTACCATAGTGTCTGTTTTTGTACCGTCCGCACAAATTGGGGCAGTTCATTTTACATCCCGACGTTTTTTTTATCTGTTTATACGAGCTACTACCTCATGCATTATTGCCATAACAGCAAGTAAAACAAACAGGTACACAGGCAACAGTGAAATAGAGGTATAATCTGCAATTATACCGAACAGGGCAGGCATAAACATAAAACCTGTATATGCAAATGCCATCTGTACACCGATCATTGCTTGCGATTTATCTTTTCCGAATATGGTAGGTGTCATATGTATGATGCACGGATAAACAGGCGCACATCCCAGACCGACAACTGCAAAACCGATCAAAGCAAACACAGAGAAGCCCGGGAGGATCATAAATACAATACCGATAGCAGTTACAACTACCCCCAGTCGTATTAATGTATGATCACTAAACTTCATGGCAAGGAACCCATTTGCAAACCTACCGAAGGTGATACCCAAATAGAACATACATGCAAAGCCTGCCGCCGCCTCGGGAGTAAATAACCACTTTTGTACAAGGTAACTACTGGCCCACAGTGAGGCTGTTAACTCTAAAGAGCAATATGCGAAGAAATTTAAAAAACACGGAATTGCACCTTTAATCGCAAATATCTCTTTGAACGTCATCGGCTTATGCTCTACTGCTTCGCCGTCATCATTCGAGGTATCTATTCCTCTTTTCCAAAGAGGAATACTTATGAAGACGATAGTAGACAAAATTATCTGAATTATCGATACGATCAAATATCCATAACTCCAATTATTAAGCTTTATCAGTGCAAAACTCATAATATAGGGACTAATGGATGCACCGACGCCCCACATACAGTGAAGCCAACTCATATGCTGTGCCTTATAATGCAAAGCAACATAGTTATTTAAAATTGCATCCACACCGCCTGCACCAAATCCGTATGGGATCGCAAACAGAACAAGCATCCAGTACTGACTGCTAATAGAAAAACCAAACAGAGCAATAGCTGTAAGCGATACACTTATTGCAGTGATCTTACCCGCACCGAATCTGTTAAGCAGTCTATCACTGAAAAGACTTGATAAAATAGTACCGATAAAGATGATGGTAGAAATATATCCTGCAAATGATACCGGCACGCTCATTTCTTCATGAAGAATCGGCCATGCTGATCCGAGAAGTGAGTCCGGCAACCCGAGGCTGATAAAACATATGTATATAAGAACCAAAAGTAAACTTCCCATTATAATAACCTTCCATGTTTTATGTCACAGTATATAATTATACCATTTTTATAAAATAAAACAACTGTTTTATTTAAATTGTCACGTAAGCAGATAATTTTTATAAAAAGTAAATCAAAACAGGAGATTTAAAAACAAAAGTTATATCTATCGAATACATATAAACATTACTACATAAAATTTAAGTAAAATTATTCGGACGGTATATATGAAACGAGATATTTCACTTTGGCAGCTTGGAGGATTTGCTTTATCTACCTTTGGCGGAACACTACTGCATTTTCTATATGACCTGACAAACAAAAGTATTTTTGCAGCCCCTTTCTCAGGAATAAATGAATCAACCTGGGAACACATGAAGCTTCTGTTCTTTCCTATGTTTATTTTCTCGCTTTTGCAGAGCCGATTTTTCAAAGAATACAAAAATTATTGGTGTGTAAAATTATTTGGCATTATATCAGGGTTAGTACTGATACCCATACTGTTTTACACCTATAACGGTGTAATCGGCAAATCACCCGACTGGGTCAACATTGCAATATTCTTTTTTTCTGCCGCACTGGCTTTCCTCTTAGAATGGCGGCTTTTTAAAAATGACAGTTTAAAATGTAAGCGGCCTCATCTCGCGTTTGGGCTCATCTGCCTGATCGGTATATTGTTCGTGGTATTCACTTTTGTAACACCGGGGCTCGGTATCTTTCAAGATCCGCTGACGGGGACATACGGTTTAACATAACAATATTACCCATAAACCTTGCAACGTAAATATTTTCATGGTACAATGAACTGAAAAAAAGTGAAAAATATAATTACCCATACCACAGGTAACCAAAAATCACCCGAGCACGAGGAACTGAAAAATGGACAATATAACAATTCGTTTGGAAACAGAAAAAGACTACCGAAAAGTTGAAGAATTGACCCGCGAAGCATTTTGGAACGTTTATGTACCGGGAGCAGCCGAGCATTATTTTGTACACATGATGCGTTCTCATCCTGATTTTATCCCTCAGCTTGCTTTCGTACTTGAAAAGGACGGCGAGATCATCGGAAATATCATGTACACCAAGGCTTGGCTTGAAGATGAGAATGGCGAAAGAAAAGAGATCCTTTCCTTCGGTCCTCTTTGTGTTGTACCTAAATACCAAAGGCAGAAGTACGGAAAGATTCTTATTGAGCAATCCTTTGAGGAAGCCCGAAGGATGGGATATGACGTGAATATCAACTTCGGTAACCCCGGTAACTACGTCAGCCGCGGATTTGTCAGCTGCAAAAAGAAGAACGTCAGCTTTGTAGTAGACGGTAACTTTCCGACTGCGTTACTGGTAGCGGAGCTCGTTCCCGGTGTTCTTGACGGTAAAAAGTGGATGTACATTCCATCAACTGCCGCTGACTGCTGTGATGACACCGCGGCAGTGGAAGAGTTTGACAAGACTTTCCCCGAAAAGGAAAAGAAATGGATGCCAAGTCAAGAGGAATTCTATATTTACCGTCATTCGTCTGTTGTAAGGTAAACGTAAAATCAGCCTTTGAGAAATCGAGAGATTTCCCAAAGGCTGATTTTTTATTTAAGTATATCATTTACTGAAGCATACATTATTGCTGACGAGGACGCCGCCGATGATATCTGTGATCCAATGCACACCTGACACAAGTCTGCCAATGACCATAAATGCGCTAAACACAGCAATCGCAATCTTTGTGCACCGTCTGGACATTTTATTCTTGATACATGTGTGTAGTTCTATCATAGCGATCAACATCACGCACATAACGAGCATTGTTGTTGACGAAGGATAGGATGCTTCCAAATATCCGTCAATGAACGTCGGTCTGCAATTAATAATCGCTTTTAATGAATCTATGTTGGGATAACCTCTGTCTGATTCCCATTTTGAGACCGCAGTACGTGTGACGTAGATCTTTTCCTCAAGTTCGTCTTGCGTTAAACCGCTGTCTGTACGTAACTTTTTTATTTTCCACCAAATGTCATAATATGTCCTCCATATCTTTGCGAAACCATTATAACATATATTCTTTGTCAAGTCACGATACTATCCGTCACGTCAGCGTTTCTTATAAACAACAAGCTCCGGATTTTCACCGAATTAACATTCAGATGAATTCCTATTATCAGATCGTGAGATCGAAGGTCTCTCTTCCGTCCACGTGAGGAATGAAGTGCTTTTCATTCTTTGTGATGGTGATATTATATTTACATCCGCGGAAAACACGAGTGATCTTTGCAGGTAACATTTCACTGCTCAGGCATGGGTCGATCTCAAGACCATCCCATTTTGCTTTTACACCGAACATATACTGAGTAACGGCAACGTACATCCAGGTTGCCGTTCCGGTAAGCCAGGAAACGTTTGCAAGACCGAACTTATCACTTTCGGGGCCGAAAATATTTGACGCATATACGTACGGCTCTGCCTTGTATCTCCATTCACCTGCAGTCTTCTGTGCAATCATCGGCAAAAGCTGATGATAATACTTATACGCATTTTCGGGACGTCTCAACATACATTCCGCAATGATCGCCCAAGTATTTGCGTGACAGAACACACTGCCGTTTTCACCGCATCCCTTGTTATAATGGGTAAGAGGATCCTCCTTTGACGGATAATCCTGCATAGAGGGATGTATTTTCTTAATGCCAAGATCAGTATCAAGATACTTCTTGACATTGTCCATTGCTTCTTCCGCTTTTTCACCCATGCCGCTGATAACCGCCCAGCTCTGAGTATTGAGCCAGATCTTTGCCTGTGGCTCATTTTCGGAGCCAATGAATCTGCCATCGTCGGTGATACAGCGTCTGTACCAATGACCGTCCCAAGCAACATCATTGACAAGCTTTTTCTGTGACTCGTAAATATCAAGATAATACTGTCCTCTCTCGCCCTTCAGGTCAGCGATCTCCGCTATCATTCTGAGAACAGTACCGAACTGCATGCTTGTCCAGATGCTTTCACCTTTACCCTTACGGCATACCTTGAACAGCATATCGTTCCAGTCGGAGCAAAGCATAAGCGGGAAACCGTTCTCACCGAGATTTGCAAGACAAAATTCAATGGACTTCTTGATATGTTCCCAAACTGTAGCGCTTCCGCCGTCGTAGAATTCTACTACCTCGTCAAGATATTCAAGGCTGCCCTCTTCCATCAAAATGTGGTAGCAGGTCATAACAAGCCACAGATGGTTGTCAGAGTGAATACGTGTAACAGGCTCCCAACCCTCGGTGGGGAAGCAGTAGTGGTTACAGTGACCGTCATTATACTGCTGAGAGAAAAGCAGATTAAGCTTATCCTTTGCGCGGCGTGTATCAAAGGGTACCATAGAAAGGATATCCTGAGCAGTATCGCGCACGCCTATTCCGCGGAAGGTACCTGTCGCATAATAGCTGATGTTTCGGGAGAAACGGAAATTTCGCTCTGCCTGATATGGGTTCCAGATATTGACCATGGTCTTTACGTCCTCGTCGGGGACATCGCACTGGAATCTGGAAAGATAGTTATCCCAGAACTTTGCAAGACCAGCATAGGATTTTTCCACAAAACCCTCACTGCGGCAATTAAGAACACTTGCTTTGATCTCTTCTTCTGTCATTGCGGTACCAAGGAAGATATTAACGGTCTTTTCCTCGCCTGCAATGAGATCAAGGTCAAGCTGGAGCGCAAAGCAGGGGTCGCCGCCGTAAAGTGTGGAATTCGAGCACTTTCCTTCTTCAATACACTTAGGATTTTCTTCACTTCTGTAAGCGCCGACAAACTCATCTCTGTCACAGTCAAATGCAGTAACAGGAACGTTAGCGGCAAAATATACGAGGGGAGTCTCATCGGGCTTAGACTGTGTTTCCACACCGTATTTATAAACCAAAATATCGTCAAGATTATAGCAAGCAAGCTGGTGCTTGTTGTAGCACTGCCACTGCAGCTCCCGCATGAACTCCATCATACCGAGCTCTACAAAGGGAAATACAGTAATCTTTTTGTCAACGTCGGAGGAGATCTTCAAATTCCAGATCAACGCGTTTTCGTATTCACCTACGAAATAACGTGCGGTAACGGACACTCCGTTCTTCTCTGCTTCGAAACGGGTATATCCCATACCGTGTGTGGATGACCATTTTTCAGGCTTGGATTTACAGGGCTCATTTGTAGGACACCAGAAATCGTCCCCGTCCTTTATATAGGTATAGAATCCGCTTCTGTCAGTAGGAATGTGAAAGAATCTGTAGTGGTTGATACGCCAGATCTGGGGAGACTTATAGAATGCAACACCGCCGCCTGCCTGACTCATCATAGTATGGAATGTACCGTTTGACAGATAATTCATCCACGGTGTGGGGGGATTTGATTTACTGAAGCGAATCTCTCGCTCATCATTGTAAAATTTATACATAATTGCCACCTCGTTTTTGATACGATATTAAGAATATAAAACCATCACAGAATACGGTTTTTAGTATATTTTAACAACTGTTACAAGGTTATTATATCATATAGAGTCAAGACTTTTCAACACAGTCTCAAAAATGTTTGGAATTGTTTACAAAATCATCTTACCGTCCGAATATACTCCATCTGTTGTCCTTTTTCATTTTTATTGAAATATTCACATTTGCATGCTATAATGTACCCATCGTAAAATGGTCCGACGTATTTTTAAAATAAATCAGTCACAGGAGTCATGTTATGCTTAAAGAAAACGATATTATAGGCTATACTACACCCGAGCAAGCCGGTGTTTCCTCAAAAAATATTGAAAAATTGATCCATATTCTTGAAGGAACCGGAATGGCTCTTCACGATGTGATCATCGCAAGGGGTAACGATATTCTTTTTGAATGCTACTGGGCACCATATCACAATGAATATCTTCACCGTATGTATTCAATAACCAAAAGCTACGTGTCTCTTGCCATCGGTTTTCTTGAGCAGGATGGGCTCATTGACCTCGACGATCCTATGGAAAAGTATTTTGCAGAGGAGCTGAAGGCTCAGCCCGATATGAATCAGCACAACCAGACTATTCGTCACATGCTGATGATGAGTACCGCAAAGCCTCCGAGAACATGGAGAGGACTGCACCCCAAGGACTGGGTCAAGCACTATTTCTCAAATCCTCTTGAGGGGACTCGTCCTTCGGGTACCGCATGGAAATACGACTCTATCGGTTCACACGTTCTTGGCGCACTTGTTGAGCGCGTCACCGGTAAAACCTTTATGGATTACCTCAGAGAAAAGCTGCTTAGAAAGATCGGATTCTCCGAAGAAGCATACTGTCTAAAGGCACCCGGAGGACACTCCTGGATGGATGCAGGACTTCTCTGCCGTCCCACAGACCTTCTCAGAACCATCAGATTTCTGCTCAACGGCGGAAGCTGGAACGGTGAACAGATACTGAACCGCGAATACGTTAAGGCCGCTACCTCAAAGCAGATCGACAATGCTCTCCCCGGAGCAATTCCGTGCAGATGCCACGGTTACGGTTACCAGATATGGAAATGCCGTCAGGATTCCTTCTTCTTTTCGGGAATGCATACCCAGATCGCCCTGGGCGTACCCGGAAAAGATTTCATCTTGATCTTCAACGGAGATTGCTTCGACAAATACTATGACGAAAAACAGACGCTTCTCGATGCCTTCTTTGACCTTATAGTAAACGCCGCATCCGATACCCCCCTACCCGAGGACAAAGAGGCGCTTGATAAGCTGAATGAATATACAAAAGACCTGAAGCTTATTACCGCAAAGGGTGAAAAGCACTCAGAAAAAGAACATCAGATAAATAACGTAACTTACAAGATGGACGAAAACCCTATGGCCATCACCGATATACGTTTCACCTTTGACGGTGAAAAGGGATGCTTCTGCTACACCAACGCTCAGGGATACAAGGAGCTTCCATTCGGTATGGGATACAATGAATTCGGACTATTCCCCGAGGAGGGGTATTCCAAAGAAGTAGCCTCTGAATATGCCCCCGGTAACTACTATAAGTGTGCCGCATCCGGTGCCTGGGTCGATGAGAACACACTTCACATTATAGCTCAGATAATCGACACTTATCTCGGTTCTCTCCATATTACCGTTAAATTCGGCGACGGAGAGATCAACGTTGATATGTTCAAGGACGCAGAGGATTATATGAACGAATACCGTGGCGAGGCCGCGGGCAGAGCATAAGAGCAAGTACTACATGTTACTAATTACTAAAAAATGGCTGTCTCTTTGAGACAGCCATTTTCATTTTTACACCCCATATAGGATATGCATTGTCCTTAAATTGGAATCAGTAATTAAATCATTTACCGAATAGGCATGCCCCTCTGCTTCGTCACCTGAATATCGGGTAAGTTTATCACTTGTCAGCTCTTGTGCCACACGGTGGCATATATCCTCAATGTACTCCTGCTTTTTTATTCTTTCTTCTCCGTTACCGCTGGAGATAAGGTATTCAAGAGTCTTTGAGAGCTCACTTAACCGAGGAAGATCAGACAGAGCTCTGAACGTCCATTTGTAATAGGGTAAATAAATCTTGTTTATAAGGAAAATAACACTCAGTGTGCTTTTTACAAACTCAGTAACCGATAACTGCGCCGCTCCGGTATCACCTCGGGAAAGACATCTCGGATAGTTATACTGTCCCGACTGACCCATAAGAAGAAGATGACCTGCCAGCTTTTTCAGTCTCACGTTTTCAGGGAAATAGCTAAGGTGCTTTCTTACAGCAGAAAAGTGACCAAGTGGATCGCTGAATATCTTTCCGTTTGTTGCTTCGGCTAAGGATTGCTCGGGGATAAAAAAGTAATCCTTTTCACTGAGTTGTCCATCCTCTGTCCCGGTTTTCTCTTTTAAAAAATCACCGATCCGTATTACACCGTGTCTCTGTCCGCCCACGGGATTAACGGTATTTCTTCTGCATCCCATAAATTCCCTAGGAAGCGAGTTATATGCTCTTTCAAGTGCAAAAGCACATCGACTGTCAATAATACTCTCATCGGGAATAAAAAGACAAAATCCGGGTTCGAAATCGTGGTCGACAGACAGCGCATCATCATATCCAAAGCACTCAGACCCACTTCCGCAAAGGCCTACGGCGATATATTTTTCCACCCCGGAAAACTTTTCCCGTATCATCTGTGCACCGTATTCAAGATAAAATTTCTCTGCAAGCTCAAGCCCCTTCATATATTTTCCTCGCTCTTTCGCTAAGCTCACTACCGTAAAGGAACATTCCATAGTAGGTAAATACCGACGCACATTTTTCACAAACAAAAGCATAATAACCGTCGCGATTTCTATAACCGTCAAGGAGCACCTTTGCTGTATTAAGCCGTTCTGTTATTTCTTCCTCACCCTCTGTCAGACCAAGCTCTGCTTCTGCGGCACTGGCCATATTAAGATATGTGATCGCAGATTCGAGAGGAGAGGTCGGTATATTTTTTACCGCTTCAAGAGCGGCGTGATAGAGTTCTTTCGCTTCCTTGAATCTCCCAAGATCAACCAAAGCAAGTGCCATATTGTTATAAAGCCCTCCAAGTCTGCCGTCACCCGGTGCAAGAGAGCTCTCGTATATCTTCTTTGCTTTTTCAAAAAGGGGGATCGAACGCTCCGCCATTCCGAATGCTTTATATACTGTGGCGGAATTCAGATATGTTGTAGCCGCTCCCACCTGATTTCCCCACGGTGTACCCAGTGTCAAATCAAGAGCTGATTCTGTAGCCGCAAGTGCTTCTTCTCTTTTTCCCATCTTGCGGTAGAGACCCATAAGCTCGTTAAGTATCGGTATCTGAAGAGATATATCATCCTCTTTGACAGCTACATCGAGGCCGCTGAGAAGATGATCCTCTGCCGAGTCATAATCATTTTTCGAAAGAAAAGTATCAAGCTCGCGAAGTATTTTTTCTGTTCTCTTTGGTGTGATCTCCATAGTGTATCCCCCCTTACCTGATAAAAACAGTATACCATATATTGCAAAAAATGTCTACTTGTAACTGCAGACACCTTTTAAGCTGTCCTTTTTTGCATTATATTCGAATAATACTTGCTTTTGACGACAAAGAGTTTTATAATGTATACAAGATACTTTTGACGGCGGGAACTCTCCGCCTATATATTTTTTGTTACACGGAGGCTTTTGTTGCTATGAAATTACACGTTCTCGAAACAGAAAAGGAGCTCGGTCAGGTTGCAGCTGATTTAATTGCAGAGGGTCTTATTTCTGCAATTAATGAAAAGGGAGAAGCTAATTATCTGGTTTCTACAGGTTCTTCTCAGTTTACTACCTTTGAAGCACTTATTGCCAATAAGAATATAGATTGGACCAAGGTTACCATGTATCACCTTGATGAATACGTTGATCTTCCCGAAAGCCATATCGCATCCTTCCGTAAATATCTCAAAGAGCGTTTTGTAAGCAAGGTACCCCTTAAAAAAGCAGTATTTGTTAACGGTGAGGGTGACATTGAGGAGAACCTCAGAATGCTTGAGGAAGAGCTCGCAGCTCATCCTATAGACGTTGGCGCTATCGGTATCGGTGAGAACGGTCACATTGCATTCAACGATCCCCCTGCTCTTTTCGAAAAAGAGGGTGCATACCACGTTGTTAATCTTAATGATACCTGTAAAAAGCAGCAGGTTGGTGAAGGTTGGTTCGCTACCGTTGACGATGTTCCGAAGCAGGCTATTTCTATGACCTGTTCTCAGATCATGAAATGTAAGCTTATCGTCTGTGCTGTTCCCGGTGAGAGAAAGGCTGATGCCATCTGCAATACCCTTCGTATCGATACTCCCGATCCCATGGTTCCCGCTACCCTTCTTAAACTGCATCCCGCAACTCACGTAGTAGTTGATGCCGGTTCTGCATCCAAGTGTGACGAGACACTGATCAAAAAATTCAGCTGAAGATAGATGAAAACTCTCATTAAAGACGTTACTGTCGTCCTGTCTGACGGGTATATCGAAAATGGATACGCAGTAGCGCAGGATGGCATTATCACAGATATCGGACAAGGTATCCCCGAAGGTTCATTTGACACAGTGATAAAAGGTGACGGAGGTTACCTTTGTCCCGGATTTGTAGATATACACGTTCACGGCGGTGTTGGTCACGAGTTTATAGATTCTACCGAGGCCGCATACGACGATATACTCCGCGCACATCACAAGGGTGGTACAACTACCATTCTCCCAACATTCAGCAGTGCATCCCTTGAAACATATCTTGATGCAGTAAAGGTATACGGCGAATACAAATCTAAAGAAAAAGAAAAGAACGGAATCCCCCACCTTGCGGGAATACACATGGAGGGTCCGTACTTTGCTCTCTCCCAGGCGGGTGCACAAACTCCCGACATTATCCATCCTCCAGTCCCGGAGGAATACAATTCGATTCTTAATTCCACTTCGCACATATTGCGTTGGTCAGTGGCTTGCGAGCTTGACGGTGCCCTTGAATTCGGCGATCTGCTCAAATCTCGCGGCATCAGTGTAAGCATTGGACACTCTGATGCTTCATCCGATGAGGTGGAAATCGCCCGCAGTCACGGATATGACAGTGTTACTCATCTCTACTCAAGCTGCTCTATAGTTCACCGCAACGGCCCATTCAGAGAAGGCGGTATTGTTGAAGCGGCTTTTCTCGATGATAGTCTCAAGGTAGAGATCATTGCGGACGGTGCACATCTTCCAAAAGAATTACTGAAGCTTATATATAAGGTCAAGGGCTCTGACAATATTGCTCTCGTTACTGACTGTATACGTTATGGCGGCAAGAGTTATGACGAGGGTGAGCTGGTATATGACCCAATACAAAAGCATCATCTGACAATTGAGAGAAATGTGGCAGTAATGCCCGATCGAAAGTGCTTTGCAGGAAGCCTTGCCACAACGGGACATCTGGTACGTACTATGGTCTCTCTTGCCGGTGTTTCACTTTGTGAAGCGGTAAAGATGGCTACTCTTATCCCCGCAAGGATCGTTGGACTTGCCGATACCATCGGCAGTATTGAAATCGAAAAAAACGCTGATTTCGTTATCCTTGATCGTGAGCTTTCTGTTAAAACAGTTATCCTTGACGGAAAAATTTCAGTAGAAAACTAAAACTACAACTCTCATGAGGTATAAAAATGAACAAGACTATAAAACCCGGTATTATGTCCGCGTTTCTCACACCGTTTAATGATGACGGAAGTGTAAGAGAAAAGGCTATAAGCGAGCTTGTTGACTTTCAGATAGAGAGAGGTATCGGCGGTTTTTATGTAAACGGCAGTACCGGTGAAGGTATGGTAATGAGCGAAGAGGAGAGAATGCAGGTAGCCGAAGCTGTAGTAAAGGCGACTGCAGGACGTACTCAGGTAATTATCCACGTGGGAACCACCTCCACCGACTCCGCCATCCGTATGGCAAAGCATGCAGAGAAAATCGGTGCAGACGGTATTTCCGCTATTCCACCCTTCTATTACAACCATCATATGTCATTTATAACGGATTACTTCCGTGATATTGCGGCGGCAACTGAGCTCCCCTTCCTTATATACCACAGCTCAGTTAACACCACCCTCAGCTATGGGGACATTATGAGTCTCTATGAGGTTCCCAACATAGTCGGTATCAAGTATACCATGGACAATCTTGAGCTTCTTCAGAAGTTCAAGGACAATCGCCCCGACAAGCTGGTATTTATGGGCCACGACGCTATGATGATTCCTGCCATCACTCTCAAGGCTGACGGTGATATAGGCGCTTTCCCCAACGTTATGCCCGCAGGTTTCAGACGTGCATGGGATAATTTTAACAGCGGTAATTTCGGAGACGCAATTGAAGAACAGAAGCAGATGAACCACTATATCGCCATAATGAAGAAGTACATGCTCTCTGCCGTTCAGGCTCCCATTAAGGCGGTAATGCGTGAATACGGTGTTGATTGCGGTCTTATGCTCCGCCGTCCCGCAAAACCTCTTGATGAGGAAAAGGCTTCTCAGCTTATCAAAGAGCTGAGAAACGAAGGCTACTTTGATATTTATAAATAATTACGGAGAGTAAAAATGGATAAAAATACTCTGCAGCTTTCTATAGGCTTTTACGAAAACGAGTTATGCCGTAACATTCTTCCCTTCTGGCTTGACCGTTGTGAGGATAAGGTAAACGGCGGTTATTTCAACTGCTTTACAAATGACGGCAGCCGTCTTGTGTCTACCGATAAGTATACCTGGAGCGAGGGACGTTTTCTCTGGCTCTTCTCCAAAATGGCACAGATGCCAAAGCCCTTTACCGATGCTGAGAGAAAAGAGTTTCTCCGCCTTGCAAAAAGCGGACGAGACTTTCTCGTAAAAAACTGCTTCATTCGTGATGACCGTCCTCTTCGCTGTGTATTCCTTATGGATGAGACAGGTGCTCCCAAAACAGTTGAGGGATTTGAGAACGAAGGCTATGATATGAGTATCTATGCCGACGGTTTTGTTCACGACGGTCTTTCTCAGTACTCTATTGCCGCTGATAACAAAGAGTCCTATGAGATAGCGAAGGAGCTTTACCTCTCAATAATGCACCGCTTTGAAACCTACAATTACCGTACTCTGCCATATCCAATTTCCCCTGAGTACGTAATGCACGGTTTCTATATGATGAGAATCAACTATTCATATAACATATATCTTGCATCACAGAAATTTGACCCGCAGTTTGCCGAATACGCATTCACTAAGCTTAGAGAGTCTGTTGACAATCTTCTTAACCTCTTTACCGATGAGGGCGGTGTCCTTCGTGAGGTAATATACAGAGGCGGAGGAAGAGTCCCCGGTATCTTCGGAAACCACTCTAACCCCGGTCATGTATGCGAGGAAATGTGGTTTGTTCTGCACGCGGCTGACCTTCTCGGAGATCCGTCCTACACAGAAAAGTGTATTAAGTGCTTAAAGAAGGCTCTTGAGCTTGGATGGGACCCCGTATACGGCGGTCTTTACCATTTCGTTGACTCGGATAAGGGTGGTGAGCCCCTGCCCGGAGATAACGATCCTGTAGATGAACCGATCTACAAGCAGCTTATGTCCGGTTGGAGCGACAAGCTCTGGTGGGTACACAGTGAGGCACTGTATGCAACACTTCTCTTCGGTGAACGTGCAAATGACAAAGAACTTCTTGATTGGTATGACAAGATATTTGACTACACCTTCAAGGTACATCCCAATCCCGATCGCGAGATCAGAGAGTGGGTACAGATACTGCAGCGTGACAACACTCCCGTTACCAAGGTTACCGCTCTGCCGGTAAAGGACCCCTTCCACATTACAAGAAATCTGATGTACATACTCAGATTCCTCTACACTCTTGAAAAATAACAAAAATCCGCTTGACACAAGTCAAGCGGATTTTTTTGTTATTTTTGTGTTTCATACGACCAGTCTATAATGCCGCCGAACTCATACACTGCAGTATATCCAAGCGCTGTAAGTGATTCTGCGGCTATTTTGCTTCTGCGCCCGCTACGGCAATATATCAGTATCATCTTCTCCTTGTCGGGGAGAACAATATGAGCTTTTTCCGGTATATCTCCGTAAGGTAAAAGAACTGCACCGGGAATATGACCTGAATTATACTCATCTGCCTCTCTGACGTCAAGTATCACCGCATCAGGATAATCCGACATCATCTGCTTTGCCTCCTCGGCAGATACCTGCAAATATTCTATGGGTGTACCTGCGGTCCCGTTCATCGTGGTCCCGGTACTATGCAGATCATTACTACCGCAAGAAGCAAGAGATGCAAGCATAACTACACACACGAGATACAATATTATGTTTTTCATTTTTCTTTTTTATTTATTCCTTTGCCATATTGTAAAGAGACTCTCCCTCAAGCCGGTAGACCGTCCATTCACTAAGCTGCTCAGCTCCAAGTGAAAGATAAAAATCAATGCTCGGCTGATTCCAGTCAAGGCATGACCAGTCAAGTCTGCCGCAACCTCTTTCAATTGCTGTTTCAGCCAGATACTTAAGCATTTCTTTTCCGTACCCTTTTCCCCGGTACTCGGGACTTATATAAAGATCCTCAAGATATATTCCGGCTTTCCCGAGAAACGTAGAAAAGTTATGAAAATAAAGGGCAAATCCTATCTTTTTCTCATCCTCAATAGCAAAGATAACTTCTGCCTTACCCTCATCAAATATCCATTTTTCGAGGAGTTCGGTAGTTGCCACTACCTTGTCACCCATTTTTTCGTATTCTGCCAACTCTTTTATAAAACCGAGTATATCGGATGCCTCATCCCGTTTTGCAGCTCTGATAGAAAAATTATTCATATACGTCCCCTGCCTTTCTTCTGTTTATTATATCATAAACTGTCAGAAAAGTCTTCTGTTTAGTACACATATTCCGAAATTCAGATACCCGGCAAAAGATACCCAAATAATATAAGGTATCTGCAAATATGCCGCCCCGTGAGATATTTTTTTATAAATAACCGTGTATCTTATAATAAGATAAAGCAGACAGATAATCCACAGAAAGGCGAACAGATACCTGCCGAAATTAAAGAATATAATACTCCAGGCAAAGTTAAAGGCAAGGCTTACGGCGTAGTATGCCAGTCCCCTGTCCGCGGTTTCGATATTTTCTGATCGTCTCTGCCACACGATTGCAGAACTTATACCCATTAGTACATACAATACCGTCCACACTATCGGAAAAAGAATAGACGGTGGAGATAGAGTCGGTGTTATAAGTCTATCGTATATATCCATATTTCCCCGAGTCAATAATGCTGACAGTAACCCCACGGCAAGAGGTACAGCTATTGCTATTACATAGGTCAAAACCGTTCTTTTCTTTTGGCTCGACATAAATCTGTTCCTTTTTCTGCGGTATTATCGCAGATAAATACATTTATCACAGATACATATATGCAGACCACAGAAAAAATATAATAAAAACGCCTCCGAAGAGGCGTTTTTGCATTTTAGATAACAAGTGACGGTGCGGTGTATACTCTTGTCGCAAGCTCCTGATTGAGCATGTAAAGGCTCTTGGGGTCGGAGCCGAAAAGCTCCATCTTGGTGATAAGATCGTTTGCGTTGGTCTCCTCTTCACCCTGCTCCTTAACAAACCAGTCAAGGAACTGCATGGTACGGAAATCCTTTACATCGTATGCAGCCGCATAGATATCATTGATAAGAGAAGTTACATACTCCTCGTGCTCAAGTCCTGCCTTAAGTACATCAAGATGGCAGCTGAAGGTCTTGTCGGGCTTATCTATCGCTTCAAGAGTAACTTTCTGATTCTCATTCTGAAGGTAGGTATAGAAGAGCATTGCGTGGTCTCTCTCCTCCTGCGCCTGTACCATATACCAGTTAGCAAACCCCTCAAGACCCTTGTCATCAAAATAATTTGAGAACTCAAGGTAGAGATATGCGGAATAAAATTCCTTGTTGATCTGAGCATTAAGAAGCTCTCTGACTTTTTCGTTCATCATATTTCATATCCTCATTTATTTTTATTCTTTCCAGCTAAAGCCGGATGACAACAATATTACCTCGCTGCCGGAAACAACAAGAAGACCGCCCTCGATAGCACCTTCTCTTATTTCACCGTCCTCAGTCTCGATAGTACACTTACCCGGCTTTACCGAGGTGATAAACGGGGTGTGTCCTGCCATAATGGCAAGGTCTCCGTCAGCACCTCTGAGAGAAAGATTTATAGCCTGGCCGTCATAAAGGTTACCGTCAGGAGAGGCTACTACAAGCTTATAGGTTTTCATGCTTATACCCTTTTAGCCTTTTCGATAGCTTCGTCAACTGTTCCTACGAAGAGGAATGCAGACTCGGGAAGATTATCGTGACGTCCCTCTGCGATCTCCTTAAAACCGCGAATAGTCTCGGAGAGAGGAACATAGGTTCCGGGAATACCGGTAAACTTCTCGGATACGTGGAAGGGCTGAGACAGGAATCTCTGTATCTTTCTTGCTCTCTGAACAAGCATCTTGTCGTCATCGCTGAGCTCGTCCATACCCATGATAGCAATGATATCCATCAGCTCCTGATAACGCTGAAGAATTCTCTGCACCTCTTTTGCTACCGCATAATGCTCTGCGCCCAGTACCTCAGGGGAGAGGATACGGCTGGTAGACTCAAGGGGATCAACCGCAGGGTAAATACCCTGAGATGCTATACCTCTTGAAAGAACGGTAGTTGCATCAAGATGTGCAAAGGTGGTATCTGGTGCAGGGTCAGTCAAGTCATCTGCAGGCACATATACCGCCTGAATAGAAGTTATAGAGCCCTGACGTGTTGAGGTGATACGCTCCTGAAGAGTACCCATCTCGTTAGCAAGGGTAGGCTGATAACCAACGGCTGAAGGCATACGTCCAAGAAGCGCAGATACCTCTGAGCCGGCCTGAGTGAAACGGAAGATATTATCAATAAAGAGAAGAACGTCCTGCTTTTCCTTATCGCGGAAATACTCCGCCATGGTAAGTCCGGAAAGGCCGACTCTCATTCTCGCCCCGGGAGGCTCGTTCATCTGTCCGTATACAAGAGTCGTATTGTTAATGACACCCGACTCTTTCATTTCGTTATAAAGGTCGTTACCCTCACGGGTACGCTCACCGACACCTGTAAATACCGAAAGACCGCCGTGCTCCTTTGCAATGTTGTTGATAAGCTCCATTATAAGAACGGTCTTACCAACACCTGCACCACCGAAAAGGCCGATCTTACCTCCCTTAGAATAGGGGCAGATAAGGTCAATTACCTTAATACCGGTCTCGAGAATATCGGTAGAGGTAGAGAGCTCCTCGTACTTGGGTGCGGGACGGTGTATATCCCATTTTTCCTCAGTTTCGGGAACCGGCAGGTTATCTACCGGATCACCAAGAACGTTAAATATTCTGCCAAGAGTCTCTCGTCCCACGGGAACGCTGATAGGCTTGCCCGTATCGGTAACGGGAGTACCACGTCTGAGTCCGTCGGTAGATGCCATGGCAATACATCTTACTGTATTGTCACCGATATGCTGAGATACCTCTACCGTCAGTGTTCTATCACCGTTTGGAATAGTAAGTGCGTTATATATCGCAGGCAATTCTCCGTTCTCAAAACGAACGTCAACTACCGGTCCCATTACCTGGGAGATAACGCCTCTTGATTTATCTGACATAAAAAATTACCTCTGTTGTTTCGGATTTCAAATTTATTCCGAGTGGCGTCTCTTTAACTGCCGCTACCCGCCACGATCTCAATAAGCTCCTGAGTAATAGCTCCCTGTCTTGCTCTGTTGTATGCAAGACTGAGCTCATCTATCATTACCTGAGCATTCTTGTCCGCTGCATCCATAGCACAGCGGCGTGCCGCAACCTCACTTGCAAAGCTTTCTCTGACCGCCGCAACGAGAATACCTGTTACATACTCACTTACTGCATAGTTAAGCACAGTCATCTCATCAGGCTCAAAGATCATGCCGGTGCTCTTAACACCGGGCTTTCTCTCAAGTGGAAGTACCCATTTTACTCTCGTTTCCTGAGTCATTACAGACACATACCCGGTATAAACTATACCGAGACGGTCATACTCACCACTCGCAAAATCATCGCACAGCTTCTTTGCCATACCTGATGCCTCATCTGGAGTAAAATGCTCTGCTGAATAAAACTCACCGTGATATTTATCGCAAGCTTTCTTTCCTATAGGGATAAGCTCCGCATCGGGATAATCCCTGAGAAATCTGAAAACGTTTGCGTTATATCCGCCGGCAAGACCTCTGTCACCGGCTATTACAATCAGTCTTGTACGTCCGGTGTCCCTCTGCTCAAGATATGGACTCTTCTTACACTCACCGGAGGAAGCAAGTATATCCATGGCTTGAGTAAAAGCCTCGGCGTATCTGCGGCTTTTTGTCATAGCCTCTGTAGCACGTCTGATCTTGGAGGATGCTACAAGGCCCATGGCACGGGTGAGGTGCATGGTGGAGTCGACGCTCTTTATGCGATTACGCAGTTGTTTAGCATCAGAACCCATCTATTCTCACCTCTGCATTTCCTGTAGTGCCTTCTTCAGCTCCTCGATATCGGCGTCATCGTAGTAACCGGTCTCGAAACGCTCAAGGAGAGTTCTGTATTCTCCCTCAAGCTTTGCAAAAAGCTCTTTTTCATATTTCTTAACGTCCTTTACAGGAACACTGTCAAGATAACCGTTGATTACCGCATAAACAATAGCAACCTGACAACCTACACGGACAGGGGTATTTCTGTTCTGCTTAAGAACCTCAACTATCCTCTCACCGAGTGCAAGTCGCGCCTTGGTATCTGCATCAAGGTCACTGCCAAACTGTGCAAAAGACTGAAGTTCTCTGTACTGTGAGTAAAGAAGCTTAAGCTCACCTGCAACCTTCTTCATAGCCTTGAGCTGTGCAGAACCGCCTACACGGCTGACAGATATACCGGGGTTGATAGCCGGCATAATGCCCGAGTGGAAAAGCTCGGTCTCAAGGAATATCTGACCGTCGGTTATTGAAATAACATTGGTCGGTATATATGCGGATACGTCACCCGCCTGAGTCTCGATAATGGGAAGAGCGGTAATCGAACCTCCGCCGTACTCAGGAGCAACACAAGCGGCACGCTCAAGAAGACGGGAGTGGAGGTAGAATACGTCACCGGGATACGCTTCTCGACCCGGGGGACGTCTGATAAGAAGAGAGAGTGCACGGTATGCTACCGCGTGCTTGGAAAGATCGTCATATACTATAAGGACATCCTTTCCCTGCTCTCTGAAATACTCCGCCATAGCACATCCTGCATAGGGAGCTATATACTGCAGTGATGCGGTCTCGGAGGCAGATGCGGAAACAATAACGGTATAGTCCATCGCACCGTTTTTCTCAAGCTTGTTTACAAGCTGTACCACCGAGGTATTCTTCTGACCTATTGCAACGTAAACACAGATAACACCGGTATTCTTCTGGTTGATTATAGTGTCTACCGCGATCTCGGTCTTACCGGTCTGACGGTCACCAATAATAAGCTCACGCTGACCGCGTCCGATGGGGATCATACTGTCTATTGCCTTGATACCTGTCTGAAGAGGTACCGAGACACTCTTTCTCTCAATTATACCGGGTGCCTCTGACTCAATGGGACGGGTCTCACTTGTTTCAATCGGCCCCTTACCGTCTATCGGCTCACCCAGAGAGTTTACAACGCGGCCAAGCATTCCCTCGCCAACCGGCACGGAAAGAACTCTGCCGGTACGGCGAACAACTGTTCCTTCTCTTACGTCGTTACGGTTAGAGAGAAGTGCCACCGACACTGTTTCATCCTCAAGGTTCTGTGTAAGTCCGAAGCTTCCGTCCTCAAACTCAAGAAGCTCTCCCGCCATACACTCGCGAAGTCCGTAAACACGTGCAATACCGTCACCCACAAGGATAACTGTACCGGTCTCATTCATTTCGATCTTCGCTCTGTAATTTTTTATTTGTTCTTTTATTACTTTACTGATCTCTTCGGCTCTGCCGTTCATTTACTGATCACTTCCTTTACTTCCTGAAGACGGCGTCTTATACTGCCATCTATGACCTTACCGTCGATCTCTATCATAATACCGCCGATAAGAGACGGATCGATCTCACAGCTGATATGCACAGTATTTCCACTCTGTACCTCCAGCTTCTCTTTTATACGCGTGATTTCATCATCGGTAAGGGGAACTGTACTGACAACTCTTGCCGCAGATACTCTGTGAGACGCATCAAGAAGCGCCTTATATTCAGAAACACTTTTTTCAAAGCCGCGTATCCGTCCCGTCTCACACAAAAGAGATACAAAGGACATCACGTCTTCTTCTATCTTACCCTCGAAGGCAGTGCAAAAAAGCTCTGCTCTTTCCTTACCGGAAATGCCCGGGGATGACAGAAGATCAAGATATTCCGGCTCTGCCTTTATACATTCAAGCACCGTATCAAGGGAATCGGCATAACTATCGGTCATTCCCCTCTCAAGTCCGAGAGAAAAGAGAGCAACCGCATACTCTTTAGTCAGTTCAGTCATTGCCGTCACCTATTTTGCTGATAAATGATTCTATCAGCTCTCTGTGATCCTTTTCATTTATCTCGCGCTCAAGCATTTTCTCTGTGAGTACGGTAGATACCACAACGATCTCCTGCTTGATATCGTCTTGAGCCTTCTTATGTTCAAGCTCTGCCTCTGCTTCAGCACGGCGAATAATATCTCTCGCCTTATCCTTAGCTTCGTTTATTATCCTGTCACTATTATCATTTGCCTTATCTGCGGCATTCTTTATAATGGCCTGTGCCTCCGACTCGGCAGTCTTTATCTTCTCTGCCCAGGCATCACGGTCTGCTTTAGCAGACTTCTCTGCCTCTGATGCCGCCGCATATCCGGAATCTATCTCAGCCTGTCTTGCGGCCATGATATTTTTTACCGGCTTATAGAGAAAAATTTTAAGAATAAAGAACAAAACGACAAGATTGGCAAGGGAAATCAGAATCTGCCAGAGATTGACAGATATAACTTCCAAGGTTTGCATATTTATCTCCAATCCTTTTAAATCAGCCTATTGTCTTCATGAGAACATCAACAAGAAGACCGGGTGCAACAAAGATAAGAAGAATCGCAATAACAAGTGCATAAAGACCGGTGGTCTCAGCGATAGCACAACCCATAAGCATAGTGGTGGTTACATCACCCTTACACTCAGGCTGACGTCCAATAGCCTCACAAGCCTTTGCAACTGCATTACCTTCACCGATACCGGGGCCTATACCCGCGATCATAGCAAGTCCTGCGCCAAGTGCACAGCATCCGAGAATAATACCTATAGCAAGTTCTAACATTTTTTCTTTCCTCCTGATTTTACGCTGTTTTTTTATTTATTTGTTTTTTGTTTTTACGTTTCATGTGCTCGTCTCTTGGGTATCCGGAAGAGATATAGAGCATAGCAAGCATTGCAAAGATATATGCCTGCAGACAACCGCTGAACAAGTCAAAATATACTGACAGAACAGCAGGAATACCGATACGGATAAATGCCATCTCGGATAAAGGAGACGGAAGCCATCCCATTATTATCCCCCACAGACCGTCAAGACCTGTAGCCACAAGCACCGAGATAACCGCACCTGATAGCACGTTACCGTAATGACGGAAAGCCATTGAAACGGGAGTTGCTATCTCGCTTATAATGTTAAGCGGTGCGAGTAGCGGAACCGGGTCACCGAAGCTTTTAAGATAGTAAACGGGACCGCATTTAAACTTATAATACGTAATAAGTGCGAACACTGTAATCGCCCAACCGGATACTACGTTTATATCCGATGTCGGTGGGTAAAGCCCGAACAAGCTAAGCAAACTCGAGAGAGCCGACAGACCGAGAATCGCCGCAATGAGAGGCGGGAATCCGGAGAATCCTTCTCCCATATTAGAGAAGGTCATCTTCTCACTTTTTTCAACAAGCCACTCGGCGAGATGCTGTCTCCGTGTCGGATAGCGGACGCTGAGTCCATGTGTCAGATACAGACATATTCCAAGCAAAGTTATCATGACTATCAGGGAATTCAACTGGGATTCGGTCACGATAAGGGGTTGTATCGGCATGTCCAGGCTAAAGAATATCCGTGCACCGCTGATGGCGATTCCCTCTGACAAAGGAGTAAACAACACCTTTACTGCTATACCGAAAAGTATCGGCAGTATAGCCATAGCAAGATATATTCCATCGACTATATAAAAGCCGACATTTCTTTTATTCATCCTTTTTACCTCCTTGACTGAACTTGTCAACCAGGGGTCTGATCATTATTGCTACACGTGGAAAAAACAGGGTGACAATAACCGCTACCGTGTTAAAGCAAGGCAGCATCACACCTACTGCCGCAGCAGCAAACAAAAAAACAGTACGCAGTGATTGGGACATTTTCATGAGACTTGCCGCACCCTTTTCGTCCTTCTCTACCGCATGCTGAACGGTAATTCCCATGAGAAAGAAGTTAAGCACAGCAACAAAAGCAGAAAATAAATTCCCCAGCAGTACCGTCAGATCCCACCGACCGAGTATAAGAAAAACAGCCTCGGCGATCACGCTGAAAATCACGGTAAAAGCCGCGATATAGAGCGTTTCTTTTTTTACTGTTTCATTTACTTTTTTCATATTCTCCCTATGCCGTAATGGGCAAAAATGCACTGTAAAATATTAATATATTGATTATAATACCAAACAGGCTCATTTGTCAAGAACACACAGTGTTAAACCACAAAAGTTTTTATCCGTCCATCGCATAAAACCATAAAACTTGACACAGACAAGAAAAATATGATATAATTTTTCTGATTTACATAAAACTATGAAAGGACAATGGGCCCTTTACAAAGTTATGAAACGACACATAAATAAATTCAGATATGCGTCTAATATAATCCTTGCAGTGTTTGTCTCCGTTCTGTGTTTTGCTCAAGCGGTTTCATCTGCACCGATAACAGATGCCTCTCACAGTGACAGTTTTACCATTGCAGAAAGTTATCTTCCTACGGATGGTGCTTACATAATAAAAAATCTTGCATCGGGTAAGTATCTTTCAGTGGAAAGATATGAATCGAAAGACGAGCAAGAAGAGATGTCTTATGCAGTTCTTTCGGAAGCGAGCGGTGAGGATACTGTTTTCTCTATTACTATGCAGTCAGACTATTCCTTCCTTGTAAATGCAGAGTCTGTCGGAAAACATCTTTTCATTTCGAGCGACGAGGATTCACCTCTCCTGCCATTCAAGGAAACAGACGGTATAACCTCAAGATTTTCCTTTATGCGTCTTGACGACGGAAGCTTCTTTATTTCTCCCATATCAACCGATGACTGTAATCTTGTACTGTGTGAGGATGAAGAGGGACGACTGTCCCTATCCGCTTTTCTCGGTGAGGCTAATCAATGCTGGATAATGGAAAAACTCCCGGTAATATCGATAAAAATGAACCGTGATACCCTCAGTCTTACAGTGGGCAGAAGCAGTATTCTTACTGCTATTACTTATCCTACAGTACCCGACGAGGCTATAGTATATACGTCAAGTGATGAGTCTGTTGCCGTCGTAAATGACCAAGGTCTTGTCACCGCAGTAGAAAACGGAACCACCGTTATTACTGCAACCGCCGGTTCCATTTCCGCGGAATGCACCGTAACGGTATCAAGAGTAACCGCTTCAACATTTTACAGTCAGCATAACACCACCGGTGGCGGAGGTTGGGACGGTTCGGCGCTTCAGTCACTCAGATTTGCAGGAAAGCTTTTTGCCCGTGACGGATTCAATCAGACCACTGACTGGATGGACGAGGGATGCCTTAATTGTTGCTTTGCAATGATTCTTAAAAATCTCGGTGCAACCCTTGACAGCGGATATGATTTCCGCACCGATTCCACTGATAATCTTGAACCGGATCCGTATACCGTCGCTCTCGCAAATTCGGGAAATTACGGTCCCACAAACGGTAAAGCGAGACTTTACGGAAACCCTGTTGCAATGGATGTTCCACGCATGATATCACGATTTTCAGCAGGTGGATCTCCTCTGATAGCTACACATCAAAGCGGCGGCAATCCGCAAAAAATAAAAGAGGCATTGGACGAGCATCCCGAGGGAGTTATAGTTGAGGTTTACAAATCGGAGGAATACCGACACTTTCTTCTGTTCACCGAATGTGTAAACCCGCAGGATGACCCCAAGAACTACAATTTTATAGTTTGTGACCCATCTGCATTTGACCGAGAATACGGTGATCATGTTCTTTTTACTGAAAGTACCTCTTATCTTACTATCGGGTACAGATACAGCCATATAAGAAGCATTAAGACCATAAGTATTCTTTCAGAATACGGCTATGTTGGCAGTCTTAGAATGGATCGAGTCGGTGACTCGCGTGTGAAATAACAAGAAAAGTGGGACTGTCTCAACGAGACAGTCCCACTTTTGTTTATCCTATATCAGTTGCAAGCGCAGCAGAAAATGAGAATAAGTGCAATGATTATAAGCCAAGTATAGTTGTCGTCAAAAAGGTTGCAAAGGCAGTTATTCATATTCAAAAAGTCCTTTCTTACACTGTGTGGAGGGTCTGTCGCCCTCTCGTTAACATAGTATGAGAAAGTCACATTTTTGCTACACCAAAATCAGATATATACGTCACCACTGTCAAAATATCCCTTGTTGACACCGTCAAGAAGATTCATATATTCACCGATACGCTTTGAGAAAAGCATATAGAGCATAATTCCTATCTGAGTCAGACAGACAACAATGAGCACAGCCACATACACATAGTAAAGCGAGCTGTACTGAATATCATTTCCACCCGGAAGCTTGATATCAAGACCAAGGTACACCAATGAATACCCGCCGCAAAGAGTTCCCAGGATCGCAAAGAACTTCACGCCCTGAGCAATCATTACAGCAAACAGTGCACTGAGGATGATCATGATATAATTCATCAGACACTCGGTTTTGGGAAGGCCAAAAGAATACGCATACACTGTCTGGATCACAGCAGGAATAACGCGAATACCAACAAAAAGAATAAGCAAGATAAAAACAATCTTTTCTGCATGTTGAAACTCGGGATGTTTATCAAGCTGAGAATTGATCAGCTCTTCTCTTTCTTTCTTATTCATCGGTTAAATTACCCAATCTTACCAAAGAAGAAAAGTAAAGCTGTAACGATACCGCCCACACAGTAGGTAGTAACAACAACAGTAAGAAGCACAAGCACCGCCGAAACATAAGGAACTGAGGCAGCAATACTACCGACTACCGTAATGAATATAGGGAGAAATAAATATACCAAAATTACAGCTACAAGGTAGAGTACGTTACGAACCCGATAGCTGAACGGAAAAATCTCTTCAAGCATAAACTGTTCTCCTTTGTCTAAAATACCTTAGAAAAATTATATCACAGCAGACTTTATTTTTCAAGTGGAGACTAAATAAACCCACAGATAAAAATCAGAATACCCAATCTGATATTTCTTCGTCCTTCACAATATAAGCTCTTTTTGCAAGCTTTGCCAGCGGTGTATCGGAATATGAATCGGAATAAAATTCCTCTATCTCAGCATCTCCGAATATTTCCCTGAACCGCGGAACCTTTTCTTCACCATAGCAGTTCTCTCCGGTATATTTTCCTGTTTTTTTGTCAACGCGGGATGCAATGAGGGTAGCAACGCCGATCTCTTTACATATGGGAGCCAAAAGAAACTCGGGGGAAGCAGAGACAACAACATCATCGTCTCTTCTGTTTTTTCTGTACCAGTCCTTTATCTCCCCCATATTCTCTTTCCAAAACGCCTCAACAAATGAATCTATATCGGGAATACCGCTGAATACTCTGTAAAACTTCTCTTTGAAGCGAGTCTTCGGCATTATCTTCAGTGCATATTTTATAGCATAATAACCCTGCATTGGAAGAAAACGCAGAAGAGAAGGCTTTTTCTTTATACAAAAGAAATAGAATTTTTTTGTTGAATCATGAAATGATATGGTTTTATCAAAATCGTATACGTTCAAAGTTTTTACTCCACTCTACTGATAATATGATCCTATACCTATGCCCATAAAATTACTCTCGATAGGCAAGGCTCTACGGCAGTAAACTGTATTTCTACGTTCATCGGCTATATACCGTCAAAACCGATGCAATTAAACATCTTCTCAAAGTAATGATACACTAAAATCAATCCTTTGTCAACGCGAAGCTATTTACAATTACATAAGGTTTTCCTTGACTATATCGGCATAACCGAATCTGATGACTTTCATGAGCTCCTCCGGTGACATTTCTACCTGTCTGCCGATCTTCCCCGCACTAAAGCACACAGTATCCAGCTTCTCTGCTGTGGAATGAAATGTTGTACGGAAAAACTTTTTCATTCCTATAGGTGAACAACCTCCGTGAATATATCCGGTAAGTGGTAACAGCTCTGCCTGCTTTATCATTTCGATAGACTTTTCCCCTACGGCAGCGGCCGCTTTTTTTAGATCAAGCTCGCAAAGTACAGGCACGTCAAAAACGTAGTGATTACCTGATTTACCTACCGTTACAAGGGTTTTGAATACAGTAGCCGGATCTTTTCCAAGTGTCTTGGCAATCTCTTCACCGGGCATTGCTCTTGAGTTATCATATTCGTATGATATGTATTTTATCTTTTTTGCGTCAAGAATCCGCATTACATTTGTTTTTTCTTCTGCTTTTGCCATTTTTCATAACCTCTTTTTCAAACTCATCTGAGAGAATGATATTTATTTCTTCCCTCAGTTCCTCTATCTCATCGGAATAATCGGAAAACAGAGCAGCATTTTCTTCTCGCTCTGCCTCTCCGGACTTAAAAATATCTGAAGATATTTCGTCACGCTTTTTCTCCAGTGACAGTATCTCACACGTCAGTCTATTTATTTCCTTCCCTGTCTTCCTTTTCACTGTGAACACCTCTTACTGTCAAGAGTTTTCCATATTTTACCATATCTCTCTTCTAATGTCAACACCGGGATAAAAATATATACATGTAATCATAAAGTATCGCATATACATATTTTATGTTTATTTGCCGTTGTTTTTTTGTGATCGGTATGATATAATATGGTCACAAGGAAAGGAGGGGACAGAAATGGCAGGTCGCTCACAATGCGAGGATTGCGAACACTACGATTACGATGAGTTTACCGACAGCTACCAGTGCAACGTAAGTCTTGATGAAGATGAATATGAGAAATATGTTTCCCGCAGGGTCAGAAGCTGTCCCTACTACCGTCACTATGACGAGTACAAGATGGTAAGAAAACAAAACTAAACTTGAGATGACTTTAAAAATACCGGATCTGCCTTGCGGCAGACCCGGTATTTTTTACCGTAAAATTATTACTTAAGTGTTATACCGTAGAAATCCACAAGAAGCTTATCTGTCTCATGACGGTAAGGCATGGTGTTTGATGCACCTTTACGTGTTACCGAGATAGAAGCTACACAGTTAGCGAACTTAAGCGCAGTCTCGGTATCCATTCCCTCAGCAACAGCAACTGCAAAAGCACCGTTAAATGCATCACCTGCACCGGTACTGTCAACAGATTTAAGATCGGTGGTAGGCACAAGCATTCTGCCGTTTTCGCCTGCATAATATACACCGGACTTACCAAGAGTTATAATGACATTTTTTACTCCCATGGAAAGAAGCTTATCTGCAGCACGGGATGCACTTTCCTCGTCAGTAACAGTTATTCCGGAGAAATACTCACACTCGGTCTCATTGGGAGTAAGATAATCTATGCCATCAAAAAGTCCGTCGGGAATAGGCTGGTGAGGAGCGGGATTGATGATAAAAGGCTTCGAGTATTTTTTCGCCAGACGCTTCGCCTCCTCGATAGAGGAAAAGCCGGTCTCAAGCTGAGTGAGCACCACGTCGGCGGTAGCAAATTCCTCCTCTGCAGCGCGAACGTTCTCATCACAGAGGGTACCGTTGGCACCCTTTACAACGATGATACTGTTCTGACCGGTCGGATCGATTTCAATAACTCCGGAACCGGTCTCCGCTTCGTCTGTAACTGTAATATACTTTTCGCTCATACCCTCATTTACATAATGCTTATGAAGAAGCTCTGCCATGAAATCCCGGCCGACCTGTCCTATCATTATGACCTCGGCACCGCTTCTGTGAACGGCGGTTGCCTGGTTTGAACCCTTTCCGCCTACACCAAGGACAACGGAATTACCAAGTACCGACTCACCGGGGGTGGAGAATCTGGGGGTATATACAGCTATATCAAAATTGAGACTGCCGACAACTACTACTTTTTTCATATGAGTTACGACCTTCTTTAATTTTTATAAGAATTATTTGAGCTCTTCTGCCTCAGCAAGAATCTTTGCACCTGAAGAAGTACCGAGACGTTCTGCACCAACCTCGATAAGAGCCTTTGCGTCTGCGTAAGTTTTGATACCGGAGGAAGCCTTAACCTTTACCTCAGGGGTTGCGGTCTTTCTCATAAGATCGATATCGTGAACGGTAGCGATACCCTCGTTAAAGCCGGTACAGGTCTTTACGAAATGCGCACCTGCCTCGCAGGAAAGCTCAACTGCCTTTACCTTCTCCTCATCGGTAAGGAAGAAGGTCTCGATGATCACCTTAACGGTACGGCCCTTTGCAGCCTCAACAACCGCCTTAATCTCATCGCGCACGTAATCGTACTTACCGTCCTTGAGTGCGCCAACGTTGATAACCATATCAAACTCGTCGCAACCCATTTCGTATGCATCCTCGGTCTCTGCAACCTTGATCTTGGTAGTATTAGCACCAAGAGGGAATCCGATAACGGTACATACCTTTACGTCAGTACCTTCAAGGAGCTTCTTAGCAAGGGGGATGTTGTAAGGATTTATACATACTGATGCAAAATCATATTTCTTTGCATCTGCACAAAGAGTCTCGATGTGCTCCTCCTGAGCGAAGGTCTTGAGTATGGTGTGATCAACCATCTTGTTAAGTTTGATAGACATTGTTATATTCTCCTTAAAATTATAATATTATCTTATTTTTATTCTGCTTCATCAACAGTCATATAGGATTTTCCCCACTGCTTGATGCGCTCTTCGTATGCTTCGTTCTTTGTCCAGTCGCGCCAGAAGGTAAGGATGGCCATATCTTCCTTCGACTCTCTGTTATCAAGAGCGTGATATACACCTGCGGGAATAAAGATGACCTGATTCGGGAATACGTCGATTATCTCGTCGTCAAGCTGAAGCTTTCCCTTGCCCGAAAGTATGTAGTATATCTCGTCATCATCGTGTACACCGCCGCCCAGTGCATAACCTGCCTTGACTGTACCGTGGTTGATCTGAATTACGTTGTCGCGGCCGGTAATAACGTGGTCAAGTATCATTCTTGATTCATAGCTATCTCCGAAAAGCAAAGGGCGAACCTTGCTGACATCAACGGAAAGAGGCTTGAGTTTATCCATTTTTATGATCCTTTCTTGTTCGGTTGGTTTTATGTTTTCAGTCGTCAAACACTACCATTGCTTTGACCTTTGCGCCGTGATATTTTTCCTCGTTTTTGAAGAAATCAAGACAGTCGTCAAATTTTACCATATGGGTGATGACGGGGGTGAGGTCTATCTTGTGCTCGGTCATTATCTTTGCTACCTTCTGAGGATAGCCGAAGCATCCTGCGCCGCCGCGAAGAGTAATTCTGTTCAAAACAATTCTATCTATCGGCATTCCGTTAAGCTCGTATTCATAGAAGCTAAGAGCTGAAATATGTCCGAATTTAGCGGTAAAGTTAATACCCTGAACAAGAGCAGAGCGGTCACCTGATGTTTCAATAACAAGGTCTGCACCTTTTCCGTTTGTAACAGCCATAACCGCTTCAACCGGGTCAACTTCTCTTGAACTTATAACGTCATCAGCTCCTATTTTTCTTGCCACATCAAGCTTTGGTGCGCTTCTTCCGACAACTATTACCTTTTCATATCCGAAATATTTTGCAAGCCAAGCAGATGCCATACCGATAGCACCGGTACCTATAACAACAGCGACGTCGCCGGGCTTTCTTTCAACTCCCGTAAAAGCATCAAGAGATATTGAGGTAGGTTCAATAAGTGCCGCCTGCTCGTAGCTGAGACCGTCGGGAATGTGATAGGTATGTCTCTCGGGCATGTACATATATTCTGCAAAGCATCCTTCCCAGCAGTTGACTGTACCAACCGAACGGGAATTCAGACACACGCCGTATCTGCCGTCACGGCAAGCATCACATGTACCACAGGAAACACCGTTATCGGTGTATACTCTGTCGCCGGGCTTGAAATCCTTAACATTCTCACCGACCTCGGTAACAATACCGGAAAATTCATGACCGAATCTTACGGGATAAACTATCTCACCGCTGCGAACAAAGCTGCAGTCACCGGTAAAAATAGCAAAATCGGTTGCGCATATACCGGTACGCATTACCTTTATTTTTATCATGTCACCCTTGGGTGCGGGTGCGGGAACATTACTGTACTCGGCGTTCATGGGACCAAGAACAGTTAAAACTTTCATATCCATTTTTTTATTCCTTTATTTCTATGTTTTTTTACAGAACAAATCCCTCTCCGGGACGCATTATTTTGTAGTTAGGGCCGTCCTTCATATTCTGCGCAAACTTTGCGGGATCACCGCCATGCTCGGCAAAATTCCAGAAATGGCAAGGTACTGTAAGCTTGGGATTAAGTATCTTTGCTACCTCTGCGGCTTCGTTCTCATTGAGATTTCCAAATGCTCCGTTTATGGGAAGGATCAAAAGATCCAGTCCTTCATAGAGAGGATCGGTAAGCATATCGGGACGGTAACATGTATCGCCCATTATGTAAATACGGCGTTTACCTATCTCGATAAGAAGTCCCACAGCCTCGGGAGAAAGCGTACCGTGATCACATGCGGTGGCAGTGATCGTTCCATCTGCTATATGGAAAATATCACCGGGAACCATAAAGTTAACGTTCTCGGTTATCTTCAGCTTCTCACATTCAGCCTTTGTATCCATAGCACCGTAGAAAACGGTTCTGCCGTTATCAAGGAGCATTGGAAGAGCATCTATATCAAGATGATCATAGTGAGCATGAGTTGCGACAAGTGCATCAAAAGTCAGATCATACGGCTGAAAAAGTCTGGGGAGCAGACGCTTAAATCCTGCATATCTCAGACAGCAATCGGAAAGATACGGGTCTACTGCAATCAGCTTTCCGCTGTCGGTCTTAAAAAGGAAGCCTGCCTGACCAAGCCAGAATACTCCCACCTGACCGCGGGGAACAGAAGTAGAAATTACCGATTCAGAAAAAATACTCATTCTTCTCTCTCCTTAAAAATCTCTTGCATAGCCGCATATCCAGCCGCCGTCTACGTTAAGAACAGTACCGGTTATGTATGAAGCAAATTCGCTGGCAAGGAATCTTGCCGCGTATGAAATATCCTCGGTAGAACCCTGACGGTGCTGAGGAATATGACTGAGAAGTCCCTCAAGAGCAGTATTTTTTGTCCAGAGAGTCTGGGTAACGGGAATACACACGCTACCGGGCGCAATGACATTCACTCTTATTCCATACTCCGCAAACTCAAGAGCCATAGCCTTTGAGAAGTTGATAACACCTGCCTTTGCCGCGTTAAAAGCACACTGACGGCGGAAGGGTACCATACCTACAACAGAGCTGATATTGATAATATTACTACCCTCTCTGCCCTTCATATAAGGAACAGCCGCCTTAGTACAGTTATATACGCCGTTTAGGTCAACGTCAAGTATCTTGTCCCACCACTCGTCGTCAAACTCGTCGGTAAACTGTCTTTTATCGGGGCCGACATTTATACCTGCGTTATTTATCATTACGTCGATACCGCCAAAATCGCGGGCAATATCTCCCATTATTCTGTGAGCGCAATCTATATCGGTTACGTCAAGAATATATTCCTTTGCACGACCGCCTGCGGCCACGATCTCCTCAACAGTCTTGTCGCCGCCCTTGATGTCACATACCGCGACGATTGCACCGTCTGCGGCAAAGCCTCTTGCCATAGCATTTCCGATACCGCCTCCGGCACCGGTTATTACCACTACTTTGTCTTCAAATCTTATATCCACTGTTATTCACCTTTTTTTATTTTTCGGGGTACATCTTTATTTCGCTGGTCTCTATCCACGGGATAAACGGCTCGGTACAGAAATTCTCACAGAGCTCAAAGCGAACGTACTTTGCCTTAACCGGAGTATCGAACACTATCTCCTGCCAGCCCTCTGCCATCTCCATCTCCTCGCGGTGGATATGAGTCCACTCAACTGAATCAATAGAATCTTCCTTACGTCTGAGCTTTCTCGGCTCATCGGTAGTGGAAACATATATATTGACAACCTTTGCCAACTCTTCAAGAATGCTGTAATCAAGACCTACGTTACGGAAAATTCGGATCTTGGAAATCTCCTGTTCCTCACCAAAGAAGCTGAGAACAACATCCGCTTTCTTCTCGTCATTGGCACCCCAGGTACCGCCGCAACGCTCGATATCATCATCGATAAGGTTACATACCCAGAAAGTAGGATCGGGATCTGTAATGCTTGCCCATTCTATTCTGGTATAAAAGGAACCGTCTCTGCGTACACCTATCGGCAAAAGCTCGTTTTTCATTTCTTCATACCCTTTCTTATCTCATACGTAAATATACGTGATTTTAACCATGTTCCCTAATTCAATATTTTATCGCAAAACAGTGTTAAAGTCAACACAGCTTAATCTTTTTTATGTTTTACAATGTAAAAATCCTCATGTCTGCAGACACAGAAGCCCCTGCCGATTTGATTCGGCAGGGGCTGTGTTGCACCGGAAATTATATGATATTATTCGGGAACAAACAATTTATCAAGAAGTCTGAGTTTTAACTCTATATTCTTTTTCTCCGATATATATGTAGAGGAAAACGCCTTGGAATTATCACCCACCGCAGTTCTGAATGTACCGATAAGTGACTTAAGCGTTACGGCATAGATACAAGCGGAATCAAGCTTAAATCCGGAAACTATCATATCTACCATTCTTCTTGACTGAGGATCATTCATATACTTACCCTTAAGGGCAATGTCAAAATATGAGGGATTGGTCTCTCTGTAGCTGTAGGATGCCATTGCTTCAAGCACAGCACCGGCAACATCAGGATTCGGATTGGTTCTCGGGATAGAGAATGAAAGATACTGATCGTGTGCAAAGGAATAATATCCATCCTGTTTTGAATCATATTTGGGATAAGGAATTATACCGTACTCATCCTGCATGTTACGGAGGGTTACACCTTCAGCAGCGTGCATCTTGTTTACCATAAAGAGCAAACTTCCGTCCGCAAATTTTTGGGCAACAGTATCAAGCATGTCATCACTGTCCTTTTCGGGCACATAACATCCCTCGGTCTCATGAAGAAGCACGCGGATTCTCTCAAGGGAATTGTAGAGCTTATCTTCATTGACATCAAGCTCAAACCAGCCATCATCGGTACGAGAGAATATGGTGATATCGAAACCGCTCCACATAGCATCTATAGCTATGCCACGCATATAACCTACACCGTATACGTCCTCGTCGTCTCTGGTAGTACTGCCGTTAACGTCACGGTAAATACCACTGCTGAGGCTGTAAAACTTATCGTATGTCCAATCACCGTTTTCTACCACCGTATACAGATCACCAAGCTCAGGATAATTTGAAACATAATTTTCCGCCAGTACCTTATTGTAAAACATAACGAAAAGGAATCTGGTAAGGGAGAGAGACAATGAACCGGTTGCAAGATAGAGGTTATCCTTTACTTCTGCCTTTTCACTGAAATACTGAGACCACCAAGGTTTCTCAAGATCAAGGTAATCCACAGTATACAAATCGGTAAGAATATTATCAAACACAAAGGGGGCAAACCATACGGTCTTAGCCGCATATATCTGATAAATATCGTCATCTGAGTTAATCTGCTTGTTTACTTCATTGTTATAACTACTCTGCGCTACTTTAGCCGGAAGTATCTCAACACCGAGACGGTCCTCAACATAACGTTCTCTGTTATAAATAGAATCGTTGATTACGTCACTGTTAAGTTCATCTGCAAGTATTTCACCTGCATGAAGGCCGCCGCCATTTTGTTCTTCGGTTATCAAAATCGTAATATTCTCATTGTTGAAATTAAGTGAATCGGGAAGATCGTCTTTCTCGTATTCAATACCGTTTCCGACTGTATCTACCGAATCTGCAGTGGTTACCGGCTTTTTACCGCCGTCATCACCGCTGCTTGCGCAAGCAACAAAAGAAATCAACATAGTGGCAACCAGCAATATTGATAAAAGTCGTTTTGTCATATTTTGTCCTCCTCACAGTGCAGTATCATTATGCAACAAGTGTTATTGTCCTATTGACATAAACTTAATAACTGTTTATAAGAATAATATCTCACGTGCTTACCTTTGTCAATAACTGACCTAAGGCAAACAAACACGGGTATTACAAAACCACCGTCTGTTGAACTGAACCTAAAACAGACAATGAAAAGAGAGATTCTCAATAACACATATCAGATAAAAATATGTTATTTTTTATTAAATTCAATGCGTGCCACCTTAAATCTCGCCTCGATCTGTTTCTTTATTTTAGCGTACTGTTGCGAATATGAAGAAGAATTGGCACCTACGGAATATCTATACTCTTCACCGATATTACCGAATTTTGCGGCAAAAATCCAGGATGAATCCAGTTTAAAGCCTGCAACAATACGGTCAATCATTCTTCTTGACTGAATATCACTCATATATTTGCCTTTGAGAGCGATATCAAGGTAAGCCGGATGAGTCTCGCGATAGCTGTATGATGCCATTGCCTCAAGAACCGCCGCGGCAATATCCGGGTTTGGATTAGTAACAGGAATAGCAAAGGAAAGGTACTGGTCATGTGCGTATGAATAATAATCCTTCTGGTGACTGTCATACTTAGGGAAAGGAATTATTCCGTACTCATCCTGCATGTTTCGAAGAGTAGGACTCTCTGCCGCGTGTATCTTATTAACCATAAAAAGTAGAGAACCGCTTGCAAATTTTTCAGAAAGATCGTCAAGGCCTCCGTCTGACTGAAGTTCGGGAACAAAACAGCCGTCTGTCTCATGTATAAGCACACGGATCCTCTCAAGAGCTGAGAAAACCTTATCTGTGTTCACATCAAACTCGAACCAGCCGTCTTCCGTACGGGAGTAGATGTTAAGATCGAAACTGCTCCAGATAGCATCAATATCTATTCCGTTAAGGAAACCGATGCCGTACACGTCCTCAACGTCTCTCTCGTTATCTCCGTTGACATTACTGTATATCTCACTTCCGAGGCTATAGAACAGGTCATAGGTCCAATCGCCATTCTCCACAATAGAATAAAGCTCTGTAAGCTCAGGATAAGTCAAAGAATAATCCTCGGCCATTTGTTTATTGTAAAACACAACAAAAAGGAATCTGGTGAGAGAAAGTGCAAGAGAACCTGTTGACAGATAAAGACAATCTTCTACTTCTGCCTTTTCCGCAAAATACTGAGACCACCAAGGCTTTTCAAGATCAATATATTCAACCGCATAAAGGTCAGTCAGTACCTTGTCAAAGGAATATGGTGCAAAGGACACTGTCTTTGCCGCGCAGATCTGATATAAATTATCATCTGCATTAAACATCTTGTCGAGCTCGATATTATAGTTACTCTGTTCTACCTTGGCCGGAACTATCTCAACACCAAGACGTGTCTCAACAAAAAGCTCTCGATTATAAATAGAATCATTTATAATGTCGCTTGTAAGTTCATCGGCAAGTATCTCACCGTCACTGATACCATCATCTTTTTCATCCAGCACAAGTATAATTATGCTTTCACCGCCAAAATCAAGACTGTCAGGGAGATCGTCCTCTTCATAAACGATATCATCCTTTGATGTCACGGACGGATTCGCCATAGTTTCACGCTTATTATCATTACCGGAACCGTTCCCGGAACATGCGACGAATGAAAAAATTATGCAAACAACCAAAAACAATGTTGTTATACGTTTTATCAAAATGCTCCCCCCACTATCGGAAATTACATCAACAGTAAAAATGCTTATATTTCCACTTATTACGTTTATTATACATATTGGTCTAAAAATTGTCAACATGTAAACCCCCGCCGATTTGATCGGGCGGGGGTTATGTCATGCATGGTTTTATACTATCTTACTGGGGAGTAAATAACTTGTTAAGAAGCATAATATTGGTGTTGATTTTTTTGCTTAACTTCGTATATGTAACTGAGTAAGACTTGGAATTGTCACGGATAACATCTCTGAACTCTCCTCCGAGTCCTCCGAAACTCTGGCAGTATATCCAGGAGGAGTTAAGCTTAAACCCGGAAACGATCAGGTCAACGATTTTTCTTGACTGAGGATCGTTCATGTACTTACCCTTAAGGGCTATATTAAGGTAAGCAGGGTGAGTCTCGCGGTAGCTGTATGAGGCCATAGCCTCAAGTACTGCACCGGCAACATCGGGGTTAAGATTGGTTCTGGGAATAGAGAAAGAAAGATACTGATCGTGTGCAAAGGAATAGTAGTCTTTCTGGTGTGAGTCATACTTAGGATAAGGAATTATACCGTAC
>JAFYMF010000017.1 GCA_017556745.1 Clostridia bacterium
CACCGGCTAAGCCGGTGGCTTGCTCAGCCCTATAAGGGCATGTTACTGGCTGGGCTGAAAGCCCACTGAAATATCCGACACATGCAAACCTGCCCTACTGCCACAAATGTGGCGACTATCTTTAGCCTCCCTTGTGTAAAGAGAGGTGGCACGGTTTACCGTGACGGAGGGATTGTAAAAAATGCTCTCAAACAACCCCTCAGTCATCCGGACATTAGCTTCGCAATGTCCCGCTGACAGCTCCCCTTACACAGGGGAGCCTACCGCTACGGCGGGATTGCTCAACGGCAAAAGCCTCTATGGAACCACCCGCTTAGCGGGTGGTTTTCGTGAACCAACAAAAGATGTGCTACCATTGTGATAGCACATCTTTAAAATTATTTCAGTAAGATTATATTTCGGCGCCGTTCATTATATTTGAAATAATGTCAAGCACTTTTTGGTGGCAACCACCACAACCGGTTGAACAATGGGTTATTTTTTGAACACTGTCAAAGGTTTTTAAAACATCGTCAAATTTTGCATTGTTCTGAATAGCATCGGCTATGTCGGCATAGCTAACCTGTTTGCAATTACAAACCATATAATTCTCTACCATAGTTGCCACTCCTTACTTTAAAATTATTTAAAATAACGGTTGAGAAGTCCTTCAAACGCCTTGCCGTGTCTTGCTTCGTCACGAGCCATCTCATGAACGGTGTCGTGGATAGCATCAAGGCCATCCTGCTTAGCAAGCTTAGCAAGCTCAGTCTTACCAAGGGTTGCGCCGTTCTCAGCCTCAACTCTCATCTCAAGGTTCTTCTTGGTAGAATCGGTAACAACCTCGCCAAGAAGCTCTGCGAACTTAGCTGCGTGCTCTGCTTCCTCGTATGCTGCCTTCTCCCAGTAGAGACCGATCTCGGGATAGCCTTCTCTGTGAGCAACTCTTGCCATTGCAAGATACATACCAACCTCGGTGCACTCACCGGTAAAGTTAGCGCGAAGACCCTCAATGATCTCCTCTCTTACACCCTTAGCGATACCAACGGTATGCTCTGCTGCCCAGTCAAGAGCCTCTGCCTTAACTTCTTCAAACTTAGTAGCGGGAGCCTTACACTGAGGACAAGCCTCGGGAGCCGCATCACCTTCATGTACGTAACCGCAAACAAGACATCTGAACTTTTTCATAATAATTTTCTCCTTTTATGTTTACTTAAATTTTTTCAAGTATTTCTTCTGTGGTATACTCGCCGCCACAGACCATAGCAATCGACACTGAACCAAGTTTATCTGACAGCAGACCGTTTATCTTCTCAAAGATACAGTGGAAGGTACATTCACCTTTGCACTCCCCTACCCTTGAACAGATATGCTCTGATTCTGAACATCTGCTTATTGATACGGGACCGTCGATCAGCTCGATAACATCCTTCATCGTAAGAGTATTAGGATCGGCCGCCATACTGTAACCGCCGCCAACACCCTTCTGAGATGAGAGGAATCCGGCCACAAGAAGCTTACGCAGTATCTTCAGTGTAAACCGCTCGGGAGTACCAGTTGCCTCTGCTATGCTCTTCGCATCTACAAAACCCTTGGTCGACGCAAGATAGTAAACCATTCTCAAAGCGTAATCCGCTTCCTGAGTTATTCTCATTGTCAACCTCCGATTTAGTATACCTTTTTAGTACACTATTATAATACACTAAAATAGTGTAGTTGTCAATAGGTTTTTTAAAATTTTTTTAAAAAATTTCAGAAACCTTTTTTCCGCCCCTGTAATTATCCGCAAAGGTGGGAAGATCCATAACGTATTCCCAATTTTTTCTTTCCTCGGAGAAAAGCCTCATTGCCCCGACAATACTGTCGAGAACTGCGGAATCAAAGGTATAATCACCGTCTCTGTTGTTTTTTGCAAATTCGATTGTATTCTCGTGGAACCTGCCTGTAAAGTAGTGATACCAAAAAGCGCCTGCGGCATATCTGCCGTAATTTTTTGAAAGATGAAATCCGTCATCGTGACAAAGAGATATACCACCGTTCGGGTAATCAAATTCCTTTACTCTGTCACGGAGATGCTGAATAAACTCACCGCAAGGGAGATACTCTGCCTCTGTGAGAATGCATGCCATCTCAGCACAGTCGACTATTCTCCTATGCATTTCCTTCTGATCTCTGTTATACAGTCCAAAGCTGTCCGCCGGGGAATCCTTTTCATACGCCCAGGTCTGATGAAATACGATGGTCGCCTTTGGCTGTTTTTCTCTTACGTGGTCAACAAGCATATTTATATAAGGAACATAATGCTGAGGCAGACCGCTTAGGTGACTTACCTGCTGAACTGTTATGTAGTCCCACTCTTCCTCGGAAAGTATCTCGTCTATGGTGATCATGCGGTCTGTATTATCTCCATTGTGCTGATACATATAATCGGCTACGTTTCCCAGTATATTCTCACAGTGGCGGCGAAGATTACAGCCGCCGCGGTAAAGATTTACCGTTTCAATGTCTGTCACTCCGTCAGAGGCGGCAATGGCATAAAGCCACTTCTGAGCATCCATTGAAAAGCTATTACCGATAGAAAGAATTTTCATTGTTATTACTCCTTTTACCGTATTGAACATTTGTCAAAAGTATAGCATCGCCCCCAGCCAAAGTCAATAATGCTTTCGATGTAAATACAGATAATCGTATAACAAAAGATGACAGAGATTTTTACGTCTCTGTCATTTCTGCGTCGGAATTATTCATTTCAAGAAGAAAGAAACCGCAACAAGCACAATATAGCATATTACCGTAGATACCCATACCGCCGTAAGAAGCCCATTGTGCTTAGTCTTATGTCTGACGAGGTAAAACGCGCTGAGTACACCAAGGCCCCCGCCAAAAACAGAAAACATAATAAATCGTTTCTCCGGCACTCGGCGTTTATCGGTCTTTGACAGAAGTTTATCTGCTACAGTCACAATAAAGGCAATGACCGACAGTATAAGCACATAGTACGGCAATATAATATCGTAGTATTCACTCATCATTCGTCGCCTAAAATTACTGCAAAGTAAAGCACATCTGCATCTGCATTCCTTGTATAGCGTCCACAGTTAAGCTCTTCTATCCTATTTGAAATGCTTTCATTATATTTACAGATAAATACCGTAAACCCCTCGGAAGAATACCTCTCTGCGGTATCACCGACTATGGCAGATACCTTATCGAAATGCTCCTGTGACAGGGTGTAAAGCAAGGTTACTTCCCCGCCTATGGGGCTGTCCAGCCTGTCAATTATTCCGAATCTGTTAATAACGATATTTTCGTTATTTATCTCTACGTCCTCCTCTGCCGGACTCTCTATACTGTCCTCAAGATGGCTGTTATCGGCATCAAGCTTATCACCGGCAACAAACGTACCGTCAATGACATCTTCGGCCTCGGGGGCACTGTACATCGGAAGACTTGCATCTTCACCGATCTTCTGTGCAAAAAATCCGCTTGTGCCAAGTGTAAACACCAGCAGTATCACCGCCGCGGCAGAGATAGTACCTATAGGAATATAGAAGGACCTCTTTTTCCTCGGCTCAGCAAGAACAGTCTTCATTACTCTCTCTTCAAGCTCAGCCGGTACCGGCTCGGCTGAATTACTCAGCTCTGCCTTAATTTCTTTTATTCTTTTATATTCTTCCGCACATTCGGGGCAGGACTCAAGATGGGCCGCAAGCTCTCCTTGGGGTACTTCCCCATCTGCCAGATCCCACAGTGCCTCTATTATTTTTTCATGTTCGTTCATTCTATGATCTCCTTGATATATATCCATACTGTTTGACGGAGCTTCAGCGGGTTTTGTTCCCATCGCAAAGTTCTTTTTTCAATGCGGCTCTTGCCCGATTTATACGGCTCTTGACCGTCCCTTCCTCAATGGCAAGCATCTCGGCTATCTCTTTATACCCGTAGCCGTGTACCTCTCTCAAAACCAATATTTCACGGTGCTCCGACGACAGCTGTCCAAGCGCCGCCTTGACCGTTCCCGCTTCCTCTTTTTCAATATATCTGTCCTCCGGGGTATCGTATGAAGCGGTAATATTCTCGGGGATATCCTCCTCGGTGACTTTGCCCGAGGTATGCTTTCTCTCTCTTGCAAGATAGTCTTTTGCGGTGTTCACCGTTATTCTGTACAGCCAGGTGTCAAATGCACTATCACCTCTGAAGCTGTCAAGCGACCGCCATACCTTAATGAATACCTCCTGAGAAATATCAAGGGCATCTTCTCTGTTCTCTGACATGCGGTAAGCAAGATTATATACCAGGCTTTGTTTTTCTCTGAGCAGCTCTGCAAAAGCTTCACTGTCGCCCCTTGCCGCCCGCCTCAGTATCAGCTCAAATTTATCCTTCATTTATTTTTCCTCTGCTTCTTCAGCCAAACGCTCCATAAGAGCCTTTACTCCATCAAGACTATCTGTTCGGTTGACCTCGTCACGCAAGCGTGCGGATCCACGCATATCCTTTATGTACCAGGAAAGATGCTTGCGCGCCTGAAGTATTCCTATATGCTCTCCCTTGTCTTCTATTATATAAGAAAGATGTAAAAGTGCCGTATCTATCCTTTCGGAGATGGTTGGGGCAACATATTCCCTTCCCTCAAAGCGTGCAATTATCTCATCAAAAAGAAAGGGATTACCGAGAGCACCACGAGCAACCATTATTCCGTCGCATCCGGTATCGGAAAGAATATTTGCGGCATCATCAGCGGTATAAATATCTCCGTTTGCAATAACAGGAACATTTACCGCATCTTTGACAGCCTTTATGATCCCCCTGTCTGCTTTACCTGAGTACATCTGTGTTCTGGTACGTCCGTGTACAGCAATAAGTTCAGCGCCGGCCTCCTCCGCTATTTTGGCAACGGTAACGGCGTTTATCGAGTTTTCATCCCAGCCGGCTCGAATCTTCACGGTTATCGGAATGTCGGATACCTCTCTTACCGCCCCTCTCACCGCACTGACGATATCACCGACAAGCTCGGGGGTACGCATAAGGGCACTGCCCTCCCCGTTTGATACAATCTTGTGCACAGGGCAACCGCAATTTATATCTATGGCCGCAGGGAGATTGTCACCTGAAAATTCACCGAGAGCAATACGGCGTGCCGCCGATGCCATAAAAGATGGCTCGCTGCCGAATATCTGTATTGCCTCGGGGGTCTCGTGCTCGGTTATCCTTGCAAGAAGCGGAGTCTTTTTATCCCCATAACAAATAGCCTTTGCCGAGATCATCTCGGAAACGGTATACTCTGCCCCATGACTTCTGCATATACGCCTGAAGGCATAGTCGGCAACCCCTGCAAGAGGAGCAAGCATTATTCCGTGTTTGAGTATGGTGTTTCCGAATTTAAGCGACATAATTTACTTCCCCACTTGGTCAAAATTTCTATATTTAATATACTATAACAAAATATTTACGTCAATATGAATATTACTTAAAAATAGGGAAAGACTATACTTTGTGAGTACAAAAAAAATTCGTTTTTTTCTTTTTTTCTTCAAAAAACATATTGACAAACACTTTGATTTCTGCTATAATATCACTGTTCGAAACGAGCATAGCGGAATTGTGTAAAGGTAGCACGACAGACTCTGACTCTGTTTGTTGGGGTTCGAATCCCTATTCCGCTGCCAAAACAAAAGCCATCCGATTGGATGGCTTTTTGTTTTGCCCATAGGGTGAGAATCCCAACCCGAAGAATGCTGATATTTCTTTGAAAATACCGCTATGTATCGCTATCTAAAAAAATGTTCAAGCTTTGAAGCATTCTTCTAAGAAATTCGAGGAGTACCGCGACGAGAATTTCAGGGTCCGAATCCCTATTCCGCTGCCAAAACAAGAGCCATCCGATTGGATGGCTTTTTGTTTTGCCCATAGGGTGAGAATCCCCATTCCGCTAATCAAAACAAAGTCCATCTAAAATAAGCTTATAATAACACTTCTCTGTTTTCTCTACAGTAGCAAAAATCATTTACATCAATCTTAAAGTATGCTATAATGAACTCAGAAAAAGCACATTATTTTTATTCAAATAAATTCAAAAGGAACGGGGATACAACATGAGATGCATACATCTTGATTTCCATACCAGTCCGCACATTGACGGGATAGGTGAACGATTTGATAAAGAAAAATTCACGAAAACAGTAAAAGACGCAAAAATCGATCTTATGACCGTATTTGCAAAGTGCCACCACGGATATACCTATTATCCCTCAAAGGTTTCTACCATGCATCCCGGACTTAAATTCAATCTTCTCAAAGAAGAGATAGATGCCATTCATGAGGCAGGTGCAAAGGCTCCAATCTATATAACTCTCGGCTGGAGCAAAAAGGATGCTGACGAGCACCCAGAATGGCGTCACATTCGATTCTCATCAAATGAACCTTTTTATGTTGGTCATATCCCGAGCAAAAACGATAACTCTGATGACATGATCGAGGAGTGTTCCTGGACAACACTATGTCCTGTGGGTGATTACTTAAACCACCTTATAGCGATAACACGAGAGATTTGTGAGAATTTCGACGTATCTGACGGTATATTTTACGATATATGCTTTTTTGATGATTCATGCGCTTGCGATGCATGCCGAAAAGGTATGATAAAAATGGGACTTGACCCTGAAAGTCATGATGATGCAAAGAAATATTACACACTGTCCCGAATTAACATGATGAAAACCTTGACCGGTATAGTTCATGAATACGCAAAAGATGCCCCTGTTTTCTACAATGGTGGTGCGGAAATGCACCGTCCGGAATATCACCCATACCAGACCCACTATGAGCTTGAAGATCTTCCCACCGCTTGGGGAGGTTACGATCTTATGCCTATCCGTGCAAAATTCTTCGAAAAGTACGGAAAGCACTTTCTCGGTATGACAGGAAAATTCCATCACGCATGGGGGGAATTTGGCGGTTTCAAGGATAAAGAAGCACTTCGTTACGAGTGTGCGGATATGCTCAGTGTAGGTGCATCTATTTCTGTAGGTGATCATCTTCATCCTTCGGGAGAAATAGATGAGAGTACCTACTCAATAATAGGTCATGCTTTCGATTACGTAGAGAAAATCGAAAGATTCTGCGAGAATTCATCCGCATACACCGATCTGGCTATTTGGATCAGCGGTTCAAACAATTCGGATATAGGTGCATCTAAATTACTTCAGATCATGCACCTCGAATACGACATTATCGGTTCAGGTGACGAGCTCGGTAAATACAGATGTATTATTCTTCCGGACAAAGTCATGTTCTCGAGTGAGGACAAAACAGCACTCAATACATTCGTGCAGAACGGTGGCTCGATAGTCGCAAGCTATGAAAGTATTTTTGATGAGCTTGGTATCGAGAAGCTGGCTCCCTCCGACTCGGATAAGGACTATATAAAGTGTGATATTGACGAAATCACAACACCTTTCCTTGCATATTCAAAGGCATATAAGGTTAGACACGAGGGTGAAGTTCTGGCACATGTATATGAACCTTATTTCAACCGTACCGTGGGTCATTTCTGCGGTCACAAGAACACACCCTATAAACCCGAGCCTGCAGATTACCCCGCCCTTGTTAGATGCGGTAACGTAATGTATTTTGCTCATCCCGTTTTTGAAGCATATAATGATTCCGGTAACTTCGTCCTTGAAAAGTATATAATCAAATCCATTGAACAGGTATATTCAAGGACGATCGTAACAGAAGAGTTCCCATCCTGCGGAAGAATCAGACTGAGAGAAAACAAGAAAGAAGGATTCCTTGCCCTCCATCTTCTTTATGCTCCTCCGGTAAACCGCGGCAACGTATGGCTTCTTCCCGATTTTCCGAAGCTTCATGGCGTAAGTGTTGCCGTAAAGGTAAACAGAAACGTTACTTCTGTAGTTTCTGAGCCGGACGGAACCCCCATCCCATTTACGCAGAACGGTGATTTTATTACAATTGATGTACCGCCATTCAGCCTTCACAAGCTTATTATTATAAAATAAAACAAAAAGCTCTCCGCTGTTTGCGGAGAGCTTTTTACTATGCATTATGATTACTCAACGATAAATTTCTCTATCGAAGCGAAGAGTGCATCCACATCGTCACCGTGTGCAGTAAGCTCAATGGGATTCATCAGATCAAGGCTGAAGATACCCATAATGGACTTTGCATCTACAACATATCTTCCGGAAGAGAGATCGATCTCACCGGTATATGCTGTTACAATGTTAACAAAGCTACGCACATCCTCAATAGTAGAAAGTTTGATTTTGGTCTTTTTCATATTAACACACTCCTCTCGAAACTAGTATAACAAAAGATTACTCAGCTTCAGTCTCGTCTTCCGCAGCCTCAACCTTGATGGAAGCATACTTGTAAACGATTACATGGTTCTGGTCAGCAGTAAGAGCTACGTCGCCTGCCTTACCCTCGATTGCCTTGTGGTTGAAAGTGCAGTCCCAGAAATAAAGATAATCTTCCTCGTCAACTGCCTCGAATCCACCGATCTTGGTAACGTCCTTACCGTCGGTCTCGATAACGATCTCTTCATCCTGGCAAGCCTGAACGATAGCCATGAGAACGGTAGGATTGGAATCCTCAATCTGTACAGCGGTATCGATAAGAACCTCACCGTCACCATCAACTACTTTTACGTCAGCGGTTACAGTGATCTTCTCTTTGGACTCACATGCGATAAAGCAAGAGAGCATAAGTACAAGAGCCATAGCAAGCGCAAAAATTCTGGTTTTTTTCATTTTACTTTTCTCCTTATTTAAATGGGATTTTCTACACTTAGAGTATACTATTTTTGTCCCCCGTTGTCAATACTTTTGAAAATATTTACTTCATCCAAATCTGTCAGTTAAGCCCTATGAGAAACAGTGAAAAGACAGCTCTTAAAATCAAAACAACGATATACAGATACAAGATCAGAGCAAATGTAAAACACCTGCATCTGACAAGCAGTAAAAGATAAACAGTATACAGAAGCATAAAGAGAGTACATATAAAGCACAGTGCCGCGGACGAGACACAATAAAGAAGATTTATCCACAGTATTTCACACACAAGAAGCAGAACAACGGTAACAGAGTATCGGTATAAGCGTGTTCCTCTCTCACACATACTTCCACCCATCAGTATTCCGAAAGCCAGACCAAGGAGAGCATATACAATCAATCGAAATACAGTAAGAAAAAACAGCGGCGGTGTAAACCGCGGAAAAATCAGAACTGTACATATTGCCGAATTCATATTGCCGAATATAACTATAATACCGCATGTCAGAGAAAACAACATCGGTATAATAAGCTGAACAGAACTAATACCTCGCATATCCGAAGCTATTCTCAATTTAATATTTTTTACAAGCCTGTTTTCCCGTTTAGACATAAAAAAATCACCCCATAGAAATACTATGAGGTGATTTTTGTTTTATTACTGTCAGAATAAATTTACGGCAAAAGTATTTTATTCTTTGCCTTATTATTACTCGTCTATATTATCCATGTCCTCGTACCCACCATAATCACCGAAGAACACAGGACCGTCAGTATCGTCATCATCCTCTGTGTCATCAGGCTCGTATGGGATGTACGTATCGTCAGTATCATCCGGTTCATACGGATAATATGGCTCATCGTCATCATCCGGATCTTCAGTATCGTCCGGTTCATACGGATAATATGGCTCATCGTCATCATCCGGATCTTCAGTATCGTCCGGCTCATACGGATAATATGGCTCATCGTCATCCGGGTCTTCAGTATCGTCCGGTTCATACGGATAATATGGCTCATCGTCATCCGGGTCTTCCGTGTCATCCGGATCATAAGGATAGTACGGATCGTCTGTATCATCCGGGAAATACGGATCATCCCACGGATCGGTATCGGGAGAATCTTTACCGTTAACACGATCGAGGAACGCTTGAAGATCGAAGTGTAGCGTACAGTACTGGTTTACAGGAGAGTCAACTTCACTGACACCGACAAATTCGTCCTCCCCAAGAATATTAGCAAAGAATGCCTGCCCCAGTCCGCCGGGAAGAACGTCCTTGGGAAGCTCACGGTAAACATACTGAGCATCAGTTACCACAACCTCTATCGGGAAGCTACGGAGCTCCTCGGTTATGAGTCCCACATATTCAACGTTCCACTCGCTCTGATCACAGTCCGGGCCAAGGATATGACCGCTACCCTTACAAAGAGCTACCTTAACATGACAGTCACATGGATCGGTAGGCATGGTGGAAACAGTGAAATATCCCGTTTTTATCATTTCCTTGCCGCGAGGATCTAACTTACAGGCTTCAGAAACAAGCTTACCGGATGCGGCACAGTACTCTATCTTAACTATTCCGCTGGGTTCCTCAAATGACTTCAGCTTTTCGCCACTGTTCTTTGATTCCTCTATTATATCCTCGTGGAGTCTTATCATAACTGCATCCCACAGTCTGACATGAGCTGAGGTAGATATATTGGTAAGCGACTTGGGGTATTCGTAACCAAGCCATATACCGCCAACATAATAAGGAGTAAATCCAACGAACCATCTGTCGTAGTCACTGTTGGTGGTACCGGTCTTACCGGCAACATTGATTGTTTCATCAAGGGTAATAGCAGTAGCAGTACCGGAAGTAACTACGTTCTGCAACATCTTGGTAAGAATATAAGCATTCTGTTCGCTCATAACAGTCTTTCCAAGTTCATCATTTGAAAGAAGCACATTACCCTTTGCGTCCTCTACCTTAGTGTAGGTTCGGGATTCGCTGTATATACCGCCGTTAGCTATCATTGTATAAGCAGAGGTTATCTCTCTTACGGTTATACCGTACTCAAGCTGACCGAGGGCAAGTGCCGCAACACCCTTATCGGTAACATATCTGCCGTTCTCAAGGGTACGCCCTGCAATAAGACTATGACAACCAAGCTTATTATATACAAAATCAAAAGATCGGTCTATAGTCAGATCCTGCAGTATTCTCACCGCAACAGTATTAACAGAACGTCTGAGTGCATCTGAAACAGTGGTAAGTCCGCCGTAACGGTCGGGGTAGTTGTGAGGCCATGGAGTCGGCTCTACGATCTCCTCCGGATCCATCTCGGGATCAGGATCAACCGTATAGTCACCAAAATTAACAGGTACGTCATCGTATATTGACGAATAGGTAAGAATACCGTATTCAAGTCCGGGGCCATATACCGAAATAGGCTTTATAGATGATCCCGGAGGGCGGGTACTCATGGTAGCGTGGTTCTGTATTCTGTTACCCTCTTTTGTTCTTCCGCCAACAAGGCCAAGAACATCGCCGGTACCGGGGTCAATAACTACCATCGCAGATTCCGGCTGAATACCGGTTGTCTCAGGGAAATTACTTTCCTTTGCGTATTCCTCTTCAAGTATAGCCTGTACCTTTGGATCAACGGTAGCATAAATTTTAAGACCGCCCGAATAGATCAGGTTACTTGCGACCGTTCGGGTATAACCCTTCTCCGCAACCAGATCGTTTATAACATCTTCTATCAGTGCATCGGTAAACCATGAATTGGTCGAAATATTACCGGTGTTGACATCCTTGTTAAGCTTGACTACAAGCTCGGTGTTTACCGCTTCATTATATTCTTCCTCATTGATGAAGCCATACTTGAGCATATTTTCGAGAATAGCATCTCGACGCTCCTTGTTTCTCTCGGGACGACTGTATGGATTCATCTTTGTGGGGGACTGAACTATTGCCGCAATAGATGCACATTCAACAAGCGAGAGTTCACTTACATCTTTGGAGAAATAGGTATTTGCCGCTGCCTGAACACCGTAACAGTTATGAGCAAGATTGACGATGTTAAGATACATCTCAATTATCTCTTTCTTACTCTTGTGTTTTTCAAGGTTGAGTGCACGGACGATCTCCTGTATCTTTCTCTCGATGGTAGCATCGTTATCACCGGTTATATTCTTGATCAACTGCTGGGTAATGGTAGATGCTCCGTAAAGCCTTCCGGATGAAGGTAAAACAAAGTTCTTTACCGCAGAAAGTGTACGTATCCAGTCCACACCGTCGTGATCCCAAAATCGTCTGTCCTCTGCCGCAACAAATGCGTTAACAAGGTGCTTGTGGTTTTTCGTCATCTGAGAGTAGGATACGAAAAGGCTGTTTTCAGCTCCGTAAAGGCGCTGATCCTCAAGCTCGACTACCTCGCCGATACGGTTTTCACGGTCGGTGTATTCGGTATAATATATTGTTGTTGTCTGATTCTGGTTGATCTCGAACAATGCCATATCGATCTCAGGGTTAACGTAATTATTTACGTAAATGAGAAAGGCAGTACCCACTATCATTCCGGTAATTGCACCTACAAGAAGCAGAGTAATGAGTACATTAAAAAGGTATCCGAGAACCCTCATTGATACTTTGGCAGTAACTCTTCCCACATTCGCAAGTTCACTGCCCCAATTTATTTTTTCATAGATTTTCGGTGCCCGCTTTGGTGTCTTTGAACCGTTATACCCGTCATCAGAGACAGGGGGGATGTTTTTGCCGTTTTTGTTATCGTTCATTTACCGCGATCCTTTCTTCGGTTATCCTATGTCAGAAAAGCCGGTGTTGTTTCAAAAAATATATGTGTAAAACAAAACATTTCCACTTTATAAAGTATAATACATCTTTTTGAATATATTATGAATTCGTGAAAATAATAAATATGCGTACAAATTTTTTACAAGTCCAGTGGGAGGTAAAAAGAATATGGAAAACAATTATCTCATAACACGAAAATTCCGCTTTGCGGTATTTCTGCTGGCGGCACTGACCGTCGCATGCACAGCCACCGCTATGTGCTATTCAAATCTTATCGTAAATAGCTCTCAAAACGAGCTTCGCCGTGATATCAGTCAGATAAGGGATAGCGGAAACGCATCAGACCTCCGTCCTCCGCTTTATACGGTAAAAGAACATCATGGACAGATCGGTATCTGGAACAGCGACGGAATACTTTCTCAGGTACTTGACGTATCGGTAGCTTATCTGCCGCCGCGTGACAAGGAGCTGTTATCACGTGGATTCAAAATATACACCACAAGTGAATTATCCTCGGTAATAGAGGACTATACCGGATAATCTACTCTTTTGCCCCCTCATCACTCTCTGCTTTAACCGGAAGAGAGCTGACTGAATCCTGTGTACATCCCGTTGCATAGCCGTACACTATACCTATGAGAAGTATAAGCACTCCGAGAAGAATCGGAGTCAGAGACACACCGAAAACGTATCTTACAGTCTCAGCTTCTGCGGAAAAGGTCTTAATAAGAGTATAATTAAAGAAACGGTACACCGCACTGACGATAAATTCTGCTACGATAACGGTAATTCCCATAAAGCAGACCATATCGGCATTTCTTTTATGAAGAGGGCCGTTTTTCTTTATATTTCCGAAAAGTCTGGAAAGAAGAACAAATATAGCAGTAAGCTCAAGAAAGGCAAAAGCGCCGAGAAGACATACGGAATATACCGCCGCCTTAATATCCCCGAGAGTCACTGTATCGGCGAGAACGGAAAACTTCACTCCGCCGCCCACGATAATATCGTAACCGACTATTAACCCATCCTCACGGATTGCATCCATATAAGGAGGAAGAAGCATCTCGTTTACCGGAACATTGACAAGGAAAATAATGGGGATCATTATAAGTATAAGTACCGCACAAAAGCCAAAGAATCCGCCAATACCCATAAAGAGAGGGGAACCGACTTTTGACAGTAGCTTTACCGCACTGTAGCTTGCTCTGATTTTGTTATCTTTTTTCATTTTACCGTTCCTTTCTTTATACTACTTCAGTATTACGTTTCCCTCTCCAAGGATCTCAGCCAGCTCGCGGCGAAGGAACTCTCCTCCGTCAGCGGCAAGTCCTGTGAGATTATAATATTTTTTCTCATCCTCGCTATAAACGCATACAGGAATATCACCTGAGAATATAGCGATAAGATTCTGCGCCTTCCTTGATGGACGGCTGTCAAGAGAGGGGACCTTAAGGTATAATTTTCCTCCCTTTGTGCCATTTACAGGTGCCACTGCAGGTGCAGATAGCTTAATTTCTTTTTTCTGCGACTGATACTCGTCATCTGTCATAAGCGGAACTACTGTGTTAACAAGTATCTTGGTTTCCTCCTCCGTATCACGCCGTGATACGGTACCCTCGATTATTACCGCGTTGTCCATTACCAAAAGCTCGGTAAATTTTTCAAGAACCTTTGGGAAAACCACCGTCTCTATCGTTCCTACCCTGTCCTCAAGAGTGATAAATGCCATTCCCTCACCACTGCGGGTATTCTTGTTGACACGTTCGGTTATCACACCTGCAACCTTTACACGCTTTTTGTCGGGGTAACCTTCTCTGTCCTCTCCACCCATTATGTCAAGAACCAAATCACCGCCCACATCAGCAAGGTGACGTGAATAATCATCAAGTATGCTTCCCGAGAAATACATACCTGCACTCTCTTTCTCAAGAGCCAGCTTTTCTCTTGCGGAAAACTCGGGAATCTCCGGATATTTAAAATCACTTCTCTCAACGGCATTGCCTCCGTCTGTGGAGGTCATTGAGAAAATATCAAGCTGACCGGCAATATCACCGTGAGTCTTAAGGGAAAACTTGTCAATTATCTGCTCGTAGGAGGCAAGGAGTCGGCTTCGGTATACCCCGAGGCTGTCAAAAGCACCGCACTTGATAAGAAACTCCACCTGTCTCTTGCCGTTGTCAAGCTCCTTGGTTCTGTCGGCAAAGTTCTCAAAGGAGTCAAAGGGTCCGTTCCTTCTCTCAGCGATAATGCTCTCAAGATAAAGTCTTCCTACGTTCTTTATAGCCATAAGACCGTATCTGATGTTATCTCTTGATACGGTAAAGTTCATATCACTTTCATTTATATCGGGCGGCAGTACCTTAATACCTCGCTTACTGCACTCGGCAATATACTCAGCGATTTTTCCGGGGTTACCGAGAACAGAGGTAAGAAGTGCGGAAAGATACTCCTTTGGGTAATGTGCACTGAGATATGCCGTTCTGTATGAAATGACTGCGTATGCCGCGGCATGACTCTTATTAAATGCATACCTAGCAAAACTACGCATCTCATCAAAGAGCTGCTCTGCTGTATCTCTGTCAAGTCCTCTTTCTATAGCACCGGATACAAAGGTCTCCTGCTCCCTCTCAAGCTCGTCAGCTTTCTTTTTTGACATTGCACGGCGGACTATATCCGCACGGCCAAATGAATAACCTGCAACATCTCTGAACACTTGCATTACCTGCTCCTGATATACGATACAACCGTAGGTAACACCGAGTATTTTTTCAAGAATCGGATGGGCATAGCTTATCTTGCTCTTATCGTGTCTGCACTCTATATATCTGGGTATCGATTCCATAGGCCCGGGACGATAAAGGGCAATTGCCGCGATTATATCGTCAAGGCTCTCGGGACAGAGAGACATAAGCATCTGCCGTATTCCTCCCGACTCGAGCTGGAACACACCGTCAGTTCGGCCATCAGATATCAAACGAAATGTTTTATTATCATCTAACGGTATCTTTGTTATATCGAAATCAGGGTGCGTTTTTCTTATTTCTCTCTCCGCATCTGAAACTATTGTAAGGTATCTCAGCGCAAGAAAATCGAATTTGAGAAGTCCAAGCTTAGCAACGGTATCCATGTCAAACTGTGTCACCACAGTATCACCGTTTACCGCAAGAGGAAGGTGCTCTGTGAGAGGTCTGCTTGTTATTACAACACCTGCCGCATGGGTGGATGCGTGTCTCGGCATACCCTCGATAGCAGCGGCGACATCAATGAGTCTTGAGACAGATTCACTTTCTTCAGCCAAGACTTTAAGCTCTTTTCTTTCTCTTGCCTCGGCTATGGTTATACCAAGCTCCTGGGGAATGAGCTTAGCTACCGTATCCACCTCAGCGTATGGCATACCGAGTGCGCGGCCGACATCTCTTACCGCCGCTCTTGCCGCCATAGTACCAAAGGTAATTATCTGACAAACGTGATCCTCCCCATACCTCTCGGTAACGTACTTTATTACCTCGTCACGTCTGTTATAACAAAAGTCTATATCAATATCCGGCATACTTACTCTTTCGGGATTTAAAAATCTCTCAAAGAGCAGGTCGAATTTAATTGAATTCACGTCTGTTATCGAAAGCAAAAAAGCAACAAGGCTTCCTGCTCCCGAGCCTCGTCCCGGTCCTACCGGTATTCCTCGGCTTTTAGCATAGTTTACGAAATCCCACACCACAAGGAAATACTCGCTGTACCCCATATCCTCGATAACACCAAGCTCGTAATCCATTCTCGAAAGGTATTCCTCGCGCGGGTGCTCGGGGGTAAAGGTAATACTTCCGTCAGAGATACGTTTCTCAAATCCGTCGAGCGCAAGAGAACGCAGGTAGTCCCGAGGTGTCTGTCCATTCTCGGGAATGTATCTCGGCAGGAATATCTTATCAAACTCAAAGTCAAAATTGCACATATCGGCAATTTTTACAGTATTTTCAATCGCACCGGGATAATCGGAGAAAAGCTCCCTCATCTCCTCGGTGCTTTTATAGTAGTATTCGTCTGTCTCAAAACCAATGGGGCGGCCGTCTGATATCACGTTGCCCGTCTGTATGCACATGAGGATAGCCTGGGTATCCGCATCACTCTTTTTTATATAATGTGCGTCATTTGTCGCAACCAGCCCGATACCAAGTTCCTCTGACATGCGGCGCAAAGAACGGTTGACAGTCCTCTGCTCGTCCATTCCGTGATCCTGTATCTCAAGGAAAAAGTTTTCCTTTCCGAATATCTCTATCATCTCCGTGGCATGACTGTCAGCGGCGGCGAAATCTCCTGCACAGATGGCTCGCGGTATAAAACCCGCAAGGCATCCCGAAAGTGCCACAAGTCCATCACTGTGCTCACGGAGAAGCTCCATATCCACTCTCGGTCTTGAGTAAAAGCCCTCGGTAAATCCTTTGGAAACCATATAAATAAGATTGCGGTATCCAATCTCATTTTTACAAAGAAGTACAAGGTGGAAATAACTCGCACCTCTGTCATGAGTTTTCTCAAATCGACTTCCGGGGGAAAGATATACCTCACAGCCGATTATAGGCTTTACTCCGGCATCCTTACAGGCGCGGTAAAAGGCAACCGCGCCGTACATAACACCATGGTCAGTAAGAGCGACAGCGGTGTGTCCCGCCTCAGCGGCGGCACGGGGAATGTCGGCGATGCGGCAAGCACCGTCAAGCAAACTGTATTCACTGTGCAAATGCAAATGAACGAATTCGCTCACGTATTCCCCTCCTTCTTTTCTATATCACTTGCGTATTCAAGTATCTTATTCAGTCTGTGATTAAGTCCCGACTTTGAAACCGGGGGGTTGGTAAGCTTGGATAGCTCATAAAGGGTCAGCTCCGGATGCTCCATTCTGAGCTTAGCCGTATAGACAAGCTCCGCTGAAAGATGGGATAACCGTCCTGTTTCCTCAAGATGCTTTATTGCATCTATATGCTTACCTGCATTTGATACTGCTCTTTTAAGGTTTGCGGCAGAGCAGTTGGAATATCTGTTTGCATCGTTCCGCAGTTGTTTTTCTATCTTGGTATTCATAATATCAAACGCCGCATGATTTGATCCAAGTATAGCGGTAAAATCCTCTATTGCCGTACTGTCCTTATAGTACACCACATATTTGCCGCGACGGCAAAAGATCTTTCCTCCCGGAACATATTCCTCTGTAGCAGCGAGAAACATTTCCGCTATCTCCCTTATACTAAAGGAGAATTCCAGAAGATACCCACCCTCAGGTGCGGTTATCCTTCCGTGTGAAAGGAACACCCCCTTAAAAAAGGATGTGGCGCAGGATGGACATTTTGCATCAAATGCTTGACTGTCATCAAGATCAAAAGAAAACTCACATTTCATCTCCACACGGTTGTGTCCCTTTGATGAAATATTGCATCTTTCTTTTCCGTATCCTGTCTCGGTGACAGCTATGACAAATGCGGATATATCCCCTCCGTCAGAAAAACATAGCTTACCCGTTCTGTCCTGTTTATCCGAAAACTTCCAGATACCGTCTGCCGCGGCGCGGCGACAGCACTGACTTTTAGGAACAGCCCCTGCAAGCTCCTGTTTGATCTCACTTGAAAAAGACATATCCGCACTCCTGTTTATTTATCGGGAATGTATCTGATCTCGCACTCAAGCTCTACCCCATACTCCCGGTATACCTTTTCTTCCGTGTAGCGGATCAACTTCAGCACGTCCTCTGCTGTTGCTCCGCCTCTGTTGATTATAAAACCGCCGTGCTTTTCCGATATCTGCGCACCGCCCACCAAAAAGCCCTTAAGTCCCAGATCCTCTACCATCTTGCCTACGAAATATCCCTCGGGACGTTTGAAAACGCTACCCGCACTGGGATATTCGAGAGGTTGCTTTGACCGTCTTGCATTCATATTTTCCTCGTTTTTTGCTCTGACGGAATCACTGTCAGAGTAGGTGAGAGAAAATACCGCACCGAGAACTACCCTCTCGGGGCAGTCCATATAGACGCTCTTTCTGTATCCGTAACCGTGGTCACCGTGACTTATTGTCACTGTCTCATCTCTTACTGTATCATAGTAGTCACTTGACAAAAGCACATCGGACACTGCGCCGCCGTAGGCACCTGCGTTCATAACCACAGCTCCGCCCACGCAACCGGGAATACCATAGGCAAACTCAAGTCCCGACAGTCCCTCAGCGGCTGCTCTCGCCGCCAAGGCTGTAAAGGGGACACCGGAGTCAGCGGTAATTATATTTCCGTCAACACCGACGTCCCTTATGCGGCCGGTGACGATCACCGCACCGCGATAACCGCGGTCGTCAAAGAGAATATTACTGCCGTTACCGATGACGGTATATCTGATACCGGATCTTTTTGCCGCCCTCAGAGATGTGATCAGTTCCTCACGGCTTTCGGGATATACCGCTATATCTGCCGGCCCGCCGATCTTAAAGGTGGAGAGAGAGGAGAGAAGAACATTTCTCTCACTCTTTATCTCACTCAGCTCTGACTCAAAAAAGCAAATTATTTTATCCATAACACACTACCTCCCTACGTAAAGTCTACTCTGCCCGGGGAAAGTGTATTACTGTTACTTAGCGATAAAACGGTGGTAGGTCTTCTTACCCTTCTTAACGATAACGCCATCTGCAAGATCTTCCTTTGCAAAAGCGGTATCAAATGCCTCTACCTTAACGTCATTTACAAGAACGCCGCCCTGCTGGATAAGACGTCTTGCCTCACCGCGGGAGGGAGCAAGCTTGGACACGCAAAGCATATCGATAACGCTGATCTTACCGTCGGTGAAGTTTGCATCCTCAAGCTCTGTAGTAGGCATATTCTCAGTGGATCCGCCGCCGGTAAAGAGCTGCTTTGCGGAGTTCTGTGCCTTCTCTGCCTCAGCCTCGCCGTGAACAAGCTTGGTAAGCTCAAATGCAAGGATCTCCTTAGCCTCGTTGATCTTTGCATCCTTCCAGGAATCCATCTCCTCGATCTGCTCAAGAGGAAGGAAGGTGAGCATACGGATACACTTCATTACGTCTGCATCCGCAACGTTTCTCCAGTACTGATAGAAATCAAAGGGAGAGGTCTTGTTGGGATCAAGCCATACCGCGTTACCTGCGGTCTTACCCATCTTGTTACCCTGTGAGTCGGTAAGAAGAGTAATGGTCATGCAGTGAGCGTCCTTGCCAAGCTTCTTTCTGATAAGCTCGGTACCGCCAAGCATATTGCTCCACTGGTCGTTACCACCGAACTGCATATTACAGTCGTATTCCTTGTAAAGGTGATAGAAGTCGTATGACTGCATGATCATGTAGTTGAACTCAAGGAAGGAAAGTCCCTTCTCCATACGTTGCTTGTAGCATTCAGCTCTCAGCATATTGTTAACTGAGAAGCAAGCACCTACTTCACGGAGAAGCTCAACGTAATTCATATTGAGAAGCCAATCAGCGTTGTTTACCATCTGCGCCTTGCCCTCTCCAAACTCGATGAATCTCTCCATCTGAAGTCTGAAGCACTCGGCATTGTGGTCGATATCCTCTTTGGTGAGCATCTTACGCATGTCGGTTCTGCCTGAGGGATCACCGATCATAGTGGTACCGCCGCCGATAAGTGCAATAGGCTTGTTACCTGCCATCTGAAGTCTCTTCATAAGGGTAAGAGCCATAAAGTGACCTGCGGTAAGGCTGTCTGCGGTACAGTCAAAGCCGATGTAGAAGGTAGCCTTTCCGTTGTCTATCATCTCGCGGATCTCTGCCTCGTTGGTTACCTGGGCAATAAGACCGCGGGCAACAAGTTCGTCATAAAGTTTCATTTTTCTGTCTCCTAATTTATGTTTTCTTTAATTTTATACCGTTTCATATCTCGGATCTTCCGAAGTTGATAAGATCCCGTGCGGCATCCAGTGTCTTTTCTGTAAGATCGACACCGCCGATTATTCTCGCAAGCTCGGCTACTCTGTCCTCACCCTCAAGCTCGATGACACCTGTCTCGGCACGTCCGTTTATCTCTTCCTTACGGATAAGGCAGTGCTTGTCGGCAAGAGCGGCGATCTGTGCGGAGTGAGTTACGCAGAACACCTGAGTCTTCTCTGCGATCTCCTTCAGCTTGACACCTATCTTCTGCGAGGTGCTTCCGGATATACCGGTGTCTATCTCATCGTAAACCACGGTATCGGTTCCTGCGTGGTCGGTAAGCACACTCTTCAGCGCCAACATTATTCTTGACAACTCACCGCCCGATGCAATCTTTGAGAGAGGCATCAATGGTTCGCCCGGGTTGGTAGATATAAGGAATTCCATCTCGTCACATCCGCTCCTCTGCAGGCGCACCTGCCCATCCGGGTGAAGACTGTCCCTTGTCTGTGCGGAAAAGACGATGTTTTTCATATCAAGATATCTGAGGGTGGAGAGAATCTCTTCCTCTATCTTTTTCCCTGCCAGACGACGGGTATCGCTGAGTACCTTTGCGGCGGCAATGGTTTTTCCCCTTGCCTCGGTATACTCTGCGGTAAGTTCCGCCATCCGGTTCTCACTGTCAAGGAGCGCCGCTATAGTCTCCGCATTCTTTTTTCGGTGAAGAAGCACATCTTCGATAGTCTCACCGTATTTTCTTTTCAGTCGCTCTATCTTGTCAAGCCGCTCAAGGGTTCGGTCAAGTGCCACAGTGGGGTCACCGTCACATCCGTCAAGCAGGCTGTGTGCTCTCTCAGCTATATCCTCAAGCTCGTATTTTATATCGCTGAGCCGTGCGGAGAGCTTGTCCGCATCAGACATAACCCCCTCAAGAGAGTCAAAGGCAGCTGCCGCCCGCTCAATAAGATAGGATGCGGTAACACCCTTTTCACTGCTGTAAAGTGCTTTATATATAAGACTTACGTGCTTTTTAAGACGGTCGAGATTTTCAAGCTTCTTTTTGCTTTGAATAAGCTCTTCTTCCTCACCCGGCTTCGGCTTTACGCTGTCAATCTCAGCATTCTCCTTTTTCGCACGATCAAGCTCGTACTGTTTTATATTTTCCTTTTGTCTCAGCTCTTTTATCTCCCCGGCAATACGGGTCATTTCCGAGTATAACTTACCGTATTCCTCACGCTCACTGCCATTCTCTGCGTATTCATCAAGAAAGGAGAGGTGAGAGGTACTGTCAAGGAGCTTTCGGTTATCATTCTGTCCGTGTATGTCGATAAGAAGCTGACCTACCTCACGTCCGAGAGCCGAAGGTACGTTGTGCCCGCCGATCTTGGTCTGTGAGCGAAGATTTTCCCCTCCGTCAAGAGTGAGGATCCTTGACAGAAAGAGTGCACCGTCCTCGTCAGGGTACACATCAAGCTCTGCAAGGTGCGTGAGGGTGTCCCCGTCAATGTCGGTAAACATAGCGCTTACAGATGCACGCTCAGCTCCGGTGCGTATCAGCTCCTTTGATGCACGGCCGCCCATGAGCAGATCGAGTCCGTCGATTATCATCGATTTACCTGCACCGGTCTCACCTGTAAGAGCGGTAAAACCACGGTGAAACTCAATCTCTGCATCCTTGATGACGGCAATATTTTCTATATGAAGCGATCGAAGCATATTTATCCTCCGCGTAACCGTAGTTGCGTTATACCGTCTTTATCATTTTCTTGATATTCTGGGAAACAACCGCGGCCGATTTTTCATCCCTTGTGACCACCATAATAGTATCATCCCCGGCAATACATCCGACTATCATACTGTTTTCTACCGCATCGATTCCGGTAGCAACCGCCTGAGCAAGTCCCGGATAGGTTTTGATAACTACTATATTCACCGCACTGTCAACCGAGATTATCGATTCGGTCAGTGCACCGTTGAACTTTACCGATACCGTGCTCTCTGAAACGTTGGGAGGAAGATATTTATAACTTCCCTTTCCGGTCACCACGCGAGCAAGCTTAAGCTCTCTTATATCTCTTGAAATGGTAGCCTGAGTCACGTCAAATCCGCTGTCTCTCAGCTTCTCCATCAGCATCTCCTGAGTTCCTATATCGTGAAGAGATATAAGCTCAAGTATTTTTCCCTGTCTTTTATTTTTCATTTCAGTCCCCGTCCTTTTCGGAATTACTGCTTTTCTGTCGTCTTTTTACGAAGCACATGATAAAACGCGTTCTTTTTTATATCTATTAAGCGAGTTGTATAAGCAGATATCGCGATCTTTACCTTGTCATTCGGGAAAAGCGTAAAGTTATCCTTTCCGTCAACAGTCATATACCACTCTTCCCCATCCTTTGAGGAGGCGGTAAATTCCGCTCCGTCCGAAAAAACAATAGGACGTGAGCTCAGATAGTGTGGGCAGATAGGCGTTACCGATACCGCTTCAAGTCCGGGGTCAAGAACAGGCCCACCTGCCGACATAGAATAAGCGGTAGAACCGGTGGGGGTAGCAAATATCAGTCCGTCAGCGCGGTATTCACCCGCAAATTTGGAATTACACTCAAGCTCTATATCAAGCATTCTTGAAAGTGTGCCTCGGGTAAGAACTATCTCGTTCAGTGCGGGAGAAGTAACAAGAATGATCTCTCCTCCTCGGATTATTCTTGCTTCAAGCATCGCTCTCTCGTCAATGGAATAGTTTCCGTCAAACAGTCGGCCGAGCAAAGACAGCTCATCCTTCTCAATAGACGCCATATACCCCACCCTGCCAAGATTGATTCCCAGTACCGGAATACTGCGGGAATATGCCATCCTTGCGGCGTCAAGTATACTTCCGTCACCGCCGAGAACTATAATAACGTCAGCACCGTCAAGCAACCCATCCGAGATATATGTAACACCCTCGGTGATCCCCGATTCTCGGTGTTCCTCTGACATACATATTTCAGCGCCGTATTTCTGCAGTTCCTTTACCACAAGAGCGGTACATTCGTAACCCGAATCCTTTGCGCTATTGGGTAAAATTACCGTTTTTCTCATATTTCCACCTCACGGAATATCTCTTTGAAATCGGGAAGCAAAGCCGTAGTGCCGATATACTCGTATACCGCCAGAAACTCTCTGTTCCCATCACCGCCAAGTATCGGGGAATTCATCACCCCACGCAGGGCAAATCCATTCATGGCGGCAGCAGTTACCGTCTTCTCGATAGATATACGGTAACCCTTTTTATCCTTGACTATACCGCCACGCCCCACATATTCACGTCCCGCCTCAAACTGCGGCTTGATAAGTGCGGCAAACACAGCCCCCATCTCACAAAGAGGCGGAAGCGCTGGGATTATTGCGGTCTGCGATATAAAAGAAACGTCCATAGTTATAACTGATACTTTGCTTCCGTCAAGCACCTTAGGGGTAAGATTTCTCGCATTAAATCCCTCGATCGAAACAACTCTGTCATCGCTAATCAGTTCGGGAGCAAGCTGACCGTGTCCCGAATCAACCGCATACACACACACGGCACCGCGGTTTATCATGCACTGGGTAAAGCCGCCTGTAGAGGCTCCCACGTCAAGGGCAACACGTCCCGAAATATCCACGGAAAATCTATCGAATGCCGCTTCTATCTTTTTTCCTGCGCGGCTGACGTATTCTTTGTCATATCCCTCGACTGCCAGGGTCTCTGTGTCAGGAATATCCTCAGAGGACTTTTTTATCTGCCGTGTGCCAAGATATACAGCACCCTCTTCTATCATTCTCTGCGCTTCTGTACGGCTTCTTGCAAGCCCTTTCTCGCAGAGCAATTTGTCAACTCTCATTTAACTTTTTCTACTAAGCAGATAATCCGCAAGTGCCAAAAGAGTTTCGTTGTTCTCTATTTTCTCTATAGCATTCTTTGCTTCAATGGTAACAAGCTCGGCACGTCTGTGTGCCTCGTAAATACTCATAAAGGATAGGAACGTGGTCTTTCCCTCTCGTCTGTCTGTTCCGACAGACTTACCGAGAGTAACCTCGTCTCCCTCTGCATCAAGTATATCGTCTACTATCTGAAAAGCAAGGCCGATGTACTCGGCATACTTAACCGCTGCCTCGTATTTCTCACCCGACCTGCATCCTGCCGCAAGGGCACCAAGCTCAGCGGAAAGTCTGATAAGAGCACCTGTTTTCTTTTCGTGCATCTTGAGAAGCAGCTCATAGCTGTGAGGAGTTTCCTCACCTATCATATCCAGCACCTGACCGCCTATCATACCGTAGCATCCGGCTCTCTCGGAAAGAAGCTTCAGTGCCGCAAGGTTGGTCTCAGGTGACATTTTCTCATTTGATGCCGCTGCGCCGAATGCGTGGGTAAGCAGTGCATCACCTGCAAGAAGCGCCATAGCCTCACCGTAAACCTTATGGTTTGTAGGTTTACCCCGTCTGAGATCATCATTATCCATACACGGCAGATCATCATGTATGAGAGAATAACAGTGTATCATTTCTATTGCCGCCGCGTAAGGAAGTGCCGCAGACACATCCCCTCCAAGCATCTCACACACTTTAAGGGTAATGAACGGTCTTATCCTCTTACCGCCTGCCATGGCACTGTATCTTACCGCTTCAAATATCACGGGGTAATCGGGGTCAGATGACGGGAGAAGTCTGTCAAGCGCCTCCTCGGTCAGCTCTGCCGCTCTGTTCAGTTCATTCTTTATATCAAACATTTCACAAGTTTTCTCCGTTAATTACTGTGGTCACTCTTCGGCTTCAAATGGAGTCTCCCCATCCTTTGTCAGGAGAGTTATCTTCTGCTGTACCGCATCAAGCTTGCCGTTGCAGAGCTTAACAAGCTCTACACCCTCTTCAAATACCGAAAGCGACTCGTCAAGAGGAGCGGAACCGCCCTCAAGCATAAGTACTATCTCCTCAAGACGTGCTATGGCCGCCTCAAAGGTCATATTCTTTTCTGTTTTCTTACTATCACTCATTTTCCGCTATCCTCCGTATATCTGTCGGTAACAGTGGCAGACACACCGCCGTCTGACATTCTGAGCCTTATTCTGTCCCCCTCAGAAAGCTGATCCGCTCTTTTAATTATCTCGCCCGACTCGGAATACACCGCACTGTAGCCTCGTGATATTACAGAGAGAGGACTGAGTGCATCAAGCTTTCCCGCAAGAGCGGCGAGTGAGGTTCTTGACGAACGCTCAGACAACTTTATGCCACTCTCCATACGGGTGGAAAGGGAAAGCACCGTCATCCGCTTATCGTCAAGCATATTCATTGGGTTTCTCATTATTCGGCTTCCTGCAAGAGTGTCAAGGCGAGCTCTGCGAGACTCAAGCTTACCTGACATAAGCGACGACATTCTGTCAGAGAGAGCTCTGACAGTCCTTTTAAGCTCAGCTCTGTCGGGAACTGCGATTTCCGCCGCGGCCGAAGGGGTAGGTGCCCGACGGTCTGACACAAAATCGCATATTGTAAAATCCGTCTCATGTCCAACTGCAGAGATAATGGGGATATTTGATGCGGCAATAGCTCTTGCAAGTCCCTCGTCGTTAAACGCCCAAAGATCCTCGATGGAACCGCCGCCGCGACCTATTATTATAACATCTGCAGTGTTTCTTTTATTCATGTATTCAACAGCCGCCCTTAGTTGTCGGGGAGCTTCGCTTCCCTGAACGGCAACACCGCATATCTCAACTGTCGCCATCGGATATCTGCGGCCGAGAATGTTGATTATATCTCTTATTGCCGCACCGGTCGGTGAGGTTATTACACCTATCCTCATGGGATACTCGGGAAGCGGCTTTTTGCGTGTCTCACTGAAAAGGCCCTCAGAGGCAAGCTTTTCCTTTAACTGCTCAAACGCGGCGTATAGTGCACCGATACCGTCCGGCATCATTGAGTCAGCATAAAGCTGATACTGACCGTCTCTGACGAATACCGAAATACGTCCGCCAACCACAACCTTCATTCCGTTTTGCGGAACAAAGTTCAACCTTACAGCAGAGGATCGGAACATAACCGCCTTGAGACATCCCGTCTCATCCTTGAGGGTAAAATACAGATGCCCTGTTTTATAGTGATGGGTAAAGTTGGAGATCTCTCCCCTGACTGTCACTGAGGAAAGATTAAGGTCAGATTCAACAAGCATCTTCATGTACTCGTTTATCTGACTGACGGTTACCACATGCGCCGATGAGTTCACCCCTATCTCCCCTCTCCGTTCTGTATATTTTATCTGTTACTCAAATATTTTTCTGCCGTCAGAAGTGCGACTCCCGCGGCATTATCAGCTGAAAACTCAGGTGTGGCAAAATAACACCTGTCACCCTTTAACATTTCCTTTATCCTGCCGTTGCTCATTACACCGCCCGAGTACAGGATCTTGCCGTCCGGAAGAACATCTCTTGCTCCGTCACTGAGTCGGACAAGAGTACGCCCTACAAAATCAAGTGTAAAGGCAGAGATATAACCTGCACTTTTGCCTTCTCTCTGCAGTTTTGCCGCCATGTTCTCAACACCCGACAAATTACAGTCAAGCCCCGAGACCGATATTTTTCCCCTATCGGGTCTGTCTCCCGAATACTCGTTTGCGGCGATCTCCATATACCGTCCGGCAGGGAAAGGCATACCCAGCATAACACCGATTCTGTCAATAGCCTGACCGCAGCTTATGTCACGGGTACCACCGAGAAGCTCTGTCTCATAACCGCCCTCAGAGGTTGTTACCCTGACGACCTCGGTCGTACCGCCCGACACGTGAAACGCAATAAAACTCTCACCGACATTGACTCTCATCCCCGAGGAATAGACAGCCGCACGGATGTGACCTGCCTGGTGAGAAAAGCTATACAACGGCGCCTGTGCTACTGCCGCTGCAGTACTTGCCGCCACCTCGCCCACAAGAAAGCAGGGCATATACGACCCCTCCACATCTCTCGGAGTCGCGGAGTAGCCAACTGCCGTGACGTTATCATTACGAAGTATCTCTTTTACCTCGTCCATAAGTCCGGGGAGATTCTTCACGTGGGCAAAAACCGCATCACTCTGTCTTAGTCCTCTCTCCCCTGTCTTTACCGGCAAAGGAGCCTTGAGGTTAGCGATCACTGTAACAGTGCAGTCAGAGACGGCGGCAACAGACACAGAAGTAGTGTAATTACTTGTATCTATTCCAAGAAACAGTTCTCTTTTCATTCCTTTGTGCAGTCTGCGTTCTTTTCCTTCATAATAGCGTTAAGGATACCGTTGATAAAGGATGCCGCCGCCTCGTCATCATAGGTCTTTGCAAGCTCTACCGCCTCGTTTATCGATACGCTGTCGGGAATAGAGTCACAGAAAAGTATCTCGTATGCTGACAATCTCATTATTGCAAGAGACACACCGGACATTCTGTCCTTGCGCCAACCGTGAGAGTGCTTCTCTATCACGTCATCAAGCTCGGTGATGTGCTCGTATGCACCGAAGAATACCTCGCTTATGTATTCGTTACGTTCAAAATCCCTGCACTCCTCAGCGTAGCGGATTATCTCCTCTGCCATCATACCTTTGTTGTATTCAAGTTCGAAAAGGAGTCCCATTGCAGTTTCTCTTGATTTACGTCTGTTCATATTTGAGTTTCTGCGAAAAAGTTTCGCAGCCTTTCTCCATAGTATATTAATCCGTATTATATTATATATATTTATACACTAAAAGTCAATGAATAAACCGCATAAATATTCATTTTGTTACATCAAACAAGCACCCTCAGAGTCAAGATAAGTTTTTTTGAGCATATTTTGTTTTGGTACTCTTTTTTGCCCATAGGAAATCAAAAATCGGCACAATTTTCATAATGTTCAAATTTTAGTCCTTGAATTTTTCGATTATTCATGATACTTTATATATTAAGTATTATTTTTTTCGGAGAATAACAATGAAAGAACTCAAGCGAATAAAAAGTATTTTAAGCCAAACATCGATCTTTTTCACACTGATAGTTGTATTTTTCTATCTGATAGCAAATTCCATGATAAGCACCACTCTGGTTCTTGAGATGTCGGGAATGTTTATGATCCTCATCTTTTCCTTTATTCTTGCGCTGTGTAATCTGGTGTTCCTCATCAAGAAGATACCCGCAGCACTCAGGGCATTGTTCCATTACATCATTGTTGCCGCTGTTGTCATAATTACTTTCTTTTATTTCAGCACCGATACCGCAACTGTAAAAGGCGCACTTATCATCGCCTTTGCTCTTGCCATAATCTATGCTATCGGCGGTGCGGTCACATTCCTCATCACAAGTAAGTTAAGCAGAGAAAAGGGCAAGGATGACGAATACAAGCCCCAGTTCAGTGCAATTACGTCAAAAAACTCAAAGCATAAATAATTATTGCAATATATACCCGGATATGGTATAATTACCGGTGGTAAACCGGCATCATATACACTAGAGAGGAGACTATTTCCGCTCCGGCGGAAATCCGAATTTTAGGTATGAATATCAATAAGTCAAAAAACAATCAAGATAGCTTTTTCTATAAGATAATGGCTATCGTAGCACTCGGTGCTCTCGCCGCCATTATTATAATCATCGGTCTGTCGTCATCGGACAACGGTAAATTTTCAAATTCTCCAAATCAAAATCCTACAGTCACTACTCCTGCCGACACAAGCGGAAATAAACCGACAGAAACGACCGGTCCTGCAGATGAAAATACCTCTTCGGACACCACAGCATCTACAGACACCACCGCCCCCGATACTACAGAAAATACCCCCGATGATACAACATCTAGCCCAGCTCCCGATAATCCCGATTCTCCCACCTATGCAAATGGTGTTCCTACCGAAGCAGAGCTGATCAGAGATTACAAGGGTACCATCCTTGAGAAAACTGCCGATGCAGGTCAGGAATATATTGACGATATCATATTCCTCGGTGACTCCACCACCTACGGTCTCAAGGCATATAAGATGCTCAAGGACGAAGATAAGACTCTTCAGGTATGGACTCCCACCAACGGTACTCTGTCCCTGAGCCGTGCAACCACCGACAGAATCTATTACCCCGACACAAAAGAGCAGATCACTGTGGTTGAGGCAGTAAAAAAAGCCAAACCCTCTATGATGATAATCACCCTGGGTGTAAACGGTGTTGCTACAATGAGCGAAGCTCAGTTTAAAGATGCATACACCGAACTCGTTAACTCAATTAAGAAAGCAAGTCCCGACACCAAAATAATTCTTCAGTCAATATTCCCTACCGCAAAGAGATACGATACCACCAAGGGTATCAACAATGATAAAATCAATCGTGCAAACGTGTGGGTAGCAGATGTAGCAAAGACATGCGGAGTCAAGTATCTTTATACCGCGTCCGCACTTCTTGGCTCTGACGGATATTACATGAATGATTCTTACCAGAACGGTGACGGCCTCCACCTTAACGAGGTAGGCTTTGAAAAAGAGCTTAACTACATCAGAACCCATGCTTATAACTGATTTACGGAGTAAAAAAATGAGAACATTAAAATTTATATGCTTTTGTATTGCGCTCTCTCTTGTATGTGCTTTCATTATCGCATGCGGGGAGAAGCAAGATTACAGAGATGACATTACTGTTGAATCTGTTGTAGCCAAAATAAATCCCACCCTCAGCCAGATAGAAAATCTTGACAGAGCACCCGAAAATTACGTTAAGATACAGCAGGCACTACCTCTTGACAGTTGCCTTGAGTACGTGGAGATGATTCAGGTCGGCGGTGTGGGTATCGATGAGTACGGTATCTTCAAGATGAAGGATGCAGAGTCTGTGGCAGCTATGAAAACCGCTATTGAAAGTTATCTTGCTTCCGCTCTTATGACCTTCAATGAAGATTATGCGCCCGGTGAGAAGCCCAAGCTTGAGGCTGCCGAGATAAAGATTTTCGGTAATTACGTTATGTACGCTGTTCTCTCTGACAGCGAGAAGATAACTGCTTTCTCAGTACTTGAAAACGCACTTAAAAAGTAATATCTAAAAAGGACAGGTTTACTGTCCTTTTATTTTACCCATAGTTTACATCAACCTTGACAAGCACACTCTCCATATGTATAATTGTATCAACACATTCACTTACACAGACAAAAATGGCAGGGAAAACTAATACATTTTCCCTGCCATTTTTATTTTATACCGAATATTTTTCAGACGTACTGAGAAAAGCGTGACGTACTCTCTCCTCTGAAAATCTAATTATCAATTCACGTTCCGAGAACGGTCTCTTTTCACGTCCGATAAGCTGGTAGGTCTCATGTCCTTTACCGGCAAAAAGGATCATATCTCCGTCCTCGGCATTCTCGACCGCATAACGCACTGCATCCTCGCGGTGAGTAATACACACATGGGGCGCACCATCAGGTAAATACCCTGCTATCTCCTCGATTATGCCATCAGGTGACTCGTATCCCGGATTATCCGAGGTAATTACCGAAAGGTCGGCAAGCTCACCCGATACCTGTGCAAGCTCTTTACGCCTCTCCTCTGTTCTCTCCCCAACTGAGCCGAACACACAAATAAGGCGGTGTGGAGAATATTTGCGGATAACGGTCAGCGCGTGACGAAGACTTGTCTCATTATGGGCGTAATCCACTATGAAGACAACATTCGAAAGCGATGTTTCAACAACTTCGAATCTTCCTTTGGGGCTACAGCTTTCAAGTCCTTTAGCTATAACCTCATGAGCTATTCCGTACCAGTCTGCGACAGTGGCGGCACAGAGTGCGTTATACACACTGAACTCGCCCGGAGTACGGAGCATTATATCATATTTTTTGCCGCCGTCAGAGACTGTAAAGCTGACACCAAGCCGACCGCTGTCAGAATATATTTTAATATTTTCTCCGATAACGTCAGTCTCAGATGTTATACCGAAACCGCGGCAAAGGGCTCCACAACCCTCTATCATATATTCCGCATTTTCATCATCTGCCGAGTAGGAAATAAAGCGTGTGGAAAAATCACGGAACAGTCTCCTTTTTGAATCTCTGTAGTGCTCAAATGTAGGATGCTCCTTGGGGCTTATATGATCCCGTGACAGATTGGTAAAAGCACAGCTGTCAAAGGTAAGACCCTCAACGCGGTAATTAAAAAGCGCCTGTGAAGATACTTCGAGAACAACGTGAGTAACCCCCGCATCAACCATCTGTCTGAAATAGTATGCAAGCTCATAGCTCTCGGGAGTGGTATTTCCCGTTTCTGCTCTGTGTCCGAGATATTCAACACCGTTTGAACCGATATATCCGCATTTGATCCCTGCCTCACTGAAAATACTGCAAAGCATCAGTGCGGTAGTTGTTTTACCCTTTGTACCGGTGATACCCACAAGAGTCAGTTCCCTTTCGGGATGACCGAAGAAGGTTCTTGATATAACCCCGAGAGCAAAACGGGAGTTATCTGTATAGATAGCGGTTACGTCCTCGGGAAGCTCACACTCTCTTTCGAGTAAAAAGCATCTGCAACCGCGCTCGTAAGCTGAAGTAACAAACAGATGACCGTCAACAGTGGCGCCGCGAAGAGCTACGAACAGAGAATTTTCATCTGCTTTTCTTGAATCGTAACAGATATTTTTCACCACTGTATCGGAAATATCCGACTGTGTATTATACTTAATTCCGTAAAGCAGTTCTTTTAGCTTCAACGATCAGGTCCTCCTATTATCTTGCTCCAAAGTACGCAGGGAATCCGCATGGCGGCTTACCGCAGGCAAGTATGGTTCTGTAGGCAAGTGCCTCAAGAGAATCGAGATACTCATCTCCCAGCCCCTCATCCCTCTTTATAAGTGACAGCTCGGTACATCCAAGGATCAGCTTCTCACATCCGCGGTCAAGAAGGCTCTTTGCCACATGTGAAAACTTTTCCATATCCGCTCTCTTTCCCTGCTTGATGTCACCGTAAATTATATCCATCAGCATTTTCTGCTCGTCCTTATTCGGGATCTCACAGGCAATACCGAAATTCTCGGATACTCTCTGATAAGACTCACTCATAACTGTACCCTCGGTGGCAAGTATTCCGAGTCTGCCTATCCTTACTCCCGCGGCTATTCTCACCGTCTCCTCAATAATATTGAGTATAGGCACCGAAACCTCTTTGCTGAGACTGCTGTAAAAATAGTGAGCGGTATTACATGGGATAGCTATGACGGTGGCACCAAAGCTCTCAAGCTTTTTGGCATTCTCCATCATATCGGTAAGAGGATTCTCCGAAGACCGACCGAGGATATAGTCGGTACGGTCGGGAGTCTCGGCAAAGCTGCTGATAACTATATTAAGATGCTCCTGATCGCTTGATGCCTCTGTGTGCGCGGTGAGCATCTCATAAAAATATACCGTTGACATGGGACCAAGTCCCCCGAGTATTCCGAGTAAAGGTGATCTTTCCACCTCGGAGCCTCCTTTTACTTACAGTATTTTTTATATTTCTTAAACTGATTATACAGATGTGCTATAACGTAAGCAAGACGTTTTGGGTTGGCCTTAAGATCAGGTGCATACCAGTAGGATGATGTAGCACGTCCTTCTTTTATAGCTCTGTTGACTCTTGCCACAAGTTCTTTATTCTTTACGTACTTTCTGATAACACCTCTGGGAATATAGTGCCAAAGATGCTCATTCTTGCACTCTGTATACTCTATTTCCTCGCCCTCGGCATCCTTTACAAGATACTCCGCAACATTGTGTCCCGACGCGGTAAGATAAAAATTGGATCTTCCCTGTCTGAGGTTTATCTCAAAGGCACGGTAACTACCATCACGCTGATCGTATTTGATATCGAAATTAGAGAATCCAACGTACCCAAGATCCTCAAGCATAGCTGTAAACTTCTCCGAAATTTCGGGATGGTACTCTGTAAGTATCGCCGCATGGTTACCAAGTCCCTTGGGGGTATGCTCCTCAAGAAGCACGTGACCGTGGCATACCAACTTGACTTTTCCGTTTCTGTCAGAATAACAGGTAAGCACATTCATAAAGGAATCATCACCCGGAATCATATCCTGAATGATCATTCTCTCTCTGTATCCGGCACCGTATATACGGGAGATAATAGAGTAAGCCTCCTCAGGGTCCTTGGCGGAATATACCTTTTTCATTCCATCAAAGGGACTCTTCCAGTATGCCGCGCTGTCTGAAGGCTTGACGATTATGGGATATTCAAAGCCAAGAGAGGCGGGATCAAGCTGTTCTTTTGTAAAGCTGCTATCGAGCACTACAGTCTTAGGATAGAGTATCCCGTATTTGTCACACATTTTGTAAAAGTCCGCCTTGTCGGCAAGAATCTTTGCCATATCAGGGGAAATATAGGGGGCAAAATATCTTCCGCTGAGCTTATCCTTATTTCGTATGATAAGACCGGCGTAATCATCGGTACAGCCGAGAAGTATGAGCATATCGTCCGGATGTGCATCGGCAAAGTCACTTAGCACCTTAACCATCACGTCATCCTTGTCAATATCCTCAACGATACGGAAGTCGATTATCTTTGAATGGTTGGTAGCACCGATAGCATATCTACCGAAAGCGGTGGATACCACACCGTATTTTTGATGAAAAGCTCTTGCTACACTGTAGCAGTTAAGGTCTGCACCTAGAAGCACCGGGGTTATTTTCTTTTCCATTTTATTATGCCTTCTTACTTATTTTCACTGTCGATAAAAAATCTCTTGTACCAGACAAGGAAGGTAAATACCGTCCATATCTTTCTCTGATTGTTGGCGCGTCCTGCGTAGTGATCATCAAGGAGTGTCATTATCTTCTCACGGTTAAAGAATTCTCCTGCCCACTCTGCCTCGAAATGCTCGGCCACGATATTTCTGTACTTCTCCTCACGAAGCCACAGACGTATCGGCACAGGGAAGCCCTTCTTCTTTCTGTGAGCCCACTCGTCGGGAAGTGTCTTGTTTGCGGCAACTCTGAACACGTACTTGGTGTCAATGCCGTTTATCTTATATTCCGACGGAACGCCTTCCGCCATCTCCATTATCTTTTTGTCAAGATAAGGAACGCGAAGCTCGAGACTGTGCGCCATGCTCATCTTGTCAGCCTTAAGGAGGATGTCTCCGGGAAGCCAAAGATTAAGATCAAGATACTGCTTCTTTATCAGCTCGTCCTTGTCTGAAACACGTCTGTATATGGGGGCGGTAATGTCTTTCGGAGTCTGTCCTGCTCTGTACTTTTCGGTTAGTACCTCTGCCGCCTCTTTCTCGGGGAATACCAGCGCCTGACCGATAAAGTAGTCCTCGGGACGGCCACTGCACTTGATAATAAATTCTCTTCCTCTGAAGTATGGGAGCTTCCTTGCTACCCCTGCTGCCCAGCGGCGGAGAAATGCAGGAAGTCTCTTATATTTCTTCATGGTCCTGGTCTCGTCATACCACTCATAACCTGCGAAGATCTCGTCTGCACCCTCACCTGAAAGCACAACGGTTACATGCTCTGCCGCAAGCTTTGCAAGAAAATACAGGGGTACGGATGAGGGGTTTGACTGAGGCTCGTCCATGTGATACTGTATATCTGAAAAGGCATCAAAGCACTCGTCGGGAGTAAGCAGGTGTTTATAATTCTTTACACCGATTCTCGCCGACAGTTCACTTGCCTCGTCGGTCTCGTTAAATTTATCCTCTGCAAAGCCAACCGAGAAGGTCTCGTTCGGCATAAGCACCGCGGTGATATAACTTGAGTCAACACCGCCTGACAGGAATGAACCTACCTTGACGTCACTTATTCTGTGAGCGGCAACAGACTCATGCACCGCACTGTCAATAATATCTCTGCACTCATCAAAGGATACCTTATCGACCTCTGACTTAAAGTCAACGTCCCAATAACGCTCTATCTTCATTTCGCCGCCAATAGGCATCACAAAAGAGTGAGCGGCAGGAAGACGGAACACACCCTCAAAGAAGGTCTCCTCTGTTGCGGGATACTGGAAGGTAAGATAAGAGCGAAGAGCACGGGGGTTAACCCTTTTCTCAAATGACGGATGCTCAAGAAAGCTCTTTATCTCAGAGCCGAAAAGAATATCGTCTCCGAGTCTCGTATAGTAAAACGGCTTGATACCGAAGTGATCTCTTGCACCGAAAAGCTCTCTTTTGTTTTTGTCCCATATAACGAATGCGAACATACCGCGAAGCCTCTTAACAATATCCCGTCCGAACTCCTCGTAACCGTGGATAAGCACCTCAGTATCGCATCTGGTACGGAATGTGTGACCGAGAGCGATAAGTTCCTCTCTCAGCTCACCGAAATTATATATTTCACCGTTAAAGACGATAACAACAGAACCGTCCTCGTTATACATCGGCTGAGCACCGTCAGCAAGGTCAATGATAGACAGACGGACAAAACCGAGAGCCACCTCTTCATCAATATGGTCTCCCGACATATCGGGGCCGCGATGAACGATACGCTCCTTCATTCTGTTAAGTATTTCGTCACGGTTATGAATAACACCGCTGAAGCCAACAAATCCGCACATATATCAAACCTTCATTTTCACATAATAATTCATATTATTATACCACATATCGGAAAATAAATCAATAAAATATATTGTTTCTCCTTTTACCTTTTGTGTCGATACAGACTTACCCGTCAAACTATCTGTTGCTTTGAAAGAACATAGTACTATTTTTCAAATCGCGATATTTGAAACGAGTCCCAGGAGCATTGTAACGAAGTATAAAGAGAGCGGGGGAACACCCTCCGCTCTCTTTTTTTACAGATATACAAATTTAGAATTTATGCAGTCTGATTTTTGGCTGTAAGCTGCAACAAATATATTTTTGCCTTTAAATATATCGTACGGTAAGGTACAAAAGACAAATTTGACCACTGCTTACATCATTACAAGTTTACATCAAATAACACTTAATTCCAGGCGACGCCATTTTCATCAAGTATTTGTGCGGTAGAAGCTTCTGTCGTAATACCGGTGTTACTGTCTCCAAGCACGATTACAACGGCAGAAACAGATAGCGGCATTTTGACAGTCGCAGTAGTATCTCCTATACCGACAACAAGATATTCACCGTCGGCAAGCTGCATTTGCGTCGATTTACCTATGCTCGAGAAATTCTGACAATGGGTAGACTCTCCCGACATACCGCCGCGAGGCATAACAGCAACAACATAACCGCCGGTGTAAGCATAGCCTTGTTCGGAATCAATAGCAGAATTCATTTGTGAGTTTGATATCACCACCGTTTTTCCTCCGGAGAATACGATCCCGCTGTAAGAAGCTCGGCTGTTTGAATCTATTCCGTCACCGGTGCAGCAAATATATATCGTGCCTCCGCTGATGGATATCGCAGTTCCCGATTTGGTGGTTGCATTAATTCCGTCATCCTTAGAGTTGATGGAAACTAATCCTCCCGAAATGTTGACCTGCGTTCCCTCAATACCTTCATAGGCATTCGTTACGGTTACCGTTCCTGCTTTAACAGAAAGTACCCCGTCGGCATGGATCCCATCATCATTTGCATATACAGTAACCACACCGCCGTTTACCGTTACGTTACCGAGAGGAGACACACCGTTTTCGAGCGTAGTCCCGTTACTTGCATGGATAGCATCGTCATAGGATTTGATATTTACGACTCCGTTATTGATCACGACCTCATTTGCCGCCTTGATTCCTTTGGTAGAGTGATCCCCCTTGTCGGAGTTACCGCCACCCATTCCACCAAAGCCTCCGGGACCACCGGGTCTGCCGCCAAAACCTCCGCTTTGAATCTGCGTGGTATAGTTTGTCCACTGATAGGAGAGACCGTTATAGGACTGAGACAGTGCAAAGGTGTCACATCCGCTGTTCGGTGTCAGATAATCGGACATAACGAGGTATTCCTCCTCCTGTCCGCGCTGTGTCTCTGCTTCATAAATAAAGAACTGCTGCTTTGTGTAGTCGGGCATTTTGGGATAAGAATAGTAATAGTAACCGTATCTGTCTCCCGCCACCTTGGAGTGATACTCGGCATTTACCCAAACATAATCATCGTCGGAATTATAGTACTTTACAGAGTAATAATATTTATCACTTGTAAAGCGGATATAATTTGTATCCGACGAGTTGGCGGTCACCTCTATTGAATAGTTTGAATATTTATCGGTGTAGATGTTCAGTATGGTGGCACTGTCGTCTATGGTCACATTATATGCTGCATCGATGCCGTCGCAAGCAGCATACAAGGTATGCGTTCCTCCGGTAATGCTGACACTTCCGCGCTGGTTTCCCTTCTCTGAAACATCACTGTTCTTTGTCTTAATGCAATCACCACCCGATGCGATCAAGATGGTGCTACACCCTTCAATCTCAACGCTGTCGTTACCTTTCAGTGCATTGTCAATACAGGCAACCAAAAGAGTAAGATTTTTAACCTCAAGATCATCTTTGGTGTAAATGCCGTTATTGTTTTCCGAAACAACGGTAAGTTCACCCTTGCCACCGATCTCAAGATCGACCTCGGAATGAATTGCACCTGAATACAGTTCTTCATTCTCAGGATCAACGGCAGTTCTGATATCGTATATATAGTTCTTCGTGTCCTTTTTTGCCTTTATGGCAACCTCGTCACCGCTTTTTACAGTGATGGGACTTTCGGAATCACAAACAAGTGAAAATCCGTGAAGTTCCAAATCAAATTTATAGTCATCACCCGTGTCTATTACAATATTTCCTCTGAACGTACCTGATATGGAATACAGTGAATCCATGGAAAGTGAAGTAAAGGTCAGTGTCGTTCCTTCAAGCTTATAAACATTTTTGGTACCCGAAAGACATTCAATCTCTATATCATTGGATTCGCCTTCAAAATACCCATCGTACGCACCGGTTTCTTTGATATCATCACCAAAGGTTTTATTATCGTCACCCAGATCTGCGGAATCTCCTTTTGTACCGGACTCATTTCCAGTATTTTCGGTATTTTTATTATTTTCTGTTTTAACATCAGAGGTATCGGTATTACCGCTGTTTTCACCGCTGTTACATCCCGTAAACAGCAAAACAAAACATAACAAAATTGCGAGAAGCCTAATTTTCATAAAAATTCTCCCTTGCATCAAAGCTCCGCTGTACGGTTTTCTTGCTTTGACACTATAATTTCAAGATTACCGTTGCGCTCACGGATGCGGTCGATCATTTCTTTTTCCTTGGATGCATCGCGAAGCGTTACGTTATATGTCAAACGAAACATACTGCCCATGTTGGTTGTCTTAACTCTAATTAACTCATTCTTTTTTGTGTACTCGGTAAAAATATCATCAAAAACACCGGTGTAGTCAAGATCTTCGGGAATGGTGATCTTAATTGTCTTGTTGACATTCTCACTTCTTGTATTGCCGGCCACCGCGCTATAGATGAGAAACATAGTACACATGATCACGGTAAAGAGCACGGCAAAGCCAAGATATCCCATACCGGATATAAGTCCTGCACCCATGGCAAGAAAGATGGTAACGATCTCTTTTGCAGAACCCGGAGCAGAACGGAACCTGACAAGGCTGAATGCGCCCGCCACCGCAACCCCTGCGCCTATGTTACCGTTTACCATCATAATGACAACACAAACTATAGCAGGCAAAAGTGCAAGTGTTACGAGAAAACTCTTTGTATGTTCATTTTTAAACATATATGCCACTGCCATAATAAGTCCAAGAAAAAGGGACACGCCAAGACAAAGAAGAAAAGTTTCAACCTTGATAGTATGTATCAGTTCGTTATCGAAAACACCCTTAAATATTGCATCCATTTGTTTTGATCTCCTTGTGATTTATCGAATTCGGTAAATAGATTTCAGGAAATACCAGCGTATTGTACGCCGTTCCGTATTTTGAGAATGAGGTTTTATATATTCGCTCACGGGAAAGTACTTCTACCATCCATAGCGGAATGCCACCCGAGCATTTCAGTTCCATTAACACCGTCCCCTCGGGAAGGATCGATGTGCCGTAAATACCTGAGCATAAATTTATATCGGTCTGACGGCAAAGTATGTTATCGTCAAAGGTTACACGAAAATCTCCGCCCCCCTTGTCGTAATAGGCCTCCCGTTCATAGGAGAGAAACATCGACGGCTTCAACTTTCTGTAAAAGTCGATAAAATAGTCTATTTCTCGGGAGATCTGCGTATTCACGGGACAGTCACTCTCTCGACATACCCATGACATCGCTTCCCTCTCGGATAGCGGAAGCCTACGTTTGTAAACTACCTTTTCATATTTCTTTTTTATTTCCACGAAAACCATACTGTCGGGGGTTGCCTCTGAGTAACTTCGCACTCGTAATTTTTCTTTATATGCAGGCTTCTCGATCGAACGTCTTATAAGTCTGTAGCTTGCTGTGTCAAAATAGATGTTTCGTATTGTACTCCGTCCGTATTTATCAAGCTCCATATATTTCGACATCGCTTCAAGTATCTTTTTCTTCTGTTCAAGTGAGAGCATGTATTTCAGCTCGTACCGTTTGAACACCGTCACAAACGCCATCCGAAGTCTTCCTTTCTTATTTTACATTAATTGTACCATACTTACCTTAGAATTAACAAATGACTGCATGAATAATTTGTAAACAAACATTAAGTTTTTATAAAAAAACACGAGAAACGCCAAAACGTTCTCGTGTTTTTCACATTTTATAATTCTGTCAATTTGTTTTGAACAGCAGGGATGTTTTAATGTAACCCACCGAGCCGTGTAAAACAAGAATGATAAACCCTGCTCTCGCAAGGCTGGTGCAACCTCTCCGTCTTTGTGCTACCAACATCCTCACACTGCGTCGCGCGCGGAATGCACACTGAGGCAACAGAGGGAGGTCTGCATTCCCGATGGGAGATAGACTGCTCCATTTATTATCTTGTGGGTTTAATTGCTTGCTTTATCACGAACTAAGCAGGAAGGGCACAAAGGACTACATTGTGGCTACTTTGATATTAGCCCTCCGCGTCATAATCAACCTCGGAGAAGAGTTCATCGTCAAATATATCTGCTACACGATCGAACTCATCGTCATCATCGATAGTTACAAGAGACTCCTCGCCGTTCTCGTCGATCTCGCTTCTGAGGATTACATACTCCTCATCCTCGCCAACAGGAACAAGAGCCATATATGTTTTGCCGTCAAGCTCGCATGAACCTATAAGTTCAAACTGGCTTTCATTTCCTTCTTCATCTGTAAGAGTGTAAAATTCACCCTCAAAAATTTCGTCTGCCATTAGTAATACTCCTTTCGCGGATGTGTAATTACACCTACATTGTATACTGTTTTTTCTCATCTGTCAAGATGTATTTTTGCCGTTTACAGTCGCAAAAGAGTGCTTTTTTAATATACCCTGCCATCGGATTTCTTATGCATCAAACTCGGCAATATCAGAGATAACGGTATTGCTCACGTACATCCCCCTGTCAGTGAGAAAATATCTGTCCCTGTCCTTTACCATTACACCGATAGATATATATTTATTTAGCTTGTCACGGTACTTTTCTTCAAAATCTATGCCGAAACGTGAATAGAAGTCCTCTGCAGAGATACCGTCTCGGAGCCTCATGCGAAGCATTATATATTCAGCTTCCCTGTCCTGTTCGGTTATCTCCTCACAGTATTCTATCGGTTCCCTGCCGTCTTCTACCGCGGCACAATAGTCGGTGAGACTGCCGATATATCCGTAACGCTTTCCTCCGAAATATGAATAAGCAGATGGACCAAATGCAATATATTCAAGTGCATCCCAATATTTAAGATTGTGTCGGCATTCACGTCCGTTTTTGGCATAATTACTTATTTCGTAATGACGGTAACCTCTTGATCGAAGCATTTCTACCGCAGTCATATACATCTCATATTCACTGTCCTCATCCGGAAGGCTCAAGCTGTCCCTCATTCTTCCAAACGGGGTATTGTCTTCTATCTTAAGTCCGTAGAGTGACAAATGCTCGGGAGAAAGAGCCGACACTCTGTCTACCGTCTCAGCAAATGAATCCACAGTTTGCTCCGGCAGTCCGTACATAAGGTCAACGTTTATATTGTCTATCCCTGCATCTCTTGCATCACTGTAGGCGGAAAGAAACTCTGAATAACTGTGTATTCTCGATAGCATTTTAAGCTCGGAGTCGTGAGAGCTCTGAAGTCCAAAGCTTATGCGGTTTACACCAGAAGACCTCATTATCTTAAGATCGTCATGTGTAACTGTTCCCGGATTTGCCTCGACAGAGAACTCAAGGTCGCCCGAAAGAGAAAAGGTTGATGCTACCGCATTACCGATCAAAGCTATCCCCTCTCCCCCAAGGATAGTGGGAGTGCCACCGCCGAGAAAGATACTGTCTACAGTATACATATCAGCAGAGGGCGCAATTCTCTTTATATGCTTTTCGAGGACTGTCAGGTATTCTGCCCTGTCATCGGGAGAAAAATTCCCGGAATAAAAATCACAGTAAGCGCATTTACTTTTACAAAAGGGGACATGTATATATATCCCCAATCGTTTTTTATTCAGTTTATCAGCCATTTCCAACTGATTATTCCTCATCCAACTTGAGCACCGCCATAAATGCCTCGGGAGATACCTCCACAGAACCAAGCTGGCGCATCTTCTTTTTACCTTCCTTCTGCTTTTCAAGCAGCTTCTTCTTACGGGTGATATCACCACCGTAACACTTGGCAAGAACGTCCTTACGCATCGCTTTTACCGTCTCTCGGGCTATGATCTTAGAACCGATAGCCGCCTGAATCGGTATCTCAAAGAGCTGACGCGGTATATTCTCCTTAAGCTTTTCTGCTATCTTTCTTGCTCGTCCGTATGCCTTTTCCTCGTGAACGATAAATGACAGTGCATCCACGACGTCACCGTTTAGCATAATATCAAGCTTGACAAGCTTACTGGGACGATATTCAGACAGCTCGTAGTCAAGAGAAGCATAACCTCTTGAACGGCTCTTTAAGGCATCGAAGAAATCGTATATTATCTCGTTCAAGGGGAGATCATAATGGAGCTCCACTCTCTCGGTATCGATATACTTCATATCAATGAAGGTACCTCTGCGATCCTGACAGAGATCCATGATTCCGCCAACATACTCGGTAGGTGTTATAATATTAGCTTTCACTACCGGCTCTGCGGCGATCTCTATTTCCTCGGGTGCAGGATAGTTAGTGGGGTTATCTACTCTCAGTACAGTTCCGTTATGAAGGGTTATTTCGTATATAACACTGGGGGCAGTGGTTATAATATCAAGGTTGAATTCTCTCTCAAGACGCTCCATCATTATCTCCATATGGAGCAGACCAAGGAAACCGCAACGGAATCCGAAGCCGAGAGCGATAGAGGTCTCCGCCTCAAAGAAGAGCGCAGCATCATTGAGCTGAAGCTTTTCAAGTGCATCTCTGAGATCGCCGTATCTTGCACCGTCTGCAGGATAGATACCGGCATAGACCATAGGCTGAACTGCTCTGAATCCGGGAAGTGCCTCCGCGGCAGGGTTTTCTGCCGAGGTAACAGTATCACCTACGCGGGTCTCTCCTATGGTCTTAATACTTGCTGTAATAAAACCAACGTCACCGGCTCTCAGCTCTCCGCACTTATCAAGACCGAATGCGCCCATAGTACCAACGTCAACAACGTCGTACTCCATACCGGTGCTCATAAGACGTATTCTGTCACCTGAGCGTACGGTACCGTCCATAACTCTTACGTATACAACGACACCAAGGTAACTATCATAATAAGAGTCAAATATCAGACACTTGAGAGGTGCCTCCGAATCTCCCTTGGGAGCAGGGAGGTCTGTAATTATACTCTCGATAAGCTGATCGATATTAAGCCCTGTCTTTGCAGATACCGCAGGACAGTCCTCAGCAGGGATACCGATTATATCCTCCACCTCCTGACGTACCTTCTCCACATTTGCAGAAGGAAGGTCCATCTTGTTAACGACAGGAAGTATCTCAAGGTCAGCATCTATTGCAAGATATGCGTTAGCAAGAGTCTGCGCCTCAACACCCTGAGTCGCGTCAACTACAAGCAGTGCACCGTCACAGGCATTAAGTGAACGGGAAACCTCATAGTTAAAGTCTACGTGGCCGGGGGTGTCTATAAGATTAAGGGTATAGTGTTCCCCATTCTTGGCATCGTATCCAAGACGTACAGCTCTCGCCTTGATGGTGATACCTCTTTCTCTTTCAAGTTCCATATTATCAAGAAGCTGTTCTTCCATCTCACGGGTGGAAACCGTCTGGGTATGCTCAAGTATACGGTCGGCAAGGGTTGACTTACCGTGGTCGATATGAGCTACTATTGAAAAGTTTCTTATATGCTCGAGTCTTTCTTTATCGGACATCTTTATCTCCATCCTGCCGCTTCAGCAACGAAATTAGCTATCAAATAAAAGAGGACAAACTCCTCCTTATAAATTACCACCTTATATTATATAAAAACACAAGAATAAAATCAAGCATTTTGATAAATTAACATCTTCGAAACTATTTATTATAAAAAAATACACTTTCCGGCTGTATAATGTTTCCATTAGTTGTTGAAAATTCAAATTCTGAAAGGATAAATTATGTCTAAGAAGAAAATCGGAACAAAGATAAGAAAGATATATGACCTGCGGCACATGGTACGTACCAGCATTGAGATATACCGTGAGGAGACTGCATTTCTTGAACGTAAGGAAGGTGTATACACACCTATCACGTACGACCAGCTTGGTCATGACCTTGATGCTCTTGGGTGTGCCCTCTTTGAGAGAGGTATACGCGGACGCGTAGCTGTTATGGGTGAAAACGGTTATTTCTGGGCGCTGTCTTATCTTGTAGCGGTATGCGGTCTTGGTGTTGTTGTACCTCTTGATAAGGAACTTCCAGCTGAGGAAGTGAAAAACATTGCAAATATTGCAAACCTGGATGCTATTATCTGCTCAGATAAACTTGTAAATAAAACGGAGGGTATTGACGGAGTTGAGGTAATACCGTTTAGCCGCATACCCGAGCTTATTGAAGAAGGAAAAAAATGTATAAGCGAGTCTAAGACCACTTATCTTGTTGCCCCCATTGACCGAGAGATCATGAGTGTATTGCTCTTCACCTCCGGTACAACCGGTGTGTCAAAGGGCGTTATGCTCTCACACAAAAACATCTGTACTGTACTTGAGGCTGCGGCCGGATTTGATGACGTAGGCCCCGGTGATGTGTTCCTGTCTGTTCTCCCCCTTCACCACGTTTTTGAATGCAGCTGCGGATTTCTCGCTCCCCTTTTTGTCGGCGGTGCAATCGCATACTGTACGGGACTGAGACATATTATCGCAGATATGAAGGATTCCCGTGTTACCAAGATAATGTGTGTTCCTCTCCTGCTTGAAACCATGTACAAAAAGATATGGCAGACAGCAAAAAAACAAGGTAAGGATAAAGCTCTTCGTGCGGCTATCAAGCTTAACCGTGCAAGTAAAAAAATAGGTGTTGATCTTTCGAAAAAACTGTTCTCCGATATTCATAATATGTTCGGAGGAAGGCTTGGGCTCTTTATCTGCGGCGGTGCTGCGGCTGACCCCGAGATAATCGCAGGAATGAGAGACCTTGGATTCCACGCAATTCAGGGATACGGTCTTACCGAATGTGCTCCTGTTGCGGCAATAAATCTTGAGACCTGCTTCAGAGATGCCTCTGCAGGTCTTACACCCAAATACGGTGAGCTTACAGTTATGGATAAAAGCGATGACGGCACCGGCGAGATATGTTACCGCGGCGATAACGTAATGCTCGGTTACTACGATGCACCTGACCTCACCGATGAGGTAATAATCGACGGTTGGTTCCACACAGGAGATCTCGGATATATTGACGATGACGGTTTTCTCTACATCACCGGACGAAAGAAAAACGTTATCGTAACAAACGGCGGCAAAAACGTATTCCCTGAGGAGCTTGAGACATATCTCTCAAGAAGTCCGTACGTTAAAGAATCTGTTGTTGTTGGATATATGAACGATGCAAAGAGAGACTATGACATTGTAGCTATAATCCACCCCGACAATGATGCACTGAAGGAAATACTCGGAAACAGATATACCGAGCAGGATGTGAGACGAGTACTCAAAGAAGCGGTATCTGAGGTAAACGAAATTGTTCAGTCCTACAAGCATATAAACTACTTTGTTATAAGAGAAGAGGAATTTGTCAAAAATTCTTCGAGAAAGATCAAGAGAAACGCATCCATTTCCGAGGAGGCAAAGGATAAGTATCTCAAGCTTTTAAATAAATAACACATAGTAGAAAAAAGCGTTTGGCCAGCCGGCCAAACGCTTTTTTGTCTACATATTATATATAGTATTGCTATTATCTTCCTATTATGATATAATCGGATAAATACATATTAGTTCTCTCCGAAAAGCTCCGGACGGAAAAATCCGCGGGTATCTGCCTTTCTGCCGCTACTGTCAACTACAGATATACGGATATACGGAGCTTTTCTGCTGACCTTGAAATCTGCTGAGGTAATGGACGCCTCACCGTCACATCTGTGAACGCGGTAGGGGGACTTTCCGCCGTTATAGACGTATATGTGCTCGGCTCCCGAGCATTCGATGTGGAGCATCCTCTCTTCAGGATCAAATGAGACCTCATATATCTCGGGACCGGTGGAGGAATACATCTCCCCGGTTTCCATAGCGGTAATAATAGAGGAATATTCAAACTTCTCGGGATATATCATGGTAAATGCGCCGAAGGAGTCAAACTCAACGTGGTCTTCAGCATTCTTGTTATGATTATCGTCAGAGCCGTGGCACGCAATTGCCTTTCCGCGAAGAAGAAGATTATCATAAAGAGCACCGTTAAGCTCAAGACCGTTCATAAGGTAACTGTTATAGTTACACATTTCAAAGCTGAATATACCCTCATACCTCATCATCTCCTCAGCGCACTCAAGTGACCAGTAGGGATGATTGTAGGCAACAATATAGCCATTGTCCTTTGCAGTTCTTATATATTCGTTTATATATTCCGAGGAATATTCCCGCGGCCTTTCACTGCCGGCGTGAGGCACTGCCATCTGTCTTTCCTTATCTATATACTTGCAGTAGGGTTCATTATAGCAGATGAGTGTCTCGTTTTTATCATCCCGCGCAAAAAGATTGAGGTGAACCTCCTTTTGAAACAGCTTATACGCAGCAGAGGGATCTACTCTTATATAACATTCATAGCCTGTCAGGGCTATGAAGCCTTCGTCTGTAAGATCACTGTGTGAACGGGGCGCCTCGTGATCGGTTATGGCAAGAATCGAATAACCCTTATCCTTGTACATCACTTTAAGCTCCTGCGGGGTACGGTGACCGTCCGAGCAGGTACTGTGACAGTGGAGATTGGCTTTGTACTGTTTCTTTTTAGGTGATATAAGATACATTTCTAACACTTCCTGATATATTTTTAAAATAGAACTTAATACCGTATTCGACAGGTTAACACCGGTTTCCGAGTATGAACTTTTGGTTTAGGGTGCCGTAAACATTGTTTTATAAAAATTCAAAGAAAAAACTTTATTTCCTTTCATACTCTTCTCTGTATATTTTAAGAAGCATGGATGCTCTTCTCATAAGCTGTTCATTTTCAGCGGCAAAGGATGTTTCACCATTGTGTATCATATATCTGAATTTCGTAGGATAATCACACCCCAGTGTTCCGAGATATATCCATGCACTGTCTACCTTAATTCCGTCAATTATAATATCGATCATACGTCTTGACTCCGGGTCAGACATATATTTACCTTTCAGAGCAACATTAAGATACAGCGGAAGAGTCTCTCTGTAGCTGTAAGATGCGAGAGCCTCAATAACCGCACCTACAGTATCAGGGTCACTGTTAGTATTCGGAATAGCAACAGCACCATAGGTATCGTGCGAGTAGGTATAGTACAATTTCTGTGCCTTATCATATTTGGGAAAAGGGAGTATTCCGTAATCATGCTGCATATTGCGGAAGGATGGCTGCTCTGCATGACCTATATATCCGACACAGAACAGGTTTTTACCGCTTACAAAATATTTCTCAGCATCAAACGTCTCATATCCATGTCCCTGTTCATCTATGACACCGTTAAAGTTTGAGCCCAAAGAATAATGAGCCATATTATATACTTTTTCAAGAGAATCAAACAGCTTGCCTGTATTTACATTAAACTCAACCCATCCGTCATCTGTCTTTGAAAGTATATCGATATCGAAGCTGCTCCATATATTGTCCACGGCACATACAGGGCTGAAGGCTATACCGTATATATCATCGAAGTCTCTGACAGTATCACCGTCTACATCCTCATATATGCTTCCGCCCAGCTCAACAAATTTATCAAAAGTCCAGTCACCGTTCTCAACAATACTGTAAAGGTCACCGAGTTCGGGATATCTGCTTAGGTAATCTTCACCAAGAACTTTATTGTAATATACCGAATAACAATTTCTGATAAGAGAAAGGAATAATGAGCCGGTAGCAAGATAGAGGCTACCCATCAATTCTGCTTCGCTGTTAAATCCATCTGCCCACCACGGCTTATCAAAATCAAGATAATCAACACTATAAAGATCTATCATATTTTTGTCTATAACATACCTTGTTATGACATGGTTGGCGTAGATATAAGCTTGATACATATCATCGCCTGAGCTGAGACTCTTGTCTATCTCGGGCACAACATCATCCATCTGAATGTTGTTGATCTCAACGTCAAGTCTCTCTTCTACAAACTTCTCACGGTTATAAACAGAATCGTTTACAGGCTCGCTCATGAGCTCTTCTACAGTAAAATCCACTTCGTACTGGCTGTATTTACCATTGCCCTTAGGTGACAGTATAGTAACTGTTGCTCCGCCGAAATCAAGGTTATCCGGGAGGCTGTCATCTTCATATACAAGAGTATTTTCGTAGTCAGACTCATCTTTAGGCGCGTCTGATGAATGAGCTGTAGTCACTGTACTGTCATTCGATCCCGTATCTGCCATAGAGCAGGCAACAAAGGACCAAATAATGACAGCTAAAATGATAATACCTAAAATACGTTTAACACGAGTCACAACAATCCCCTCCATATCGTATCACACTACCCAAAAGAGTAACATATTATTTCAATTAATTATATATAACATCAATATAAAAGTCAACTCCATTTGAATCTTGCCGCAATAAGGACAGTCGTTCTAAATGTCACACACAATGCATTACAGTAATATATTCTTGTCTGAAAACTTTTTTAAAAATTTTTTGATATTTTTTTATTTTCTTTGTGACCTTTTAGTATTCTCAATCGTATTACATAATGAAAGGGGCTGAAAGAGAGTGCTCTTCTTCACGTTAGCAAACACAAAATCGGAGTTCATCCCATGTGACGTGGCCTACGATAAATACGGTAATATGCTCTTCCGAGTATGTTACTCAATACTGGTCAGTCACGCAGATGCCGAGGATGCTGTTCAAGACGTTTTCTACAAATACATAACAAAGCAACCCACTTTTGAAAGTGAGGAGCATCTTAAAGCCTGGCTCATCCGAGTCGCTTCCAACAGAAGCAAGGACATTCTGAGATCAAAGAAGATCAGAAGTACCCTGACTCTTGAAGAAGCGGACAACTATGAAATAGACGAAGATCAGAGCGAGATACTGAAAGAGGTATTCGCATTGCCCATCAAATACCGTGAGGTGATCGTGCTTCACCACCTTGAGGGGTACTCGGTGAAGGAGATCGCCGATCTCTTATCTATTTCCGAATCGGGTGTAAAAATGAGGCTGTCCCGCGGCCGGGACATGCTGAAGGAAGCCATCTCTGAGTAACAGACTCAGACAACTCTCAAAGAAAGGAGAAAACATGTTCGATCAAAAAACCGTTGAAGCATACAAAAGAATAAAGCCGTCAGACGAGCTTCGCGAACAGATACTGAACGCAAAGCCGGAACAAAGATCTGCGACAATTCTGACACTTAAAAGATATGCAAGTCTTGCCGCGTGTATCGCCCTGGTCGTTATCGTAGGACTGATAGCAGGCAGAGGATTTGCAGACGGATCGCTGACCGTCACCCTGGCAGACGGCACGGCACTGTCCGCTGAAGCGGTCAATGTGTACCCGGTTACCGCAAGCTATACGGGAGCCGCCAGAATCGCCATACACACAGGTGACGATACCCCGGTCTATCCCGCACCTGCAAATGCCGACGATTGCTTTTACCTTGAGGTATCCTCAAATAAAACCGCAGTGATAAAGGCTACGTCAGGTAACATTTTCATGTACGATGAAAACCTGGGTAACTATCTGGAGTACACCTACGATGCTTACTTTGAGGGCAAAGCAAAGATCTACTGGCACATTACCGATATGGAAGTCGGTGAAAGTCAATTTCTGACTGTATCCGGCAGAAGCAAAGAAACCCGCATCATTCTCACAAAAACAGAGGGTGGATTTACTCTCTCCTCTCAGAATGAGGAAAACTGATTTAAGTAAAAAAAATTAAAACACATAACATTTTTTGGAGGAAAAAACAATGGCTAAGAAAATAATTGCACTTCTTCTCGTAATGATCCTTGGAGCATCCGCTCTCATCTCCTGCGGCGCAACCACCACTAATACCCCCGATGATACCACCGCATCTACCGATACCCCTGCAACCGAAGACAAGGCTAACATAGTAACCCCCGACATAGTATCAGGCAGCTATGGCGAGACCTTCTGGAACCTCTTCACCAAGACTCTCTCCGAGAAGCCCGATGCTACTCTTGAAGAGATAGCGAACACCCTTATCACCGGCGACCATATTCCATTTATGGCAGGTGCATCCCCCGTTGAAGCAGGTTATCTTGGAGGTTTTACCAATGAGATCACCGGATTTAAGTCTGCATATACATTCGGCCCTATGGTGATGGGTGTACCCTTTGTAGGTTACGTATTCGAGCTTGAGTCTGTCGACAATGTCAAGGACTTCACCAAGACTCTTGAGGACAATGCTGATCCCCGTTGGAATGTTTGTACCGAGGCTGATCATACCCTTATCGGCGCTGTAGAGAACACTGTATTCTTCCTTATGTGCCCTGCTTCCGTTGATCTTGACGGTGGTGAAGAAGGTGGCGAGATGGGCGAGGTAATCTGGCCTGACGTTTCCGAGGGTGCAGGCGCTATGCTTTTCGACGCGTTTGTAGGATATATTGAGAACAACCCCGCAATCGGCATTGACGAGCTTGCAACCCTTCTTATCACTCACGAGAGCATTCAGTTCATGGGCGGTGCAATGCCTGTTGAAGCAGGTTACCTTGCAGGCTTTACCGCTGATATCTCCGGCTTCGAGTCCGCTTACAGCTTTGCTCCCATGATCAGTACTATTCCTTTCGTTGGTTACCTCTTCCAGATCGCTGAAGATGGCGACGTAAACGCATTCATTGACACTATTGAACCCCTTGCAAATCCCTCTTGGAACGTTTGTACTACCGCTGACCAGACCGTTATCGGCGCTGTCGGCAACACCGTATTTTTCCTTATGTGCCCCACCTCTCTTGAGGGTTAATTAACCTAGAACAAAAAGCTAATATTTGAAAACGGGCGAGGCCAAAAGGTCAGCCCGTTTCAAATAGATGAAAAAGAAAGGGTGATCTCCTCTGGTATTCTCTACAATACAGTTCTTAAACTACTTTCTGCCCATAGTATTTATTCTCTACTTCGTAGTTCCCTTTAAATTTAAAAACTTCGTACTCCTTGTAACCAGCCTTGTGTTCTACGCTTGGGGCGAGCCGCTGTACGTATTCCTGATGTTGGGTACCTGCCTTTCAAGCTACATTCACGGTATTCTTATCGGCAAGTTCAAAGGAACGAAATGGGCAAAAGTATTTCTGGTAACATCAATACTTTCATCTGTAGCGATCCTCGGATTCTTTAAGTACACCAACTTCTTTATACTTAATATCAATGCCATCTTTGGAACCGGTATCGAGTTCCTTAAGATAGCACTCCCTGTAGGAATCAGCTTCTATACATTCCAGACCCTCAGCTACACCATTGACGTATATCGCGGTGAAGCTGCGGTACAGAAGAGTTTCATCCGCCTTTCCACCTACGTTGCTCTCTTCCCTCAGCTGGTTGCAGGACCTATCGTCCGCTATACCACCGTTGAGGAGGAGCTTTCAAACCGCAAGCACACCTTCGAGATGTTTGCATACGGCGCAAGACGTTTCGTGTTCGGTCTCGGTAAGAAACTGCTTATCGCAGACCAGTTCTATAAGCTGGCTGAGACCTTCTTCCGTAACTCTCCCGAAAAGTCTGTAGGTTTCTTCTGGATATACGCTATTGCAAACGCACTTTACATCTACTTCGACTTCTCCGCGTATTCCGATATGGCTATCGGTCTCGGTAAGACCTTCGGCTTCAACTTCCTTGAGAACTTCAACCATCCATATATTTCAAAGACTGTTGCAGAGTTCTGGAGAAGATGGCATATGTCCCTCGGCAGCTGGTTCAGAGACTACATCTACATTCCCCTTGGTGGAAACCGTGTTTCTGCTATCAAGTGGTTCCGTAACACTCTTGCTGTATGGTTCCTCACCGGCTTCTGGCACGGTGCGGCATGGAACTTCATTATCTGGGGTCTGTACTTCGCTCTCTTCCTCCTTCTTGAAAAATGGTTCCTTGCTTCTGCATTCAAAAAGATGACCGCATTCTTTGAGGAAAAGGTGAAGATCCCCGTTATCCGCAAGATCCCCGGTTTTATCTGCCACACTTACGTTATTATAGTTGTTCTCATCAGCTTTGTTATATTTAACACCAGAAGTCTTGGTGAGGGTATGGAATTCATCAAATCTATGTTTGGCTTCGGCGGACATTCCTTCTGGTCAAGCCAGACCACTTACTATCTTATCAACTACGCAATACTCCTTGTTGTAGCAATTATCGGCTCTACACCTGTTGTGAAGACCGTTGCTACCAAACTCTCAGAAATGCCTCGTGTAGGAAAGATAGTAAATCTTCTTGAGCCTGTTGCAATCGCAGTAGTACTTCTCCTTTGCGTAGCAACTCTGGTAAACGATTCCTTTACACCCTTCCTTTACTTCCAGTTCTAATGCAGGAATATTGATACTAGGAAAGGATAACCTATGAAAACACAACTTAAAAATAAAATAGTAACGGTGATTTTCGCGGGATTCATTCTCATCAGCTTCCTGCTGTGTATTGTTAAACCCGTTACAGAATATTCTTCTTCTGAACGCCGTAATCTGGCTAAGTTCCCTAAGCTCACCTGGCAGACCATTCTCTCCAAGGACTTCCAGGATGACTTTACAAAATACGCGTCGGATCAGTTCCCTTTCCGTGATGAGCTGAGAACCGTTAAGGCACTGTTCCAGACCAGTATTCTCGGATTTCTTGAGAGTAACGGACTTGCTGTCAAAGACGGTTACATCGCAAAGATAGAGAATTTCACAAACGATAAGTCCATCGAAAACGCAATAAATAAATTCTCAGAAATTTTTAACAAGCACTTCAAAGATACAGATGCAAAGGTATTCCTCTCAATAATTCCCGATAAGGGTTACTTTATGTCAGAGGATGGCTTCTATCCCTCCCTTGATTATGAAAAGATCGAGGCTGATATGATAGCAGGTCTTGAAGGAATGGAATACATTGACCTTTTTGACGTGCTTGAGCTTGAGGACTTCTACAAGACTGATACCCACTGGGCACAGGACAAAATCCTTAATGTGGTAGAAACTATCGCTAATTCTCTCGGCAGCAAAGACAGAATTTCTCTTGATTTTCAGCATAATAAACTTTATCCCTTCTACGGTGTATACCACGGTCAGGCAGCTCTTCCCCTCCCCGGTGAAGAACTCAACTACCTTACCAGTGATATTCTTAACGACTGTACCGTTTACGATTATCTTTCCGGTAAAACTACTCCCATCTATCGCACCGAGCTTTTCGCTGAGAGTGAGCAGAGCAAGGACGGTTACAACGTATTCATGGGCGGCGCAAGTGCACTTCCCCTCCTCCGCATTGATAACCCCAATGCAACCACCGATAAGGAGCTTATAATCTTCAGAGATTCCTTCGGTTCCTCAATCGCTCCTCTCCTTGCAGAGGGTTACAGCTCTGTTTACCTTGTGGATATCCGCTACGGTAATTTTGACATGATGAAGGAGTTCTACGGGCTTGAGATCACCGATCAGGACGTTCTCTTCCTCTACAGCTCCATTATCCTTAACAGTAGTTTTTCTTTCAAATAATATACTGAAAAGTAAAGGCCGCAGTTCCTGCGGTCTTTACTTTTTTTGTAATATGGTATATTATTACGTAATAACCACCGGTCGTACCGTCCTCCCGGGGGATAATTTTGTGTTTTACCTTGAAGAACCTCGGGCTGTCGAGGACGCCAGTCCCTACAAGGTTAGATGTATATCATCAAAATGCGATGTACCCTGGTAGGAGGCATAAACAAGTAATGGTCGTGGAATTTTTTATAGAATTAACGGATAATTTTTACAAATCATGTGACCCGGCACGAAAAAAGACGCTATATAGGGTGAAGGCCTTCAAAAATAACATATGAAAGGAACATCGACTTTGGATGACAGAAGAATAGTTGCTATGTTTATGGATCGGAACGAGGCAGCCATAGAGAACACCGCGGCAAAACACGGTGCTTCTCTCCGAAACATATCCTACAACATCGTAGAAGATAGTGAAACCGCCAAGGAATGCGAGAACGATACGTATCTTGAGGCATGGAACAGCATCCCCCCAAGCGACCCGTCAGAATATCTGTTTCACTTTCTTGCCCGCATCATTCGTCACATTTCAATAGACGTGTGCAGAATGCGGGGCAGACAGAAAAGAAAAATGGTCATTACCGAGTTAACGGCGGAAATGGAAGAATGTATTCCAGCTCCGGACGACACCACGTGCAAAGTGGAATACGCTGAGCTTGGCAAAGCTATCAGCAAATACGTCCGTTCTCTCAACGAGGAAAAGCAAGTCATATTTATGAGACGTTATTGGTATACGGATTCTGTCGAGGATATTGCTCGTTCGCTCGGTATCGGTGAGAGCAAGGTAAAGATGTCGCTGCTCCGAACGAGAAACGGTTTAAAAAAATTTCTTATGAAGGAAGGATATGAGCTATGAGAGGGAAAGACTTGCTTGACGCCCTCGGATACGCAGACGAGGATCTGATAAAGAAAGCTTCTGTTCCGGTAAAACGAGACCCTGTCCGTACCGTATTATTCAGATATGGAACCTTAACAGCAGTATTTGCGTTACTTGTAGGTACGGCACTGATATTCCCACATTTCAGGCAGATGAAGCCGCCGTTGCCCAATGACGTAACTACAGAAATAAAGGATACTGATTATACCGACACGGATACCGTGGCCGCAGTACCCGACGAAAACACAAACGATATAACGGAAACGAATGCCCCCGATACGGATACCGATATCGAAGAGACCGATCCCCCCACTACCGACACACAACAAAACGAGACTACCGATAGTGCAGATACCACCACCCCCGTTGAAATCCCTGTAATAGTCCCCCAAGCAGGCAGTTGGATGCGCTTCACGGTCTTAGGTAAGGCCGCGGATTATATAAAGCTGTCAGACAAGCAAATAAGCGAGGTAAACTATAAAGATAATCCTCTTATGTATATTGAGGATGAGTATGGTGTATGGATGTTCTGGTCTATAGCTGAGGGTGGAGAGTGGACTGTAGAGGATATTCTTAATATATACGGTATAGCATCAAGCAATGATATCACGGAGTTGAAAAGCGAAAGAAACAACGCATCAAAAAGAGACAATATGACCGTTACCTCCCGTGATCTGATCGACGAGTTCTACGGTATTATAAAAAATTCCGAGATCACACATTTGTTTGAGCGCGAAGACAATCCTGATCTTTACGGTAACAGCAAATACCGTGAGGATGAGCATAAGATAAGTGAAAATAAATTTAATTTGTACATTGACGTAATAACTGTAAACGGAGACGTATTTCCTCTTATCCTGTCTCCATTTTCAGACGATCTTAGAAATGATGATACGTTTTATCGGGTAGAAGATGGTAAAGGAAAGCGGATGTTCGAAATACTACGCGGTGTCACGGTGGATGAATACGAGGAGATGGTGGTAAGGGAATCCGAAAGTAAGCCTGATAATAATACTATATCAGAGCAAATCGGAAAACTCCACAGTATCTTTCCGATAGATCCCGAGAATCCAAACGATTATCTCTATCCCGATGACTTTGGCGGAACATACCGCGGAGATGACGGATTTCTTCACGTTAATATAACCATACCAATTAGCGAAGCCTCTCATTATACAAGTTTAGTTGACCCGACTGTCGTCCGTTTTCATACGGTCAAATTCTCGTACACATATCTTAAAGAGGCATACAACATAATAAGACCTCATATGAATGAGTACGGAATAATGAAAATCGGTGTAATGAAAAGAGATAACAGCATTGAAATAAAGATTTCTTCAAAAGAAAATGCACAGAGGCTCACAGATTTTCTAAACTCGGTATCTATAGAAGCGGACTGCTGTAACATAATCGTTGCCGGTGATGCAGCAATAATACAGCAATAATCCTATAAATACGTACGCAGACCGGGCGAATGTCGAACTCCGAATTCGCCCGGTTTGATCTTATTTTCATTATTGTAAAGACTAATCGCATATGTTATAATAAGACGAATACTCCGAAAGGAACAGTTGTGATGAATATTAACAGTGATCATCTTATTGCTCTCAGACGTGAGATACATACCTACCCCGAGGTGGATTTTGATCTTCCACGCACCGTTGCTCTTGTCAAAAAAGAGCTTGATGCTATCGGTGTTCCCTACACCGAGAAATACGGTAAGGGCAGTGTTGTCGGATATATTAACCCCGATAAAGAGGGCTTCACCATTGCTTTGAGAGCCGATATGGACGCGCTTAAAATAACCGAAAAGACCGACGTAGAATACAAGTCAAAAAACAACGGATATATGCACGCCTGCGGACACGATGCCCATACCGCGGTGCTTCTCGGTACTGCCGCTGCACTCAAGGAGCTTGAGAATGAGATAAACTGCAAAGTAAAGCTTTTATTCCAGCCAAGTGAGGAAGGAATGAAGAGCGGTGCGGTGATGATGATAGAAAACGGTGTCATGGATGATGTAGATATTATAATAGGTCTTCACAGTGAAAACGAGATGCCCGCAGGAAAGCTTGGTGTGTGTTATGGGTATTCTCAGGCATCAAGCCGTCATTTCTCTCTTGAGCTTTTCGGTAAGAGCGCACACGCGACCACACCCCATAACGGAATCGATGCACTTGCAGCGGCGATAAGGATATATAACGATCTTCAGTTTGTGCTGACAAGAGAGATAGACCCCCTTGAGAAATACGTCTGCTCTGTATGTCAGCTGGAATCCGGAAGATCGCAGAATTCCATTGCAGACCACGCATTGATGCGCGGTACCATTCGCGCTTATAACATGGATGTAGATCTCCACATATATAACAGATTAAAGTCTATTATAGATCATGTGTGCGAAGAGACGGGAGTTACCGCTTCCCTTACCGCTCCGCTTAAATCGGTAAGCTTATATAACCATCCCACAGTATGCCGACTAATCGAAAAAGCTATCGGTGAAGTGGTGGGAGAGGAAAACATAGCGCCTATGCCGGAGAAGCTTTCCTCCGAGGATTTCTCAAGATATCTGACGGTGAAGCCCGGTGCATTCTTCCGCCTCGGTACGGGAAATGCGGAAAAAGGTATTACGATACCCGCCCATAACGACCTCTTTGACCTTGATGAGAGCGCTCTTGAGCTGGGTGTACGCACATTTGTTCAGTTCGTTCTTGATAACATGAACGGAATAAATATAGGATAAATAAATTCACAGTTCGGTATTTATTTTTCTTATTTAAAGCAAACTCCTCCACCCTCCTCCGTCGGGAGCCCACTCGAGGTTGGGACCTTATGTAAATCATTTTTCTTTCGTTATTTGTCATATATATCGATATTTTAAAATATAACAGCCGCTCTGCACTACAGAGCGGCTGCTGTTTATATTTTATCTAATATTCGGTTTTATGTCAGTCAAGCTCGACAGTCATAGCTACCGGATAGTGGTCGGAAAGATAGATACCGTTTATGGTTTCATCCCACACAGTCACATCCTTAACCTTAGGAGCAGTAGTATTATCGGTAAAAATATAGTCTATCTTTTCATCATAGTTAAGGGTACCGAATTTGTGGAAAGTGGTGGGAATATGTGCGGTATGATCAACGAGAGCAATAGGCTCGTAGTTATAGCAATACTGTATAGTCTCACTATCGGGAGTAGCGTTAAAGTCACCGAGAATAAACAGTGGGAACGGCATTCTTTCATTGTCGGCCTTTACTCTCTCAAGCACCTGCTTGATACCGAGGATTCTTGCACTGTCACTCTCATGATCGAGATGGTTGTTGTACACGTAAAACACCTTGTCGGTGCCGTTTATCTGAAGCATTGCAACCTGACATATTCTGGGGCAACGGCTCTGGATAGGATATCTTGAACCGGGCATATAAGGAGTCTCAGACAGCCAGAAAAAGTCAAGAGCGATAAGATTGATTCTGTCTTTCTTTATAATAAGAGCAAGTCCCTCGCCATTAAAGTCAGTATTTCTTCCGTTGTATATGGTTATATAATCGGAAAGATTCTTTCTGAGGAAGGCAACGTGATTCGGTACAGCTTCCTGCGCACAAATAACGTCAGGCTTCTCTCTGTTGATCGTGTCAAGTATAATACCGGCACGATGAACAAAACTGTTTATACCATCGTGTGAATAGTCACAACGAAGATTATAGCTAACTATCTTTAATTCTTCACTCATTGTTCTACCTCTTTCTCATGCTATTTTCTACATTATAGCACAGAAACAGGTAAATAACAACATTTTTTGCTTTTTACTGTGTTTTATTGATTTTCATAACACATCATGCTATAATCATTATACTGATTTATAATATCTCGGAGGTCATTATGTGGATAACATCAACACAAGAAAATAAATGGACAGAAAACAACAATTATACATCAGACACCGGCAGTGAAATAAAGCTGTGTGAGGCGGTAGGTAAGCCTCTTTTCGGCTGGGGTTGCTGTATCAGCGAGCTGGGTGTAAGAGCTATCTCCCGTATGGGCGAGGAGAGAGCAGAGGACGTATATAAGGACCTTTTCGGCAAAGAGGGACTCGGATTTGATTTCTGCCGTCTTTCTATAGGCGCCAACGACTTTGCCGCCTCTTGGTACAGCTACAACGAGACCGAGGGCGACTATGAAATGAAGAATTTCTCTATCGACCGTGACAGAAAGTATATTCTTCCCACAGTTAAGACTGCTATGAAGTATTCCCCCGATCTTGAGTTTATGGCTTCTCCCTGGAGCCCCCCTACCTGGATGAAGACCCCACCCGTATACAACTTCGGCCGTCTTATCATGACAGAGGAAAATCTCAAGGCATACGCACTCTATATGCGTAAATATCTTGAGGCTTATGCCGAAGAGGGTGTTAAGATCAAACAGCTCCATGTACAGAACGAGGTTGTTGCCGATCAGAAGTTCCCCTCCTGCGTGTTCTCGGGTGAACAGCTCACTACATTTATTACCGACTACCTCATTGATGAGATCGGCGATATGACTGACATCTGGTTCGGTACACTCAATACCCCCGAGAGCAAGAAAGACAGACACAATCACTACCTCAACCTTGCTATGCAGAACGAGAAGTTCAAAAACAATATCAAGGGTGCAAGCTACCAGTGGGCCGGTAAATACGGTATTCTTTCGGCAGAAGAGGATTTCCCCTGGCTTGATACCCTCAACAGTGAATGTGAATGTGGCGACGGTCAGAACACCTGGGAATTTGCGCTTTACACCTACGAGAACATTCACCACTACTTAAAGCACGGTGCAAGAGCTACCGTATACTGGAATATGGCTCTTGATTCAAACGGTGTCAGCACCTGGGGATGGAGACAGAATTCTCTTGTCAGCGTAGATATGGAGGGTAACATCACCTATAACCCTGAGTACTATCTGCTTAAGCACTTCTCCCATTTCGTTAAGAGAGGCGCAAGACTTCTCCGTACCGAGGGTAACTACAATACCAACACAACCGCATTTGTTAACCCCGACGGTTCAAAGGTCGCGGTTATAATAAACGGATTTGACTTTGAAAAGGTTGTTACAATTGAGGGTAAGAACTATACTCTTCCCCCAAAATCCTTTAACACTATTGTTCTTTGATATTAAGTCGAAAAAAATAAAAGGTGTGGAAAAAACACACCTTTTATTTTTTTGGTTAACTTTACTGTGCATCAAAGTCCTCGCCGGATGCTACGCGATCAAAGATATCGGTAACCTCGCTTGAGGGTGCGGGAGTAAGAATAGTAACGACTATTGCCGCGATAAGGCTGAGGATAAAGCCGGGGATGATCTCGTAAAGGCCGAAGTCCTTAAGGAATACAAGCCAGAGAATATCAACCACAGCACCGGTAACGATACCTGCAACGGCACCGGCAAAGTTGAAGCGTCTCCAGAAGAGGGACAGCAGGATTGCGGGACCGAACGCAGCACCGAACACGCCCCATGCGTTTTCAACGAGACCCATTATAGTACCGGAGTTAGGATTTGCGGCGATAAGAACCGCTACAACCGAAATTGCAAGAACAACGATTCTGCCTGCCCAAAGCATTTCCTTCTCGCTTGCCTTGTTTCGGCGGATAATGGGCTTGTAAACGTCAACGGAGAATGCGGATGCGGATGCAAGAAGCTGAGAGTCAGCAGTACTCATTGCAGCTGCAAGGATAGCGGAAAGAAGAAGACCACTGATGAGCGCGGGGAATATCTTACGTACCATGGTAATGAATACCACAGAACTATCGTCGATCTGACCAAGGAACATATATCCAATGATACCTGCTGCAACAGAGAAGGTAAGGATAAGAACAGTCCAGGTGATACCGATCTTTGCACTCTTCTTAAGGTCTTTGTCAGACTTGAGGGACATAAAGCGGATGATTATGTGAGGCATACCGAAGTAACCGAGACCCCAGCCGAGACCGGAAAGGATATCCTTCCAGTTGGTAAAGAGGTTCCAGTAATTCTCCGGGAATACAACGTTCTCTACAACTGCATTTCCGCTCTGAACAAGAGAAAGAGCAAAAATAGGAGCAATAAGAAGTGCGCCAAGCATAAGAAGACCCTGAAAGAAGTCAGTCCAGCAAACTGCGGTGAAACCGCCAAGGAATGTATAGCAGATGATGATAAGAGCTGCAACGTACATACAAACTGTAGCGTCAAGACCCATTACGGTATTGAAAAGAGTACCGCAGGCCTTGATACTGGATGCCGCGTAAATAGTATATGCTACAAGGAAGATGATCGCGCAAATAACCTGAAGAGCGCGGTTTGCGGAAAGGAAACGGTTGGTAAGATACTGAGGAATGGTTATGGAGTCCTTTGCCGCGATTGAATAACGGCGAAGACGCGGAGCTTCAAACAGCCAGCTGATGGTGTAGCCGATGCCAAGACCGATAGCGATCCAGGCCTGACCGAGACCCGCAGCATAAATAGAAGCGGGAAGACCCATAAGTACCCAAGCACTCATATCGGATGCACCTGCACTGAGTGCCGATACCCAGGGACCCATCTTACGGCCACCGAGGAAATAACCCTTGTCGCCGCCAGAGCCTGAGCGCAGGAAAAAGAACACGCCGATGCCCACCATGAAAACAAGGTACACGATGAAAATTATCATCTCTACGTTAAACATAGTATTCTCCTTTTCTTTGTTAAATAAAGAATTATTATATAATAAGCAATAATTTGCTTTATTTTTTATTTGCTTCGGGAGGAATTACTTCCCTTTTTCTTACCGCCTCTATGGTTACCGCTCTTCGCGGAAAATCCGAACTTACCGATTCGTCTTCCGATCTCAAAGTACTCGCCGTGAGCGAAAGCAGACAGCTTAGCTCTTGAGATATGAAGTCTGCCATTCTCACCGATTAGACCTTCCTCCACGTCTACCGCCACGACGTCAGCGATAAACATATCGTGGGAGCCCATCGGCACTATATCGGTGATCTTACATTCAAGAGATATGGGACATTCGGCAATAAGGGGACAGTTTATCTTTGAAGCATTCTCTTTTGTAAGTGAACATTTCTCAAACTTGTCTACCTTTTTTCCTGTATACATACCGCAGTAATCGGCAGTCTTTACAAGAGAAGACGGGGTAAGATTGATGGCGAACTCGCCGCTGTTTTTCAGCATTTCGTATGAATGTCTGGAGGGACGTACCGAAATATAGGTTTTGGGAGGTACGGTAGAAAGGATCCCCGTCCATGCAACGGTTATGATATTATCACGGTCACCGTCACGCACAGTTACCATTACCGCAGGTACAGGAGCAAGAAGTGCTCCGCCGTTCCATACAGTTTTAGCCATTGTCACACCGTCCTTTGCCCTAGAAGCTTTCAAGTGACTTATTTAAGAAGGCAGCGGTCTTGGGATTCTTCGGACGATCAAAAACATCTTCGGGGGTACCCATCTCAGCAATAACACCGTCAGCCATAAATATTACCTTGTCTGCCACGTTCTTTGCAAACTCCATCTCATGTGTAACAACTATCATAGTGCTATCCTGTCCCTTGAGACCTCTGATAACCTTCAGTACCTCACCCGTGAGCTCAGGGTCAAGAGCCGAGGTAGGTTCGTCAAAGCAAAGTACGTCAGGACTGAGAGCAAGTGCACGAGCAATAGCAACTCGTTGCTGCTGTCCTCCCGAAAGCTGACAGGGATAATTCTCTATCTTATCGGAAAGACCTACTCTGTCAAGAAGACGAAGACCTCTCTCCTTTATCTCCTCCTGTGAGAGCTTCTTTTGAAGCTTAAGAGCAAGAGTAACGTTATCAAGACAGTTATACTGTGGAAACAAATTAAATGACTGGAACACAAGGCCGAAATGCAGACGCTTGTTGCGTATATCTGCAAGGTTCTTTTTCTCGGGAAGCGCGCCGTCAAAGAGAATGTTACCGTTAACTGATATAGTACCCTCATCTGCGTACTCGAGGAAGTTGAGACAACGTAAAAGCGTTGTCTTACCGCTGCCGGATGAACCGATTATGGCAAGCACCTCTCCCTTTTCAAGGGAGAAATCAATGCCCTTCAGTACTTCGGTACGTCCGAAGTTTTTACATATTCCCTTTACTTCAAGCAATGCCATTTCCGTCACCCCTTAAAATAATCCAGCTTTTTCTCAATGTAGTTGAAGAGGATTGTAAGTAATCCGCAGAACAGAAGATAAAATGCGGCTGTGTAGAAAAGAGGCCAAAGAAGACCCTTGCTCTTTATGAACTCCTGAGCACTCCAGATAATCTCATATACCGCTATCGTGCGGGCAAGTGAGGTATCCTTGACGAGAGTGATTATCTCATTGCTCATGGGAGGAATAATGCGCTTGAGTACCTGAAGCAAAACTACCTTAAAGAATATCTGTGTCTTCGTCATACCGAGAACCTGACCCGCCTCATACTGACCGCGAGGGATGCTCTCAATACCGCCTCTGAATATTTCAGAGAAGTAACATGCATAATTTATGATAAACGCAATAATAACCGCGTTAAATCTATCCATTACCGACCATGTAGCGAGCCAGTTAATAAAGAAATTACTTACGCCAAGTGATGCCGCCCATTTACCGACAAGACCCGGGCCGTAATATATCGTTATAAGCTGAAGCATAAGCGGTGTTCCGCGTATTATCCATACAAATATCTTAGTGGGAAACCGCAGTACCTTGAATCTGCTCATTGAGCCAAAGCTGATAAGAAGTCCGAGGGGAAGCGCAAAAAACAAAGTAAATCCGAATATCTTAAAGCTGACCCAAAAGCCTTCAAGAAGACTATTTGTTACCGTTATAAACATCTACTGTGTAACCTTCCTGATTTTCTCTTGTTGTAAAACAACTTCGTCAAATAACTTTTTGGTGAATCTTATACATTGGGAGAGGCAGACGGAGAATATTCTCCGTCTGCCTCGATAGATTATTTGCAACCAGATTAGTCAGCGAGGGTAAGCTCGTACTTCTGTGCAAGATCAGCAAGAGTACCGTCTTCCTTCATAGACTTGATGTAACCGTTAAGAGTCTCTACCATATCGGAGCCCTTGCGGCAACCGATACCGTATTCCTCTTCGTTGAGGCTGAATGCAATACCGAGGGATGCATAGCTGGTACCTTCACCGGTCATAGCGTTAGCCATGGTGATGTCGATGATACAAGCATCAGCGGAACCTGAAAATACCTCAAGGAGAGCATCAGACTGAGCGGTAAGTGCGGTGTAGTTAAGACCGTTGTCGTCAGCGCACTGCTGTCCTGCAGAACCGGACTCAACTGCGAACTTAAGCTCCTTAACAGAAGCAATGTCCTTGTAGTCAGCGATCTTTGCAGAGTCAACAACAACTACCTGAGCGTTGAGAACGTATGCATCGGTACAGTCCATAGAAGCCTTTACCTTATCGCTGAGAGTCATACCGTTCCATACAAGGTCGATACTCTTTGCCTCAAGCTCAAAGGACTTGTTATCCCACTCGATAACAACGAACTCACAGTCAACACCGATCTTCTCAGCAACTGCAAGTGCGAACTCAGTGTCAAAACCGGTCCACTCACCGTTATCATCCTTATAGTTCATGGGAGCGTAATCGGTAATACCTACAACAAGCTTGCCCTTGCCCTTGATGTACTCAAGGTCACTTGCAACCTTATTATCAGCATCGGTAGTGTCAGCACCGTCATTGCCGGCATCAGCACTTGAACAAGAAACAAGAGCGAATGCAGATACAAGCATCATAAGCGCAAGAAGAAGCGCTGTCAGTTTCTTTAAGTTTTTCATTTGTGTAATCCTCCAAAAATGTTATTTAACACTTTATCGTGGTAAAGTAGTCATATATTATCATATTTGAAAGCTTTTGTCAAGTCTTAGTACACTGTATAAGGGAATATTTACTATTATTTTGTTATAAGCCATGATAAAACAAAGAAAAATATAATTATTTTACAGATTATCGGTTTACAGAATTACACTTTAGTGTTAAAATAAAATACAGTAAAATATAATTTCAAATTCCGAAAGGACCCCTACCTTGAACAGTAAAACAAAGCCAAGATTCCGCAAAGACCCTGCCGCAAGCGAGGATCTCATTATAAAAAAACTTACAAAAAAATCAAAAAGAGCAAAGATACTCGGCGTTTTCTTTTCCTGTTTTTCCGGACTCGCCGTTATTTGTACCGTTCTTTTTTCACTTTTCATATATTCATCCATCCCGTTCTTTTCTTACTGGAGAGGAATTTGGGTAGAAACAGCCATGACGACCATGAATCACCGTTGGTTGGCAACTGCCTTTATACCGGGGTATCAAATAGACAAAATTATGGGTGAAACGATAAATCCCGATATTATCGGCGGTGCCAATGCTCTTGTAACCACCTCTCCCGTAATCAGCGATACACTTCCCGCTGAAACAGAGCCGCCTGCTCCTACCGATCACGATCCTCTGAAGCAAAAAGAGCTGAATGTAGGCGACAAGGACTATGCCGGAAATACAGTTCTTATTAACGACATAGAGGAAGGAATTATTGTTTCCGAGATATCACGCGGTTCATTCAAAGGAAAGATAATGCTCATTGACGATCCCTCAAGAGTATATGTCGGTTCTACTCCGTATCCCGGTGAAAAAGGTCTCCGAATACGTGCAATGATGGATCACTACGGTGCGATAGCCGGAATAAATGCCAGCGGATTCATTGATCCTCAGGAAAGCGGTCACGGAGGCGAGATTGTCGGTCTCTCCTGTTCTATGGGTAACTTCTGGGGTGAATATGCTCCGTATTACGGCAGTATCGTTCTTACAAATGACAACAAACTGGTTGTAGGAAATATTTCCGTATGGCAAGGCTATAATATCAGAGACGGTATACAGTTCGGTCCTGTTCTGATAGCAGACGGAGAGGCACAGGTCAAAGGCTCGGCGGGCTACGGTCTTCATCCCCGTACCGCTATCGGACAGAGAGAAGACGGAGTTATCGCCTTCCTTGTTATTGACGGACGAGACGTAACTCATTCTATCGGATGTACCGTCGGAGATCTGGCTAAAATATTACTCGAATACGGAATCGTCAATGCCGCTTGCTGTGACGGCGGTGCCAGCAGTGTTTTAGCATACAATGGTGAGGTTATAACCAAAAACTGTTCTTTGAATCCTGCTTACGGACGTCCACTTCCAAATGCTTTTCTTGTCAGAAGCAAAAATGATATAAAAAACACCCAAAGTTAAGGGGATTCGTCACAAAAATTTAGTAAAATAATTTTTCTAAAGCTTTAGCAAATATATTGATTTTACCACGATTTTTTGATATAATGTCTTAATAATTTATCTTGTAATTTATTTAATAATAATTTCAAATATATAACTTACGGAGGACGTCTTATGGCTTTTTATTACGATGAACCGTCCCGTACTTTCAGTGAATATCTTCTCATTCCCGGATATTCAGGAACGGACTGTATACCTAACAATGTTTCACTCAAAACACCTCTTGTTAAATTCAAGCGCGGTGAAGAGCCTGCGCTTTCTATGAACATTCCTCTTGTTTCTGCTATCATGCAGTCTGTATCTGACGATAAGATGGCAGTTGCTCTTGCAAAAGAGGGCGGTGTTTCCTTTATTTACGGTTCTCAGTCCATTGAGGATCAGGCTAACATGGTTCGCCGTGCAAAAAACTATAAGGCCGGCTTTGTTAAGTCCGACTCTAACATCCGCCCTGATCAGACATTGGCTGATGTTGTGGCACTTAAAGAGCGTCTCGGTCACTCCACCATCGCCGTTACCGAGGACGGAACTCCCGACGGTAAGCTGGTTGGTATCGTCACCGGTCGTGACTACCGTGTAAGCCGTATGTCTCCCGATGAGAAGGTGTCTACTTTCATGACTCCCTTTGACAAGCTCATTACCGCTGAGGAAGGCATCACCCTTAAAGAGGCAAATGACGTTATCTGGGAGCACAAGCTCAACTCCCTTCCCATAATTGACAAGGATCAGAAGCTTATTGCTTTCGTTTTCCGTAAGGACTACGAGCAGCATAAGGAGAATCCCACCGAGCTTCTTGACGCTCATAAGAGATATATCGTTGGCGCAGGTATCAATACCCGTGACTATGCAGAGCGTATTCCTGCTCTCGTTGATGCCGGTGTTGACGTACTCTGTATAGACTCAAGTGAGGGCTTTACCGAGTGGCAGAGAATCGTTATCAAGTACGTTCGTGAAAATTACGGCGACACTGTTAAGATCGGTGCAGGTAACGTTGTTGACAAGGATGGTTTCCGTTTCCTCGCTGAGGCAGGTGCTGACTTTATCAAAATCGGTATCGGCGGCGGATCTATCTGTATCACCCGTGAGACCAAGGGTATCGGCCGCGGACAGGCTACTGCGGTTATTGACGTTGCTGAAGCGCGTGCTGAGTATTTCCGTGAGACCGGTGTTTACATTCCGATCTGTTCTGACGGCGGTATCGTTCACGACTACCATGTAACTCTTGCTCTTGCTATGGGTTGTGATTTCTGCATGCTCGGCAGATACTTTGCAAGATTTGATGAAAGCCCCACCAACAAGGTAATGATAAACGGTAACTACATGAAGGAGTACTGGGGTGAGGGTAGTGCTCGTGCCCGTAACTGGCAGAGATATGACCTCGGCGGTGCTGCAAAGCTCTCTTTCGTTGAGGGTGTTGACTGTTACGTTCCTTATGCAGGTTCTCTTCACGATAACCTTTCCACCACTCTTTCCAAGGTACGCTCCACTATGTGTAACTGTGGTGCGCTTACTATTCCGGAGCTTCAGGAGAAGGCTAAGCTTACTCTTGTCAGCAGTGTTTCCATCGTTGAGGGCGGTGCTCACGACGTTGTGGTAAAGGATGTAAATCAGCAGTAATTTGAAACAAAAACGGACTGTACCGTATGTGGGCAGTCCGTTTCTTTAACTAAAATTTTTCACAAGGTTAAGGGTATACGATATGAACATGAATGAAAAACTCAGAGAATACGCGCGTTTAACAGTTAAAATGGGTGTTAACGTGTCCCACGACCAGGAGGTCTTCCTCACCTGTCCCGTTGAGTGCGCCGCCTTCGGACGTATGATAATGGAAGAAGCTTATGCCGCAGGCGCAAGAGAAGTAATAATGAATTACGTGGATGCAAAGGCTCAGAGGATCAAATATCTCAATTCCGACATAAGCATATTTGAAACCGTGCCGTCCTGGGATGTTGAAAAGCGTACTCACTACGGCCGCAGAAAGGGTGCCATGATCTCTATCCTTGCAGAAGACCCTGACATTAACTGCGGCGTTCCGGGTGAAAAGCTGATGGCGGCTACAAGAGCCCGTCACGAAGCATTTAAAGAATATTATAAGCTTATGGATGCAGGTGACATTCGCTGGACTCTGGTAGCATACCCGATTCCCGAATGGGCAACCAAGGTATTCCCCGATCTCACTCCCGATGAGGCTGTAGATAAGCTGTGGGATGCCATTTTTGAGACAGTCAGAATTTCCGACGGTGCTGATTCCGTTGCTCTTTGGTTTGAGCACGACAAGAACCTTAAATCAAGATCAAAGATAATGAATGATCTTGCATTTGATTCAATAATCTGCAAAAACAGTCTTGGTACCAACCTTTCAATCGGTCTTCCTGAGGGACATATCTGGTGCGGAGGAAGTGATCTTTCCTCAGACGGATACTTCTACTTCCCTAACATGCCAACTGAGGAGTTATTTACTATGCCCCACTGCCGCCGTACCGACGGTATTGTTTACTCCTCTATGCCCCTGTCATACCAGGGAAATATGATAGATAAATTCTCTCTTACCTTTAAAGACGGAAAGGTTGTAGACTTCACGGCAGAAGTAGGTTACGATGCTCTCGAAAGACTTCTTAACACCGATGAGGGTTCAAGAAGAATAGGGGAGGTTGCTCTCGTTCCATACGATTCCCCCATATCAAATCAGGGTATTCTCTATTACAACACCCTCTTTGATGAAAACGCATCCTGCCACCTTGCCCTTGGCGACTGTTACCCCAACACTGTAAAGGGCGGCGAGTTACTCGAGAGAGACGAACTCCTCGAAAAAGGCGGTAACCACTCGGCAAACCACGTTGACTTTATGTTCGGAACCGCGGATATGGAGATCATCGGTGTTACCAAAAACGGAGAGCAGCATCCTATATTCCGTAACGGAAATTTTGTATTTTAATATAAGTACAGATATAAAAACAGCCGTGTCGTAAAAATCGACACGGCTGTTTTTTAATCTGCAGCTCTATCTTCAAACTCTTTTTTGAAGTCACCGAGAACGATTGGAATAAGCCGTTCATAGGTTGAAAACTTTGTTTCGAAGTTTTTGTTTTTTTCGCCGAAAAGCTCACTGAACACCTTTTTCCCCATATTAAAGGATACGGAACCATATATAAACGATGCATCAAGCTTGACGTTTGACATAACCATATCAACTATCTGTCTCGTCTCTTCATCTCTTGTGTATTTGCCTTTAAGCACAGAGTCATAATAGGTCGGTCGAAGCGTTTTATAGGACTGTGCCGCCATTGCTTCAAGAAGGACGCCGCTAAGTTGCGGATCAGAGGCATTTTGAGGCACCATGAATATTGAGTACTGCTCCTGAACGAAGGTATAATAATCCTCCTGAGCTTCATCATACTTGGGAAGCGGAAGCACGGTATACTTGTCTCTCATGAGTCTGAAATGCTGAGATTCTCCATACTTCAGGTGCATCGGAGCAAGAAGCAGATTACCAAGGGAGAACATATCTCTCATGTCCTCGTCAAGTCCTGCCCTGTTAACAGCGTTATATGAGTCGGGGCATTCATATATAAGAGTATAGACTTTATCAAAAGCGGCAGCAAGCTTTTCTTTTCCGTCAGAATCGTACTCGTACCAGCCGTCCTCACCCTTGGCAAAAAGACTCATATCAAAGGCACTCCAGAACATATCACAGTTATCATCGGTAGTGAGGGCAATACCAAATCTGTCAAGGCCGTTTACCGTCTTATCACCGTCAACGTCTACATAAACACCCGAAATGATCTCATTAACGTAGTCGATAGTCCATCTGCCGCTACTTACTACTTCATAGGGATTCTCAAGATTTAAACTCTTGGCCATGGTTTTGTTATAAAACATTACCATGGCAAATCTGGAAAGGGACAACGATGCATCACCCGTAATAGCATAAAGCTGTCCGTTTATCTCTGCCTCATCTATCCAGTGCTGAGCCCACCAAGGACTTTCTGTGTTAAGATACCTTTCTATACCGTTACCGTAAAGATTTTGTACCAAACCGTTATATACAAGAGAAATACTCCTGTCGGAGGGTGCTGCAACTATGTCGTACACAGAGTCTCCGGAATTAACTGATTCCCTCAGCTTATCGCTGTTATTCTGTATGGTCTCTTCTATTTTCACACCGAGAAGCTTTTCAACCTCGGCGTTTCTGTAATATACAGCATCATTTACCTGATCTCCCGTAAGCTCATCCACGCAGATCTCATTTACAACCCAACGGTGCTCAAAAGAGTTCTCATTTTGTGTAAGAATATTTACAGTTCTTCCTCCGTATTCGGGAAAGTCAAGTCCTACATCGGGTGCCTCAGTATCATTCGGCAAGGTGCCTTGCTGTGTGTCAGGACGTTCGGTATCTCTATTTTCTGATACCTCTCCGGAACATGCAGCCAAAGATACAAGTAAAGAGAATAATAAAACTAAGCTGATTACTTTTTTCATATGTTAACCCCTTAGCAGAAAACTTTTGGATTATTATACATTAGAACCGTTGTATTGTCAACTTTTGAACAAAAACCATTTTTCAGGATCACGCTTTTAAAATAATAAAAACGGTAAACGAATGTTTCGTCCGTTTACCGTTTCTTTCTTTTAAAGCAGCTTTGCCGAGCCGTCGAGCGCTCCTGTTTTTCCGCGAAGAGACACATCAAGATGACCGTTATAGCCAACCGAGGTAAGAGTATACTTACCGCTGTCATATTCCGCTACCGTAACAGAGCCGTTAGGAACCTGAGGGACGTTATGTATCTCCTCGGCAGGTATTCCCTGCCAAGCGGCAATCACCGAACGCACCACTCCACCGTGAGACCCTACTACTATTGTTTTCCCGTCATTTTCCGCGGCGATCCTGTCAAAGAAAGCCACAGCTCTCAGAGTCAGATCTGCATAACTCTCACCGCCGATAAAACGGTACTTCCCTGCCTCCGCCTTATATTTTGCATATTCGAGTGGGTATTTTCCCTCAATCTCATGAGGATACATCCCCTGCCACTGTCCGACGTGAAGCTCTCTCAGCTCAGATGTGGTGATAATCGGTAATCCCAGTGCATCGCACAGAGGCTTTACCGTATCTACAGCACGGCACAGATCGCTTGAATACACTGCATCCACCTTGTAATTCCTGCGCACATACGCAGAGGTCATCCGCCCTTGAAGTACTCCGTCTGCATCAAGAGGCAAGTCGAGTTGACCTGAGAAATAACCGCCTTTATTACCTTGACTAAAGCCGTGTCGGATGATAATAAATCTGACCAACTCTCATTTCCTCCAAATCGAAATCACTTATCTGTAATCAAAGCTAAGCATGTACCGATCTTAGCCCAAAATATCGATAACTCGAAGGAATCCCATAAACGTAGGATTTGCGGTATACTGAAGAACCTCGTCGGGGGAGAATCCTTCTCCGCTGTCCTTGCCCTCTCCTCCACCGGTAATAAGATGGACGTGACCTGCAAACACTGAAAGCACGTGGTCACGGTTACTGTTGAGAAGCTCGAGGAACTCAACATTTTCTTTGTTTTCCTTGTTAAAACCGATAACCCATTTACTGAGATCATCCCCCCACATTCCCATGGCAGGGGCAACAACAGATTCTGTCATAACAGGAGCATGAAGAAGGACAATAGTAGGTCTGCCTCTCTCAAGCTGTAATCTCAACTTTTCTACTTGCTCACGGGTAACAGTACCAAGTCCGTCATCTATGCGAACTATATCTATTCCGAATACCGTATCAACCGCAAAATCTGCATTTGTTCCTACCGCAAGTGTAAACGCATCAGCTAAAGCTTGATCGGCACCATTTTCTATACGGTCATGGTTGCCCGGTGCCATAAAACACTTTGAGTTTAGAGCGTCCATAAACTCTTTTGCTTTCATAAAATTTGTAACTGATGGGAAATCAACGGTATCACCGGTGAGGAATACAGCATCGGGAGAAAGTGCACGAATGCGCTCTGCTATTACCTCAGTGGACTCAAGAGGTGTAAGCGTCTTTTTCTTTCCCTCGCCGTCCTGAGTCACAAAAAATTTAAACTGTGTCCAGAATTTTGTGTTATCTATAGCCGTTTTTTTCTCTTCCTCCGGGTCCTCAGGACGGAAAGTTGCTATATGAAGATCAGAAATATGTATAAATCTGCAAATTCTCTTTGCATCGGCAGGTGCGCCGGGCATAGTAATGGAAACGTAAGATTCCTCGATCTCACCGCTACCATATACGCTGTTAAACGGTACTTTAGTGATAGCCATATTTTTCTCCTAATATAATAAAACAGTTTAATAAATTTAACCTTTAAGCATCAAGCTTATCAACTTCTATCTTAAGCAGTTTGATGAACAGAGGAAGTGTACTCTGAACCTTTGCATAAGCTGTTGCAAAAGACTTACTCTTGCCACCGATAAGATCACGTATTACTTTTGCCGCAGGCATGCCAAAATCACGTCCGTAGATCCACGCAGAATCGATCTTGATATTTGTAGTTATCATATCAAGCATCTGGCGGGACTGAGCATCGTTTGCGTATCTTCCCTTCAGAACCTTGTTGTAGTAAACAGGCTGAACTTCTTTATACGACTCATATGCAAGAGCCTCCATTACAGCACCGCAACGCTCGGGATCGGCAACGGTTTTGGGAACCATCAATATACTGTACTGATCGTGTACGTAAGTGTAGTAATCCTTCTGAGCATCGTCATATTTGGGAATAGGCAGGATTCCGTAATCGTCCTGCATATTTCTCATTTTCTCTGACTCTGCATATCTGAGGTGCAGGGTTGCCAAAAGCACATTACCGTCAGCAAACATATCACGGGCAAGATCAAAACCGGAAGAACCGCCGAAATTATATGTTCCGGGATTGTCGTAAATAATTGCGTATATCTTATCAAATACACTGGAAATCTTTTCCTTATCTGAAGGGTCAAACTCAAACCAACCTTCATCATCCTTTGAAATAAGGCTCATGTCACAAGAGCTCCAAAACATATCGCAGTTCTCATAATTGTTAATAGCAAGACCATACCGATCGTACTCATCGCGTACATCGTTACCGTCAAGAGACAGATATACATCGGAAATAAGCTCTGCCATATAATCAAGGGTCCATCTTCCATCGTTTACGACAGTATAAAGATCCTCTATTTTAAGATCCTCACCCAGATTCTTATTATAATATGTTACGAACATGAGACGTGTAAGAGACAGACAGGGAGCACCGGTAATGCTGTAAAGCTTATCCTCGCCAAGCTGTGCCTGCTCTATCCAGTACTGAGCCCACCAAGGTTTTGTAGTATCAAGATATGTATCGATTCCGTTATCGTAAAGATTGAGCATATGACCCTTATATATCATAGGGGAACCGTCAATAACCGAAGCGGCAACAATGTCATAGGTCTGATCGCCAGAGGACACCATAAGTTCTACCTTCTGGTTAAAATCTCCGGGTTCCTCCTCAAGTTCCTGAAGCTCGACACCGAGAAGTTCGTTTATCTTCTGCGTTCTGTTGTATATGGAATCGTTTACCGGATCGTTTGTAATCTCGTCTGCATAAAGCTCAACGGCACCTGCCCAGTTAGACCACTCCTCGGGATCTTCCTTATTCGTTCTTGCAAGAATAGTAACCTTTTCCCCACCGTAGTCGAGACTTTTGAGAGCCTCGTTCATTGGTTCGAGATATGTAGTTAAATCTGATGCAATGGTGGTGTCGGCAGTTCCGCTATTATTTACGGTATTGTCCGTAGGACCATCATTGTTTCCGTCGGATGCGCATCCGGAAAAAGCAGCAATTATCATCGCAAGCACGATAACGGACGCAAACAATCTTTTCATAAAAAGTTCCTTCCTTGTGGTTAATCACTTGGATTATACCATAAAAGAGAAAAAAAGTAAAGCAATCAACTGCTAATTTTGGCTTTCCCAAGTATTACATTTTACCTTCATAAAGTATAACAATTGAGATTGAAAAATCGAGTATAATATGGTATAATAAACGGTTGTTACCAAAAGTATAAAATCGTAAAACGAAAGGAAACAGTAATGCTTAATATAGTTCTCCTCGTGTCCTCTCTGGTAGTTGCCCTGGTGTCAGCTATCGCAAGAAAATATTTTATGGATAAAAATTTTCTGGGAGTTGCCGGCAGTTTCATCTTCAATACGATCTGCTCTTTTATAGCAGGTATAGTTCTTCTCTTCTGGGGTGGAATAGGTGACGTGAGTACATATACAGTTATTTGGGGTACTGTATACGGTATTGTCGCGGCATTTCAGGGTGTAACATTTATGCTTGCACTTGAGACAGGTCCCTTATCGTATACAATGGTAATCTCATCATGTTCCTCTATAATACCGGCTCTGTCGGGACTTATGTTCTTTGGTGAAGACATTGGCTGGTCGCATATCGTAGGTATAATCCTCATGGTACTCTGCTTTATTTTCGCCACTGAAAAAGACAAAAGTAAGCAAAAAGCAAATTTTATATGGTTTATTCTCTGTATAGTTATATTCTTCTTAACCGGTTTTGTTGGCATAATACAAAAAATTCACCAGAACTCTCCAAGTAAAGGTGAGCTTAATCTCTTCCTTATCGTTGCATTTGCCGTTTCTTCAGTTCTCAGCCTGATCGTTTCACTTGTTCTCACCCTTGTGCAAAAGAGGAAAAACACTCCTGAAACCGACAGTGCGGAAAAAGCTCCCGCAAAGAACGGTTCACTGATCTTCATGATACTCATTATGGTATTCTGCGGAATTTGTTATACTATTAATAACAAGTTTAACCTCTATCTTTCCGGTGTTATGCCAAGTGCTGTATTCTTCCCCATCATAAACGGCGGAGGACTTATACTTACTTCTCTCGCCGCTTTTATAATATTTCGCGAAAAGCTCTCAAAGGCTAAGTTGTTCGGCCTTATCTTCGGTATTCTGTCAGTTATTTTCCTCTGTAATCCATTTAATTCGTAACTGAACGGGCACAAAAAGAAGCTAAATCAAAGACTGCCCGTTCTACAAAAAATTTCTCAGGTGTTTTACAACACCTGTTTCGACAAGCGAAAACGAAATTTTTTCCGTAGAAAAACCATACCCGTAGGGGCACCAAAAAGAAGCCGAATCCAAAGCTACCCGTTCTACAAAAAAGAAAATCCCGCGGTGAACACCGCGGGATTTTTTCATTCATTAATGATCAAGCTTGCTAAGATCGCTCTTAAATATCTTCAAATATGTAGGAAGCAATTTCGAAAGCTTAGCGTACTCTGTTGCAACAGATCTGTCGCCGCTGTAAATAAGGCTTCTGAATATAGACGCTGCAGGAAGTGAAAGAGGTCTGCCATAGATCCAAGAAGAATCAAGGTTGAAGTTTGTAGTAATGGTATCAAGCATCTTTCTTGACTGAGGATCGTTAGCATATCTACCCTTAAGTACTATGTTATAGTAAGTAGGCTGAAGTGTTCTGTATGACTCGTATGCCATAAGCTCAAGAACCGCACCGCTCATCTCGGGATCAGCAACCGTCTTGGGAACCATAAATACAGTATACTGGTCATGTGCGTAGGTATAATAATCATCCTGCTTCTCATCATACTTTGGAACAGGAAGAATACCGTACTCATCCTGCATGTTTCTGAATGCTTTACCCTCTGCATACTTGAGGTGAAGAGCGGCAAAAAGAGTATCGCCGCCGGAGAACATTACCTCGGCAACGTCAAATCCAGCAGAAGACTCTGTATCATATGTACCTGGATTTTCACGGATAAGGTAAAATACCTTTTCAAATGCGGTAATAATTTTTTCTTTATCACTACTGTCGAACTCAAACCAACCGTCTTCATCCTTTGAAATCAGATTCATATCAAAGGAACTCCAGAACATATCACAGTTCTCATAGTGGTTTATCGCAAGGCCATAGCGGTCATATTGATCCTTGATATCATCACCGTTATTATCATTGTAAAGGCCGGTTATTATCTCGTTGAGGTAATCGATAGTCCAGCGGCCTTCCTCGACAACAGTATACATATCCTCCAGATTGAGATCCTCACCGAGATTCTTGTTGTAATACATTACAAACATAAGTCTGGTAAGAGAAAGCGCAGGAGCACCGGTAATACAGTAAAGCTTTTCTTCCAGCTCTGCCTGTTCTATCCAATACTGAGACCACCAAGGCTTGGTAGGATCAAGATATGTATCAATACCGTTATCGTAAAGATCATACAGGAGACCCTGGCTGATCATGCTACTTCCGTAGTAAACAGAAGGTGCTACGATATCATAGGTCTGGTCACCTGAACCGACCATCAAGTTTACCTTTTGCTGAATTTCTTCCTTATCCTCTGCTCCGACCTGAACAATCTCTTTAAGTCCGAGAATATCACATACAGATAAGTTTCTGTTGTAGATAGAGTCATTTACCGGGTCACCGGTAAGTTCCTCTACCCAAAGCTCGGTCTGTGACCATTCATTCTTGTTTGTTCTTGTAAGAATGGTAATTGTTTCGCCACTGTAATTAAGCGCTGCAAGAGCATCGTCCATTGGCTCAATGTCAATGGTTACAATATCGGAACTGGCTGTTGTGTCACTGCTTGAAGTTGTTGTCTGTGGGTTTTTGTCACCGGAATCACCGGCACATGACACAAGTACAGCAAGCATCATTGAAATGACAATCATAAACGCAATCGTACGTTTCATTTTGTTACCTCCTAAACACAAAAATCTCGCTCTGCTAAGCCTGACTTTCGTAAAAACACATATATAATGCACACGGTAATACCGTATATTACTAATTCAGGCACAGAACATAATTATAAAATAATAGATACGTTTATTATACGAAAATATGTAATGAAAGTCAATACCCCACCTGAAAAAGGTGGGGTATTTAAGCATTATCTGTTATTTTGACAAACAAACTTAGTATTCAATTTTAGAAATAATACTCTTTATCGCCTTGATAGCAAAAGGAACTGTTTTTTCAATTTTAGCAAAAGAAGTAGCGAATGATTTCTTTCCATCGTAAATGAGGCTTCTGAATACTGTAGCTGCAGGAAGAGACAGGGGCTGTCCATAGATCCATGCAGGATCAAGCTTGAAGTTTGTAGTAATCATATCAAGCATTTTTCTTGACTGAGGATCGTTTGCATATCGGCCTTTGAGAACCACATCATAATAGGTGGGCTGAAGAGTTCTGTAAGAATCGTATGCCATAACCTCAAGAACCGCTCCGCTCATTTCGGGGCTCTCAACAGTCTTCGGAATAGTAAATACGGTATACTGGTCGTGAGCGTAGGTGTAATATTCCTTCTGTTTCTCATCATACTTGGGGATAGGAATAATACCGTACTCATCCTGCATATTTCTGAATTCTTTGGACTCAGCATATTCAAGGTGAAGAGGAGCAAACAGAACATCACCGCCGGCGAACATATCACGGGCAATATCAAATCCCTCAGAAGTACCTGAGTCAAAGCTTCCGGGGTTTTCATGGATAAGATAGAATACCTTCTCAAATGCATTGGCTATCTTTTCCTTATCTCTGCTTGAAAACTCAAACCAATTATCTTCGTCCTTTGAAAGCAAGCCCATATCAAAGGAGCTCCAGAACATATCACAGTTCTCATAATGGTTTATCGCAATACCGAAACGGTCACCTTCGTCCTTTATATCATTACCGTTGTTATCGTTATATATGTCACTGACGATCTTGTTGAGGTAATCTATAGTCCAACGTCCCTCATCAACAACAGTGTACATATCCTCTACCTGAAGCTCTTCTCCAAGGTCCTTATTGTAATACATTACAAACATAAGTCTGGTAAGAGTAAGCGCGGGAGCACCGGTAATACAGTAAAGCTTTTCTCCCATCTCTGCCTGTTCTATCCAATACTGAGACCACCAAGGCTTGGTAGTATCGAGGTATGTATCAATATCGTTATCGTAAAGGTTGTACACGAGACCCTGAGTGATCATGCTGCTGCCGTAATAAACAGATGCGGCAACGATGTCATAGGTCTGGTCACCGGAGTCAACCATTATAGTAACCTTCTGCTGAAGCTCGGTTATACCTTCGGCCTCGACCTGGACTATATCCTTAAGTCCAAGCTCTTCGCATACATAAAGGTTTCTGTTATAAATAGAGTCCTTTACGGGGTCACCAACGAGCTCTTCTACCCAAAGCTCTCTGTTAAAACGTTCTTCTTCCTTGTCCGATCTCGCAAGAATGGTGACAACTCTGTCCCCGCCGTAATCCAGTGCCGCAAGAGACTCGTCCATCGGCTCAATATCAACAGTAAGTACATTTGAATCAACGGTCGTTTCGTTTGAAGCTGTGGTGGTCTGAGTTTTGTTATTATCAGAATCTACACCGCAGGATACTAAAACCGTGATCATCATTGAAATAATGATAAGTAACGCAATGACACGTTTCATTTTATTTCCTCCAAGCAAAATATGCTGCGTTCAGTAAATCCCGTCTGAAAAACACTTTTTCTTTATAAGATCAAGAACACAAACTACACTTAAATTATACAGAAAAAACGAACAAAAGTCAACCCCGCATATCCAAAAGCAGGCAAAAACATCCCCTGCAGTAACCGGTCGATTTACTGCAGGGGACTTGTTATAATATGATCAATACTCGAGCTTGGATACTTCAGTCTTCATAGTCTTAAGACCGAAAGGAACAAGCTTCTGAATTTTGGCATAAGCTGTTGAAAAGGATTTACTTTCTTCATAAATAAGAGTTCTGAACACAGCCGCCGCAGGAAGAGCCAAAGGCTTACCGTAGATCCAGGCAGGATCTACCTTGAAGTTTGTGGTGATCATATCAAGCATCTTTCTTGACTGAGGGTCGTTTGCGTATCTGCCCTTGAGCACCACGTCGTAATAGGTAGGCTGAACGGTTCTGTAAGATTCATATGCCATAGTCTCAAGGATCGCACCGCTCATCTCAGGATCTTCAACGGTTTTAGGTATCATAAATACCGTATATTGGTCGTGAGCGTAAGTATAGTAGTCACTCTGTCTCTCATCATACTTGGGGATAGGAAGAATACCGTACTCATACTGCATGTTTCTGAATTCTTTTGACTCAGCATATTTAAGATGGAGTGCCGCAAAAAGTGTATTGCCGCCGGCAAACATATCACGGCTAAGCTTAAATCCATCTGTGTCCTGAGTATCAAAGGTTCCGGGGTTTTCACGGATGAGATAATATACTTTCTCAAATGCTTTAGCAATCTTTTCCTTATTGGTGTTGTCAAACTCAAACCAACCGTCTTCACCCTTTGATACCATACTCATATCAAAGGAACTCCAGAACATATCACAGTTCTCATAATGGTTTATAGTAAGACCGTAACGGTCACTCTGATCTCTTATATCGTTACCGTCCTTATCGTTATACAAGTCGGAGATAATCTCGTTGAGATAGTCAATAGTCCAGCGCCCCTCATCCACCACAGTGTACATATCCTCAAGCTGAAGCTCCTCGCCGAGATCCTTATTATAATACATTACAAACATAAGTCTGGTAAGGGAAAGTGCCGGAGCACCGGTGATACAGTAAAGCCTGTCGCCAAGCTCTGCCTGATCTATCCAGTACTGAGACCACCAAGGCTTTGTGCTGTCAAGATAAGTATCTATGCCGTTATCGTAAAGGTTATACATGAGACCCTGAGTGATCATACTGTTTCCGTAGTAAACAGATGCAGCCACAAAGTCGTAGGTCTGGTCACCTGAACCAACCATGATATTGGTCTTCTGTTGGATCTCATCCATTCCGCCGGCAGATACCTGAACTATGTCTTTGAGACCGAGGATCTCACACACAGCAAGGTTTCTGTTATAAACTGAATCCTTTATCGGATCGTTCGTTATCTCATCAACGAACATCTCGCTCTCACCGTAAGAACCTTCCTTGTAATCTCTGGCAAGAACTGTAACTACTCTTTCACCACCGTAATCAAGTGCGGTGAGAGCCTCGTCAATAGGTTCAATATCGACAGTTACGATATTGGTATTGTCCGTTGACTCCACAGAATGCGTTGCAGGTGTCTTTTCATCACCTGAATTATCTGCGGCGCATGATACAAGAAGTGCAAGCATCATTGAAATGACAATAATTAAAGATAGAGTACGTTTCATTTTATCTCCTCCGGACACGAACAGAATTTATCTCGACCGGCTACCGGAACAGTAAGCGTACTATCCTTTGCATTCCACAGGAGTCGGTGTGATGATAAAAAAACAAGTTCGTTTTTGTGCATTTTCAACAAATATTTGTGCTGCATTTATGCTTTTTCGTTGTATTTTTCTCATTATACAATACACAGTGAAGAAAGTCAATACATAATCTGATAAAAAAACAACACCCTGCCAAATGGCACGGCTTCGTAAGGAAGTAATTTATGTAGGATACGGTGTAACCCCAAAATAGGGGTTGCACCGTTTTCTCTTTACGCCACAAAGCGGAACTCCTGTACCCTTAGCCAAATATCTTCGCTAATAATCGGCTCTTGCATATTCGGTATGATCTGATAATCCTCTACGGCATTGTGAATGATCTTGTGAACCTTATAGCTGACAGTAGTGCTTTTGAAATTTACCGCACATCCCGTACACCAAGAATACGGATTTGCAGGCGGTGTATTCCTTGTCTTTCTATTGATGGATTCATAGTAGGCAGAAGGAACAAGCACTTTTTCAGTTTCAAGCTGTCTTGCGATCTGTGACGGGCCTTTATCCGCCAAACACAGATCAAATATTTTGCTGACAATTTCCGCCGCAGGCTCATCGACAATCCATTGCTTTGAATCGTCGGGAGATTTCATATATCCAAACGGTATGGTATCAGAAATACGCTCACCGTGTTCTGCTTTGGATTGCCATAGCAATACCGTCAAAAGCAGGGATAGCGTAAAACAAAAAAGGCGACAACTCGAATGTGTTACATTCAGGTTGTCGCCTTGTAAATTATTTGGTAAAAGTACGAATTTCTCCGTCAAAATCTAACTGAAGTTCATTTTCATCGCATTTTACTATTAATACCTTTTTGGGCGTGTATCTTTTTATTGAATTTCTTTCCGACGATAGATGCCTAAAATGACAAGAGCGGAAAGGCTGAGGACTGATAAGAGGATCCACACAACAATATAGGAATTGTCGCCTGTTTGCGGAGAGGAAGGTTCTTTGTCCTCTTGTTCATTATTTTCGTTATTGTCGGGAGTCTCTGTAATCACACCATCAGTAAAGGAGATGTTGGGCTTAACTTCAGCGTATTC
>JAFYMF010000018.1 GCA_017556745.1 Clostridia bacterium
AAACGGTGTTACTTTAACACCGAGTAATTCTTGTAAGAGGGTGCCACTACATCTTCCGAGTCATAGCCAAATTACACGCACCCTCAGTCTTCCATATCAAGAACTCTGATGAGGAAGAATTACGTTTTTGCGCCAGCAAAACGGTGTTACTTTAACACCGAGTAATTCTTGTAAGAGGGTGCCACTACATCTTCCGAGTTATAGCCAAATTACACGCACCCTCAGTCTTCCATATCAAGAACTCTGATATCGAATTCGTCTCCCTCGAGGTCGTCTGCCTCAAGCTCCTTCTTCTCCGCATCGTCAAGGTCTGCATTGTGGTAAAGCTCTCTTACCTTATTCTCAACGTTCTCCATGATTCCCTTGTTATTCTCAAGGAACTTACGTGCGTTTTCCTTACCCTGTGCAATTCTCTCGCCGTCATAGGAGAACCATGCGCCGCTCTTCTGGATAATACCCAGCTCAACGGCAATATCAAGTATCTCACCGGACTTGGAGATTCCCTTACCGTAGAGAATATCAAACTCCGCCATCTTGAAAGGTGCCGCAACCTTGTTTTTAACGACCTTTGCGCGGGTACGGTTTCCGTACACGTCACTGCCGCTCTTAAGGCTCTCTACCTTTCTTACGTCAATTCTGACGGATGAGTAATATTTAAGTGCGCGACCACCGGAGGTAACCTCGGGGTTGCCGTACATAACTCCAACCTTCTCACGAAGCTGGTTGATAAAGATAACGATACAGTTGGTCTTGGAAATAGATCCGGAGAGCTTACGAAGTGCCTGGCTCATAAGACGTGCCTGAAGGCCTACGTGGCTCTGACCCATCTCACCCTCTATCTCCGCCTGGGGAACGAGAGCCGCAACAGAGTCGATAACAACGATGTCAATAGCACCGGAACGAACAAGAGATTCAGTAACGTCAAGAGCCTGTTCACCGCTATCGGGCTGAGAAACCAGAAGTTCGTCTATATTTACACCGAGAGCCTTTGCATAAACAGGATCAAGGGCATGCTCTGCATCTATAAATGCCGCCTGACCGCCAAGGCGCTGTACCTCTGCAACAACGTGCAGGGCAACAGTTGTTTTACCGGATGATTCAGGACCGAATATCTCAATTATTCTTCCTCTGGGCACACCGCCGATTCCCAGTGCCATATCAAGAGAAAGTGAACCGGTGGATACCGCAGATACGTTAAGCTCAGCAGAATCGCCAAGCTTCATTATGATACCCTTACCGTAGCTTTTCTCCATTTGGGAGATGGCAGTAGAAAGGGCCTTTTGCTTATCGGACTGACCATCAGTCATGGCTACATCCTTTTTTGTGGTTTTTTTCATAGTCCGCTGTTTCCTTTCACAAAAATCAATAGGTAGGAGTATCAATACGCCAGTATCCTGCATCGGCTACTGTAAGAGCTACCTTCTCTTCGCTGTCTGAGGGCGCAGTAACTATATCGGTCTCCTGAGAAGAAAGAAGTGTCTGAGTTTCCGCAGGAAGGAGAGTGAGAGTTATCTCAAGCTGTTCTCCATCCTTCTCGCTCATAATAGTGACCTCAATATATTTGCTGCCCCTGTGGGTAACAGTTGCGTTGTCTATATCGTAATTACGTCCGATATCGTATATGGGATCCTTCTTTGAAGCGCGCATGCAGAATACACCAAGCATATTTGTATAACGTGAATCAAGACCGCGGTCAATACCAAGCTTTTCGCCTTCGTCATCATATATTCCCTGAACACCGACGGTGTACATCTGACTTGCAAGATCATCGGAGAATACCGCAAAGGTAGCCGCTTTAAGCTGCTCGGGAGTCTTATACTTTGCATCGGGTGAAAGCTCAAGGTACACCGCGCCCTCAACACCCTCTCTTGTGGGAAGACCTTCTCCGTAGTATATCTCATTTAGCTCTTCCGCCATGGGAAGAAGCTCTCTGAGTACACCTCTTATCTCTTCGTCTGTAACCTCAATTACCGCAGGGGAGCAGGCAAAAAGAGATGTGAGTAACAATATAACCGCAAGAACAAGGGAAATTTTTACAGAAAATTTATTCATTCTTTATTCCTCTTCTTCCATATCGGATACAGGTTCTGCTGCTTCTTCAAAATCAATGGGAGTTACGCTTGACGTATCTGAGATTTTCTCGTCAGCTGCCGCTGCCTCGTCAAGCTCACTGTCCTCGGGTTCTCTCTCAACACGGGTAAAGTTAACGAGAGATGCACCGTCAGCCAGACGCATTACTATAACACCGCCTGCAGTTCTGCTGTATACAGGGATGCCGGAAACGGGAGTACGGATAATAGTACCCTCGTTGGTTATCATCATAACGTCGTCATTTTCGTCAACAGTAGCGATTCCGCAAAGCTTACCGGTCTTGTCTGATATCTTGTGTCCGGTAACACCGCTGCCTCCGCGGTGAAGCATTACTCTGAAGTCATCAAAAGGAGTTCTCTTACCAAAACCGCCCTCGGTAACGGTGAGAAGCTGCTTAGACTCGTCAACCAGAGCAACACCGGTAACGTAATCGTCGTCAGACAGCTTGATACCGCGCACGCCGCGTGCGGTTCTGCCCATTACTCTTACCTCATCCTCTCTGTAACGGACAAAGTTACCCTCGTGAGAAGCAACTACTATCTCTGCATTTCCCTTGGTGTGACGGACAAAGAGAAGCTCGTCACCCTCGTCAAGCTCGATCGCTCTCTTACCGCTTCTTCTCTGATACTCAAATTCAGAAAGAAGAGTACGCTTGATTATACCGCGGCGGGTGACCATGATAAGGTATTCACCCTCACCAAAGGATTCAACCGAGATTCCGGAGGTTATCTTCTCTCCATCGGAAAGCTCGAGGATATTGACGATATTTGAACCCTTGGCGGTACGTCCCGCCTCGGGGATCTGATATGCCTTCTTCATGTAAACACGGCCGGTATTTGTGAAGAACATGATATATGAGTGGCTGGAGGCAACACTTACATTCTCAATGAAGTCCTCCTCCTTGGTGGTCATACCGATGATACCCTTACCGCCTCGGCGCTGTGCAGAGTAGGTGGATGCGGGCTGACGCTTAATATAGCCTGCGTGAGTCATGGTGATGACACAGGTGTGTTTTTCAATAAGATCCTCGTAGATGATCTCGTCCTCAACGGGAACAAGCTCGGTACGGCGATCGTCAGCATAACGGCGGCGAATCTCAAGAAGATCCTCCTTTATGATGGCTCTCAGCTTGCTCTCGTCTGCAAGAATACCCTTGAGATCCGCAATAATAGCGGCAAGAGCAGCGAGTCTGTCCTCTATCTTCTGTCTCTCAAGTCCGGAAAGACGGCCGAGAGTCATTTCAACAATAGCCTGAGCCTGAGCCTCGGAGAGAGAAAACTCAGCGCAAAGCTGTTCCTTGGCATCGGGGATCGACATAGATCCGCGAATGATCTCAATAACTCTGTCAATATTATCAATGGCTATCTTGTAACCCTCGAAAATATGTGCCTCTCTCTCAGCCTTTTCAAGATCGAACTTGACGCGTCTGGTCTCTACGTCCACCTGATGAGCGATATAGTGCTGAAGTATGGATTTCAGGCCGAGTACCTTGGGCTCACCGTTAACGATGGCAAGCATATTGATAGCACAGGTATCCTGAAGCTGAGAATATTTATAGAGCTGGTTTAAGAGGATCTGACTGCTTACGTCTCTGCGGTGCTCGATTACTATACGGATACCCGTCTCCTCGGAAGACTCGTCTCTGATTCCGGTGATTCCGTCAACTCTCTTATCTTTATGAAGATTTGCGATAGCCTCAACAAGCATACTCTTGTTTACCTGATAGGGGATCTCGGTGACGATAAGTCTGTGATCCTCCTCGTCTATCTCAACTCTTGATCTTACGATAACGCGGCCGCGGCCGGTAGCATAGGCCTCGTATATTCCCGCTGAGCCATAGATGAGCGCACCGGTGGGAAAATCAGGACCCTTAATGTGCTCCATAAGCTCGGGAAGCTCGGCATCGGGATTATCCATTAAGTATACGGTACCGTCAATTACCTCACCCAAGTTATGAGTGGGAATGTTGGTAGCCATACCGACGGCTATACCCACGCTGCCGTTAACAAGAAGATTGGGGAAGCGGGCAGGAAGAACCTCAGGCTCCTTTCTTCTGTTGTCGAAGTTGGGCACAAAGTTAACCACGTTCTTGTCGATATCAGACAGCATATCGTTAGATATTCTGGCAAGACGTGCCTCGGTATAACGGTAAGCTGCCGCAGGGTCTCCGTCAATGTTACCGAAGTTACCCTGACCCTCGATCAGAGGATATCTCAGTGAGAAGGGCTGAGCCAGACGAACCATGGCATCGTATACAGATGAGTCACCATGAGGGTGATAACGACCAAGCACGTTACCGACGGTTGTAGCGGACTTATAGAAGTCCTTATCGTGGGTAAGGTGATCCTCATACATTGCGTAAAGTATACGGCGGTGTACAGGCTTCATACCGTCGCGTACGTCGGGAAGAGCACGGGAGATGATAACACTCATCGAATATTCGATGAAGGACTGCTTCACCTCGTGCTCCATATTTATATTCACTATTTTCTGATTCGGAAATTCAATGCTTTCCGTACTTTCCTTGCGTGCCAATTTTTCTCTCCTTTTCGCATATTTCGTTATGCCGGGATAAGAGCATCTTACATTTTCTCTGCTTTCAGTACGCTCTCATATTTTTTCAGCTCGCTTCGACTCGGCAGGAGACTGCCGGGAGTCTCTACCTTTGCGGCTGATGCGGATGCGGCGGCGATCATTGCACTCCCATCATCCTGCATTTTTATATATCTTTCGGTACAGTAGACACCGAGATAGGTGTCACCTGCTCCTGCAAATCCAAGAACCTTAATATCCTTTGGTGTGTTTACATAAATTGCCTTTCCATCGGGACAGACAAGCATTGATCCCTCTTCTCCAATGGTAAGCAAAACCTTACAGCGGTATTTTTCCGCTACCCTTTTTGAGGCAGCTTGGCACTCAGCACGTCCCGATATCTTCTCACCGAGAAAATTCTCAAGCTCTCTGTGATTTGGCTTTATCATTTCGGGGAATGCCTTGATACCCTCCCTCAGAGCCTCTCCGTCACAGTCAAGAACGGTCATACTTCCCTTTTCTTTAACGGCCTCGATAAGAGTTCGGTAAAAATCAACGGGAATACCGGGAGGAATACTGCCGGACATAATAAACAGAGTTTCCGGGACAGCATGTTCAATAACGGCATCAATAAATCTCTCTGTCTCTGCCTCGGTTATGGGGCCTCCTCTGTCATTTGCCTCGGTACCGGATCCGTCGGTATCTATTATTTTTATATTCTCTCTTACACCGCAGCCGGTAGGAATGAACACAGAGGGTATTCCCTCTCTTTTCATCTCACTTTCAAGAAACGCTCCTCCGCTGCCGCCGGAAAAGGAGATAGAAATTGTCTCTCCACCTGCGGCGAGTATTGCCCTTGCGGCATTCATACCCTTTGAGCCTGCGGTAACAACAGTCTGTTTTACCGTTCTGTTAAGCGTCCCTACCGTAAATCCGTCAAAGTACATGGTTCTGTCAATGGCGGGATTTACCGACAGTGTCACAATTCTTTTTATCATAGGTTAAATATCAAGATTTACCGCATATTTTGCGTTTTCTTCGATAAACTTACGTCTGGGCTCTACCTTGTCACCCATAAGAGTGGAGAATATTTGATCACACGCAATAGCATCCTCCATCTCAACTCTGAGAAGAGTTCTTGTTGCGGGATTCATGGTAGTCTCGCGAAGCTGACTGGGGTTCATCTCACCAAGACCCTTATATCTCTGAGTAGCGGCACCCTGACCAAGCTCCTCAAGGTAAAGGTCTCTCTCTGCATCCGAGTAAGCATATCTTACCTTTTTACCCCTGTGTATCTTATAAAGAGGAGGCTGTGCCAGATATACGTGACCGTCCTCTATAAGCTGACGCATGTGTCTGAACAGGAAGGTGAGAAGAAGTATACGGATATGAGCACCGTCAACGTCGGCATCGGCCATAAGTATAAGTTTGCCGTATCTGAGCTTTGCTATATCGAAATCCTCTCCGATACCGCATCCGAGAGCCTGGATTATAGGAATAAGAGAAATGTTTGAGTAGATCTTATCAAGTCTGCTCTTCTCTACGTTAAGAACCTTACCGCGGAGAGGAAGAACTGCCTGAAAGCGGCTGTTTCTGCCGTCCTTTGCGGAACCTCCTGCAGAGTCACCCTCCACAAGAAACAGCTCTGTGAGCTCAACACTCTTCTCCTGGCAGTCAGCAAGCTTACCGGGAAGAGTTGAACCCTCAAGGGCGTTCTTACGGCGGGTCATTTCCTTAGCCTTTCTCGCGGCCTCGCGGGCGCGGGCGGCTTCTGTCGCCTTTTCGATTATAGCTCTTCCGGAAGAAGGATTCTCCTCAAAGAACTCCTGCAGCTTTCTGGTTACCATTCCGTCAACAAATGAACGGATCTCTGAGTTACCCAGCTTATCCTTCGTCTGTCCCTCAAACTGAGGATCGGGAAGCTTGACCGATATGACCGCACAGATACCCTCACGGACGTCATCACCCGTGAGATTCTTATCCGCTTCCTTAAGAGCGCCTATCTTACGGGCGTATTCGTTGATTACCTTGGTAAGAGCGTTCTTAAAACCAACCTCGTGGGTACCGCCGCCGGGAGTGATTATATTGTTTGCAAAGGTCTGAAGAGTTTCATTATAACTGTCGTTATACTGTATTGCAACCTCTGCGATATTGTCATCCTTTTCATCCCTGATGTAAATTACACCGGGGTGAATGGGCTCTACATGCTTTTCTCCGTTGAGATACTCAACGAATGATACTATACCACCCTCATAGAGAAGATCGTCTTCAATGACCTCCTCACCTCTCTCATCACGGAGAACTATCTCGATTCCCGCATTGAGGAAGGCCTGCTCGCGCATACGCTTGAGAAGGGTATCGTATTCAAAGTTCAGCTCCTCGAATATCTCAGAGTCAGGCATAAAGCGAACGTAAAGACCGCTTGGCTCGTCAGTCTCTCCCTCATCTCTGAAGGGTCTGACTGTCTTACCTCTTTCAAAGCGAACTGTTGCACGCTTACCCTCATGAACGTTATTTACCTCTACCCATTCGGAAAGAGCGTTAACTACCGAAGCACCGACACCGTGAAGACCGCCGGATATCTTGTATCCGCCGCCGCCGAATTTACCTCCGGCGTGAAGCACGGTATAAACGACCTCAAGAGTTGAAATACCCATCTTGGGGTGAATACCGCTAGGGATTCCTCGTCCGTTGTCGCGAACGGAACAGCTTCCGTCGGGATGCAAGGTAATTATTATCTTAGAGCACCAGCCTGCAAGAGCCTCGTCGATAGAGTTATCGACTATCTCATACACAAGGTGATGCAGTCCCCTCACAGAGGTGGAGCCGATGTACATACCCGGGCGCTTACGCACCGCTTCAAGCCCTTCGAGAACTTGTATCTGTTCAGCTTCGTAGGAGTTATTAGTCTGCATTATAGGTCCATTCCTTTTCTAATATTTTCACTGTTTATAATACTTATTTGATTCTTCCGAGGACGGATTTTGAAGAAAGCTGGATTATCGAAACACGGCTTCTGTCACTCTTGTCTCTGCCGCGTCTTACTTTTTCCATCTTTAGGGGAGGAACATCATGCATGTCTCTGTAAAGGAGAAATGATTTTGGGATCTCCTCTTTTACATTCTCCGTTTTTCCCTTTTTCTCCATGTTTCGGAGAAACTTTCTTGTCTCGGAGGAGACAGTAGCGGTATCCATATCAAATATACCGATAACGTCTCTTTCTCTCACAGTCCTGTTATTACCTATATGAAGGTATATGGCACTGTTGTGTTCTTTGTCTTTCATTATAAAGACCCACCTTTTTCGGGGAAAAGATATCTTCCACCCTCGACCTTAATTATGTTTAGCTCCCCGTACCTGAAAAACTCAGGTTCGCAGGAGGTTATTATTATTTGTCTGCCGCCGTCAAAACGGCTGAGAATAAAGTTTCGGCGACTCTCGTCAAGCTCACTCATTACATCGTCAAAAAGATATACAGGTGATTCACCTGATATTTTCTCAGATATCTCTCCCTCAGACAGCTTCATTGAAAGAGCTATCGATCTGTCCTGACCCTGGGAAGCATAAAGCCGCGCTTCCTTTGAGTCAAGCTCTATCATAATATCGTCACGGTGTACCCCCCACAGGGTAGTACCGGCCGCGATCTCTCTGTCAGATGAGGTAGTATAAAGTTCAAAATACTTCTCTCTTACCCCATTTTCATCATGAGGATCAATATCACTTCCTGCACTACTCTTAAAGGAAAGCTCCGGGTTTTCCCTGCCTCCGGTCATAAGGCGGAAATTCTCTTTTACAAGCTCTGAAAGAGTATCGGTATATTCAGCTCTTGTGGCGGTTATATATGCCGCACATTCCGAAAGCTGCTCTGCCCAAAGCTCACCCGTCATATCAAAAATTCTTCTGTCCTCACGTGCATCCTTAAGAAGCTTATTTCTCTCCTGAAGCAGAGCGTGAAACCGCTGAAGATTTTTCAGGTACACCGGTTTTATCTGAGAAAGAGCTATATCAAGAAAGGATCTTCTCTCCCCGGGGCCGCCTTTTACCAAGGCCAGATGCTCCGGGCAAAACAGAACAGCGCGGAAGGTACCAAGCATATCGCCGATCTTTCTTTCAACAGTCCCGTTCTTTTTTGCGGTTCTCTTGATTGCGCTTCTTCCGTCATCCGAAATGTATTCAAAGGACATTATATCCTCACGTTTTTTTAGAGAGGACTGCATGGTCAGTCTGATACCGCCGTAATTTTCACCGAATGGCAAAAGCTCTCTGTCGCTTTTTGCACGAAAGCTTTTTCCCCCTGCAAAAATGTACACCGCCTCAAGGGCATTTGTCTTACCCTGAGCGTTATCCCCGATAAGAACGTTTACACCGGGAGAAAATTCTATATTTGCCTGTCCGATATTTCTGAAGCCAAAGACCTCAAGCCTTTTAGCGATCATATCTTATTTTATGCCTGCTCTTTCATTCTGAGAGGAAGAACGAAATAAAGGAAATTGTCATCTTCCTTAGGGTTTATGGGAGAGAATGCCATAGGCATAAGTGGAGAATTAAGTCTTATCTCTACGTCCTCATCACCGCAAGCTCTGAAAGCATCAAGGAGATAACGGCAGTTAAAGCCGATATCAAGATCATCTCCTCTGTGGAAGATTGCAATCTCATCCTTAACACTGCCGGTAACAGAATCGGAGGTTACCGTAAGTATGTTGCCGATAAATGACAGCTTAACGTAACTGCGTACAGATCCTGCGATCTTTTCTTCAGTTACAAGTGACGCTCTCTCAAGGGCATCAACTATATCAGCGGCATTGGCAGTAGCGGTTATTTTCGCCTCAGTAGGAATAAGTCTGTTGTAATCGAGATATTCTTGATCTATCATTCTTGAGAAGAGAACGGTTTCGTCAAGTTTAAATATAATGTGCTTTCTTGTAAGCTCAAGAAGAACGGTGTCCTCTCCGTCAGAAAGCATCTTCACAAGTTCTGTGGCGGTTTTTACCGGAACAATGAACTTGAAGTTGATAACACCCTCGCTCTTGTTCTGAAGGTCACAGACCTTGTCACACATAGCAAAGCTCTTACCGTCACAGCCGATTATCTTTATGGTATTTCCCTCTATCTCAAAGTAAACACCGTTAAGAGCGGGCATGGGGTTTCCGACATCAACTGCAAAAAGCACGCGGTTTATAAGATTCTTAAGATCCTTTTCCTTGATATAGAATCCCTTGTCACCGGAAAGGACGGGAAGACCGGGGAAATCACTGCCGTTTAACGCATGAAGACGGAACATACTTCTTCCGCCGGTAACGGTAACAGTATTTTTATCGTCGACCTTAAGGTCTATTTCCTCACCCGGCATTGTTCGAACGATACCGAGGAGCTTTTGCGCACTGATTATGTAACTGCCGCCTTCAATTACCTCAGCATCTATTATTACTCTGACACCCTTTTCCATGTCGTATGCATTCATGGTAACGGTGTTTTCGCCGGTCTCGGCAGTAATGAGGATACCCTCGGTTACAAGAGATACACTCTTTGAGGTAACAGCTACCATAAGCTGAGATATAGCGTCGGTCAGAGACTTTTTATTGAATGTTATTTTCATTTCTGGTACTTCCTTTTAGATAATTTTCTTCTTTCTCACCAAATGCCACACATTCCATATTGTATATATCTTTATTTTTAGACAGTAGTAGTAACAGTAGTGTGTGTGGAAAATGTGGAAAGTCTGTTTTTCCCTTTCAATAAAGGAAAATTATGCATATGTGATTTGGAAAACCGTAGGATATTCACAGTCACTTTCAGTGGACAGTAAAGGAAAAACTTTCGACCGTATCTGTCTGTAACAGGAAAAAAGAGTCGGAAAAGGAAAAGCTTTGGAAAAGATACAGGAAAATCGGTGGAGAAAAATCCAAAATCATGTAATTATACTGTGTATATTTTGTGTCCTGAATGAATACTTTATCTTGCATTTTAACTTATCCACAATGGCTGTGAATAAGAAAACAGGAAGAATTTACTTGTTTTTACTGTTCAAAACAGGAAAAAATTAAGATATCCACAAAGTTTTACACATATTGTGGAAAACTTTTCCCAAGTTTTATTTATTCATTATTTCGTGTGTTTTCCTGTGTATAACTTTTACACAGATCTGATTTTTATCTGAGTTCCTTTTTTAAATCGTTTATTTCAAGCTCAATTGAAGGATTTTCTCTTATTTCCTTTTCAATGACATCGATTGAAGACATTATCGTTGTATGATCTCTTCCGTCAAAGAATTTCGCAATATTTGAAAGGGGAATATCTGTCATCTGCTTAACAAGATATATGGCAATGTGTCTTGCTCTTGCCTTATCCTTCTGTCTGCCTCTGCCCTTTATATCCTCGATGGAGATACCGTACTTTGTTGATACTACAGACAGTATCTTATCGATTGTGATATGTACCGGCTCGGTACCGGAGACAAGCTCTGCTATTGCCTTTCTTGCGGTATCTACCGTTATCGGTACACCGGACAGGAAGCTCTTTGCACCCATCTTTTTGATAATTCCCTCAATCTGGCGGATATTATCTTGAAGTTTGTCTGCAAGGAAGGTGAGTACGTCATTGGGGACCTCAAAGCCGCTTGCCGCGGATTTAGCCTTTAGAATTGCTATTCTAAGTTCAAAATCCGGGGGCTGTACGTCAACTATAAGACCCCACTCAAATCTCGTTCTCAGTCTGTCCTCAAGAGTTTTGATATCTCTCGGGGGACGGTCAGAGGTGAGAATTATCTGTTTATTTGCATCGTGAAGAGTGTTGAATGTGTGGAAAAATTCCTCCTGAAGAGAAACCTTACCGGCTATAAACTGAATATCGTCTACAAGAAGAACGTCGGCGGAACGGTATTTTTCTCTGAATGCCGCAGTTTCCTTTTTAGCAAAAGCCTCGATAAGCTGATTGATCAGATCCTCACTTTTTACGTAAACGATATTTTTCTCAGGGTGCTTTTCAATTATCTCGTTTGTGATCGCGTAAAGAAGATGTGTCTTGCCGAGACCGCTGGGACCGTAAATAAAGAGCGGGTTATAGGCGGTTGCGGGATTTTCGGCCACCGCTATACTTGCGGCATGCGCAAATTTATTTGAGTTACCGACAATGAAATTATCAAAGGTATATGCTTTATTATAAAAGTTTGTGGTAGGCGGAGTTTTACTATCCTGAAGCGAGGAGCTGTAGACAGAATCTGCCGCAGAAGTTTTTTTCGGTTCTTCAGAAGTAGACTCAGGTTCGTTTGTTTCGGGGGAGAGCTGACTGTAGTTGTCCGGAACTCCGCCGCTTTCCTCAGAGAAGATGTATACCGTAACGGGGAAACCAAGAACCTCGGCAAATTTATCCTCAAGAAGAGTGCGGTAACGTTTTCTTGCTATATCGCATTTAAATTCACTTTTTCCGAGGAGGACCGCAAATCTATCGTCAAGATGGCTGAGCTTCATCTCACCGAACCAAAGATTGACGGAACTGTGAGACATTTCATTCTTAAAGAGATCTATAACCAGTGAAAATATTGATCCGATATCTGCATCAGAGGTCATAATGGATTCCTTTCTCTATATGTACTTATAAAAAGATATAGTTATACTAATTATATATTATATATTATATCATAAAGAAGTATTTATTACAACATATTTTTATATAAAGAAATAAATTTAAAAAATCTTCTGTGAACAAAATTAATGTTGACAAAAGTATGGAACAAAGTATATAATGTACTATGAATTTTTGTTTATATAAAAACTGCAAAATTTACGAAAGGATGAGCTTTGCAAATGGAGATAAAAATTGACACTGGTGATATTAAAAAGAAAGCCGGACATCTTTACAAAAAGCTGTTCTGTAAGCTGCCAAAGGACGTGAAAAAAGCTTGTAAGGCTCTGTCCGAAGAAATAAAAATAATAAAAGACAGAGACCCTGCAGCAAGATCCTCCCTTGAGGTTCTTTTCCTGTATTCCGGTCTTCACGCACTTCTTTGCTACAGACTTTCCAATGCCCTTTACAAAAAGAAGAGATATACTGCGGCCCGTGCGGTAAGCCAGGCGGCAAGATTTTTTACCGGAATTGAGATACATCCCGGTGCTACTATCGGACGCGGTCTGTTTATCGACCATGGATCGGGGGTAGTTATCGGTGAGACTGCAGAGATCGGTGATAACTGTACCATCTATCAGGGTGTTACCCTCGGAGGTACAGGTAAGGATGTCGGCAAGCGTCACCCCACTCTCGGTGACAATGTAATGGTCGGTGCCGGTGCAAAGGTTCTCGGTCCCTTCAAGGTTGGAAACAATTCCAAAATTGCCGCAAACGCTGTAGTTCTTGAGGCAGTTCCGGAGGACAGTACTGCGGTGGGTATTCCGGCAAAGGTAGTTAAGAGAAAAGGGGCAAAGGTAAATAACTGTGATCTTGATCAGGTACACATTCCCGACCCTGTTGCTCAGGAGATATGCAAGCTTCGTCAGGAAATTATCCGTCTTGAAAAGAGACTGGCAGAACTTGAAACAAAGTAAAGGACAGAAATAATGAAAATCTATAATACACAGACAAGAAAAATAGAGGAGTTTGTTCCCAACGAGCCCGGTAAGGTAAAGATGTATACCTGCGGTCCTACCGTTTATCACTTTGCTCATATCGGTAATCTTCGCAGTTATATTGAGGAGGACGTGCTCGAAAAGTACCTCCGCCGTCACTACGACGTTAAGAGAGTAATGAATATTACCGACGTAGGACATCTTTCAAGTGATGCGGATACCGGTGAGGATAAGATGCTCAAGGGTGCTAAGCGCGAGAAAAAAACGGTAATGGAGATAGCAAAATTCTATACCGATGCCTTTTTCGCTGACTGTAAGGCTCTTAATATCAAACGTCCCGACGTAGTTGAGCCCGCTACAGGCTGTATTCCCGAGTTTATTGAGATGGTCGAGAAGCTTATCTCTGAGGGATATGCATATATTGCCGGCGGTAACGTTTATTTTGATACATCAAAGCTTTCAGATTATTATGTTCTCTCAAATCACGATGCAGAGGATCTTGAGGTCGGTGTACGTGATGGCGTTGAGGCAGATGACAACAAGAAGAACAAGACTGACTTTGTTCTCTGGTTTACAAAGTCTAAGTTTGACGATCAGGAGCTTAAGTGGGATTCTCCTTGGGGTCTCGGTTATCCCGGCTGGCACATTGAGTGCTCGGCTATCTGTATGAAGCATCTTGGCGACCGTCTTGACATTCACTGCGGCGGCGTTGATAATATTTTCCCTCACCACACAAATGAGATCGCACAGAGTGAGGCATATATCGGTCACAAATGGTGCAATTATTGGTTCCACATCCACCATCTTAATACCACCACAGGTAAGATGTCAAAGTCAAAGGGAGAGTTCCTGACGGTATCTCTTCTTCGTGAGAAGGGTTATGACCCTCTGGTATACAGATTTTTCTGCCTCCAGTCTCATTATCGCAAGTCACTGGCATTCTCATACGAGGCTCTCGATAACGCGAAAATAGCCTATGAAAAGCTTATCAGCAGAATTGCTTCTCTTAATGCAGAGGGAGCAGCTGACGAGAATAAAGTAAAAGAGCTTGTTTCTTCCTTTGAGAGTGCTCTTGATAACGATCTTAATACCTCTCTTGCAATCACTGCGGTTTATGATGTTCTTAAATCCGATGCATCTGACGCAGATAAGCTTGCGGCGATAGCAGATATGGATACCGTTCTTTCTATCGGTCTTATTGAGGCTGCAAATCGTGTAAACGAAAAGGCTGATGCTCCCGCCGCTGACGGAGAGCTTGCCGCATGGATCGAGGAAATGATCGCAAAGCGTTTTGATGCAAAGAAAGAAAAGAACTATGCCGAAGCCGACAGGATCAGAGCTGAGCTTTCTGACAAGGGTATCACCCTCATCGACACAAAGGAAGGCACAAAATACGAGATCAAGTAAATATAAAATATCCCGACGTTAAGCTTCGGGTGCTAAAGGACAGCAAAAGAGCCGATATGGAATTATTTCCGCATCGGCTCTTTTCTATTTGGACACCACTTTGAGTGGTGAGTAAGTGCGCACTTGAAGGCAAACAAAAAAGCCTCCCTTTGCACAAGGGAGCCTCTGTCAGTAATCGCTTGTTTGGTTGCTACGCCATATAGTTAAACTGTCCTTCAGAATACAACGCATAAGTCGGGATATTTTTGTATACTGTTATAGGTTTCTTAATCGGGCGAACACAGTTCGCCCCTACGGGTGTGACGGATTCTATATAATAAAATACGGAATACCCCCCCAAACAACCTACGGGAGGAGTGAATTGCAACGGTAATTCTTGCCACCACCGTATAAAGAATTTCTGTATACCAGGGGACGACAATTGGTGTTTAAGATGAATCATAATTATATTCGTCCATACCCTATCGGATTTGATCGTCTTTTGGGGTTATAAAAAGCAAAGGGATAAGGAACAAACTCCTTCCGTCACTCGCTCCGCTCGTGCCACCTCCCTCAAAGATGGAGGCTTGAATGCGCATGTTATATTGCTATAATTCTTAAGTATTAGTGGCGCATTCTACAAGAATTACTCGGTGTTCGAAGAACACCGAGTAATTCTTCTTTAATAAGGCCCCCTCTCGAGGGGGCTCCCGACGGAGTCGGGTGGGGGAGTTCGAAAGTGTATAGTATATAGCGATAACTCAGAAGTCGTAGTACACTTTCTTGTAAGAAAACCATACCCTCCCCTACAAGACATGATCACATTTTGAAAATATATATCGATCTCGTAGGGGCAGAAGTCCTCGGCTGTCCGAGGTTCTATGGGTTAAAATACATAATTATACCTAAACAATCTGCTGCCGCCGATGTAAAACGGCTTGATCAACATCACAGTTTTATATCCATCTCCCTTTCCGCAAAGTCCTTCGGAATACCCATTGTATCAAGAAGAACTGCGGGTGGCAGATTGGCTGAGACACTGAGAAAATGCCGCACGATATTACCGAGGCCAAAGATGAATTTATCGTAGTCATCCTTTGAGAGAAGATATCTGAAGGCGATAACTACCGAAAAAAGATCTCGCTTACCCTTGGTATAGCCGTTTGAGTCCCTCTTTGTCGAATATTCACCGTGAAAAGGTGTATCCGGTATATCGAATGGAGAACGGTAACAGTAAAGTCTGTCATTGTGAGCGCAGACGTTTCTGAACTTGGTAATTACAGAAAAGTACCTGTCAAGATCCTCTGGAGAAACGCCATTAAATGATGCAACGGAGTTTTTTCTCACGTCTTCCTTCATACATTTGTAGAACTTTGCAAGAACACCGATAGACAGAGAATTTACAAGTATCCAAAAGGGTACGTTTGAATATTTCTTTCTGTAGTGGGTTATATAGGAATAATTTTTACTCTCAAATACCGTTTTCTCGAAATTTCGGAGAAGGTATTTTACATCTCCCCGATATCTTTTGTCACTTGAGTAATTTTCTGCTGACAGATATGCCGACTGCTCTGCCCCGTATTTCTCCGAAAATCGGTATGAAATAATTGACCTGGCATTCAGCTCAAATCGCAATATATACTTGAGAAACAGCTCTCTGAGATTCTCGTCAAATTTATAAAGGGAAACTATATCCTCAAACGTAGTCCCGTCAAGATAGTTTCCTGTATAGGGATCCTTATAAGGAGCCTTATAACCGCAGATAAGGCCGAAATATCCTATACGGCAAAGCATTTCTTCTGCATATTCAATATTGTTTACCGTCAGGTTCTTTTTGCTTACAAGATAGTCTATCTGCTCTCTGTGGGTTAAAAACCGTTTTTCCATATTTCCTCTGTTCCTATTAAAAGGGCGCAGCTCTCCCAAACTCGGAATGACTGCGCTCTTTTTTATTATTCAGATCAAAGAGTATTCTTTAAATACTTTTCCTGTTCCGGGGTAAGGGTGTCAATGGATGAACCCATAGCCGCAAGCTTCAGTGCACCTACCTCGCGGTCGATCTCTGCAGGAACGCGATATACTCTCTTTTCAAGTTTGCCCTTGTTCTTTGCAAGATATTCAAGAGACTTAGCCTGTATTGCAAAGCTCATGTCCATGATCTCTGCAGGATGTCCGTTACCTGCCGCAAGGTTTACAAGACGGCCCTCTGCCATAAGGTTAAGAACACGGCCGTCGGGAAGCTCATATCCAACGATATTGGGCTTTCTTTCCCAAACCTTGACTGCCATATCCTCAAGAGCAATCTTGTCGATCTCAACGTCGAAATGGCCGGAGTTGGAGAGAAGTACGCCATCCTTCATCATCTCAAGATGCTCGCGGCGGATAACGTCTCTGCAACCTGTAACGGTGATGAAAAGATCACCGAGAGGAGCCGCCTCTGCCATAGGCATAACAGCAAATCCGTCCATACGGGCTTCAATTGCCTTGATGGGATCTATCTCGGTAACAATGACGTTTGCACCCATACCCTTGGAACGCATTGCAATACCCTTACCGCACCATCCGTAACCTGCAACGACTACGGTTTTTCCTGCAATAATAAGGTTTGTACTATTCATTATACCGTCAAGAGTAGACTGACCGGTACCGTATCGGTTATCGAAAAGATGCTTACAGTCAGCATCGTTTACGTCTACCATAGTATAGTCAAGCTGTCCTGCCGCCTCACGGGCAAGAAGTCGGTGGATACCTGTAGTTGTTTCCTCAGCACCTCCGATAAGATTACGTCCGTATTCACGGCACTCTCCGTGAAGAAGACCTGTAAGGTCTCCGCCGTCATCTATCATAAGATCCGGGCAAAGGGAAAGGGTCTTTATAAGATCCTCTTTATATTCCTCTTCAGTAGTACCTCTGTGCGCGTTTACCTCAAAGCCCATCTCAACCAGAGCCGCCGCAACGTCATCCTGGGTGGAAAGGGGGTTACAACCGGTAACGTATACCTCAGCGCCGCCTGCCGCAAGAGTCATTGCAAGATATGCGGTCTTTGCCTCAAGGTGAATGGACATGGATATTTTCATACCCTCAAAAGGCTTGGTTTCGGAAAACTCACGGTTGATAAGGTTAAGAACGGGCATATAACTCTTTACCCATTCGATCTTGTCTCTACCGGAGGGAGCAAGTGAAATATCTTTAATATTACTCATCTTTATCGGTTAAATCCTTTTCTGTCTGTTTTATCAAAGCTGTTTTTATAATGTTGAAATATCAACAAATTATTGAGCTGCATTACCCCAGACTATACGTCCGTTTTCGAAATCACCGGTGTATACTCTACCGGAAGCAAAGGTGATAGTACCCTTGCCGTTCATAAAGTTATTCTGAAGCTCGCCTACATAAACGTCACCGTTAGACCATCTGTAGGTACCGTTTCCGTGGCGCATATCGTTTTTGAAATCACCCTCGTAAATGTCACCGGATGCAAGAACGTATCTACCTGTTCCCTCTTTGAGTCCGTTTACGTATCCGCCGGAGTAGGATGCACCGTCTGCCCAGACACTGCTGCCCTGGCCGTGCTTTTTACCGTTCTGGAAGTAGCCGTCGTAGTAACTGCCGTCCTTCCATACGTATTTACCCTGACCCTCAAATTGGCCATTCTTAAAGTTACCCTGATAATATTCGCCCTGAGCGGTTATATAGGTACCGTAGCCGTTCATAAGGTCTCCTGCGAATTCTCCCTCGTAGGTATCACCGTTTGAAAAAGTGAATTTACCCTTTCCGTTCTTGAGAATACCGGATACCTCACCCATATAGTAGCCCTTATCCGAATATATCATCATTCCGGCTTCTCTGTCATATTTTGCGGTAACACCGCCGGAATAGTAGAGAGTACCTGACTGCATCTGACCATTTTTCATCCATCCGAAGAAAGCTACCGAGGTACCGTCAGTCAGAGGTACAGAAGTATATCTCAGTCCAAGTAAAAACATTACGCCGACAGTGAGTATAAGCATAATAAACGCTATCAGTGCAGAAATGAGAAGTATCTTTGAAAATCTCATTCTTCTGCGGCGGGAATGCGGTTTATTTCTAACCATGGGTTGATTCATTTCTTGAGTTCCTTTCTGCCTTAAGGTTATTTATATTATCCGAAATAGCTGCCAAGCATTCCCATAATAGCAGGAATACCGAAATTGAAAAGAACAAATGCAGCAGCAAGCAGCACGGCTGCGCCTATAACCAAGGCAATAACGTCACCGATTCCCGTACTGTATCTTGACTCCGCGCGGAAACGGATATCCTCGGGAATATAGAAGTGCTGTGTTTTTACAGGTCTCTTTGGATCCGGGGTGAAAGATGCAAAGAATCCTTTTTTTTCGGGAAGAAGGCCTTTTTCCTCCTCTTCTCTGCTCTTCACTATACGGCGCAGACTTGAACCGTCGCGAAGCATATAAAGGAGAATAGGAGATGTTATCTTCAGCTCCGCCGGAGTCATTGCTTGGTCGGGTGAAAAGAGACTCTTTGACAGTATCCGTCTTACAACGGTACCGGGGACAAATTTATTGAATAATATTGCTGCCCATCCAATTACGGCGCCGATATAAATGCACCATATTATGATGGAAAGGCTTATAACGGGGTTTTTAGTTGTTACTTCAAGAAGGGTATTGTGTATCATAGTTACTCCGTTCTGCCGAGTACGGCACAGTTTTTAACTACAATGCCTCTATCCACGGGTGACGTGTTTTATTTTTATAATTATTTCTTTTCGGGAAGGAGAATCTTGTCCTTGCCACCAACATAGGGACGAAGTGCCTCGGGGATCTTTACGGTGCCGTCAGCACAAAGGTTGTTCTCAAGGAATGCGATAAGCATTCTGGGGGGAGCAACAACAGTATTGTTAAGAGTGTGGGGGAAGTAGGTCGCACCGCCATCCTTGGGCTTAACTCTGATGGAGAGACGTCTTGCCTGAGCATCGCCAAGGTTAGAACAGCTACCAACCTCAAAGTACTTCTTCTGTCTGGGGGACCAAGCCTCAACGTCAAGGCTCTTAACCTTAAGGTCTGCAAGGTCACCGGAGCAGCACTCAAGAGTTCTTACAGGAATATCGAGAGTTCTGAAGAAGTCAACGGTGTTCTGCCAGAGACGGTCATACCATTCGTTGCTCTCATCGGGATTACAGATAACGATCATCTCCTGCTTCTCGAACTGATGGATACGGTATACACCGCGCTCCTCAATACCGTGAGCACCTACCTCTTTTCTGAAGCAGGGGGAGTAGCTGGTAAGAGCATAAGGAAGAGCATCCTCATCATTAATGGTATCAACGTAGCGACCGATCATAGAGTGCTCACTGGTACCGATAAGATAGAGATCCTCGCCCTCGATCTTGTACATCATATTCTCCATCTCAGCAAAGGACATAACACCGTCAACAACGCCGGAACGGATCATGAAAGGAGGAATAACGTAGGTAAAACCGCGGTCGATCATAAAGTCTCTTGCATAAGAGAGAATACCGGAATGAAGGCGCGCAATATCACCGGTGAGGTAATAGAAGCCGTTACCGCTGGTCTTACGTGCAGAATCAAGGTCTACACCGTTAAGGGACTCCATAATATCAATGTGATAGGGAACCTCAAAATCCGGAATAACAGGTTCGCCGAAGCGTTCCTTCTCAACGTTCTCGCTGTCATCCTTACCGATCGGAACAGAGGGATCGATAATGTTGGGGATGATCATAACACGGCGGCGAATCTCCTCGGTAAGCTCCTCAGACTCCTTCTCGCAAGCCGCAAGCTCTGCTGCTGCCTCGCCGACCTTCTTCTTAGCTTCCTCGGCTTCATCTTTCTTGCCCTGACCCATGAGAGCACCGATCTCCTTGGAGATCTTGTTTTTCATGGCACGGAGCTCGTCAGCACGCTGTTTTGCGCGACGGAAGTCCTCATCCATCTTGATTATTTCGTCCACGATAGGAAGCTTATCGTCCTGGAACTTCTTTTTAATGTTTTCTCTGATAATATCGGGGTTAGTACGGAAAAGTTTAATGTCAAGCATGATTTTTTCTTCCTTATATGTTAAATATGTTTTATTGTTTACTGTTTTTGTTAAATGCTATTCAGATATGTTTCACGTGAAACATATCATTAAAACATCATCAGTCGATGGCTTCGGGATCAAGCAACTTTACCAGAGCCTCAAAATCCTCTTCATCTCTGAACTCAAGAGTTATCTTTTTGTTTTTGCCTTTAGAAGTTATCTTTACCTTTCTGCCAAGAGAACGCATCAATCTGTGTTCAATATCTGCAAGGTAATTGATCTCTATTTTTCCGGAGGACTCTTCAGGAGTCTCTTCAGACACTTCGGTTTTCTTCTTGTTCATCAGTCGTACTGCATCTTCTACTGCGCGGACTGAAAGGCCGTTATCTACAATCTTCTTTGCAAGGGCAATCATATCTGAAGAATCCTCAAGACCGAGAAGGGCTCTTGCGTGACCCGCGGATATTACTCCGTCACGGAGAAGGACGGTAACGTCGTCGGGAAGATCAAGAAGACGCATTGCATTGGTAATAGCACTCCTGCTCTTTCCTACCTTTTTTGCAACCTCCTCTTGAGTGAGGGAGAAGTCGGTTATCAGCGCTCTGTACCCTAATGCTTCTTCAACTGCGTTAAGATCTTTACGCTGAATATTTTCAATAAGTGCTATTTGTGCTGCTTTGGCATCGTCAATATCCATTATGACGACCGGTACCTCGCTGAGGCCTGCCAGCTTAGATGCTCTCCATCTGCGCTCACCTGCAATTATCTGATAAAATCCGGAGTCAAGCTTACGGACGATTATCGGCTGGAGCACACCGTGAGTTGCTATAGAGTCTGCAAGCTCAGAAAGAGCTTCACTTTCAAAATGCTTTCTGGGCTGATCTTGTTTGGGTTCAATCTCTGATATTCTCAGATAACTGACACCGCCGGATGAATTACTGTCTATGGAATTTTCCATAAACACTATATCAAGACCTCTTCCGAGGCCGCTTTTCTTAGCCATTTAATCTTTTCTCCTTACTCAGGGATTGCCGTAGCTTTTGGTACGTTCAATAAGCTCTTTTGCTACATCCATATAGTTCTGTGCACCTTTTGAATATTTATCATGATAAATTATCGGTTCACCAAAGCTAGGTGCCTCGGATAACTTAACATTACGGGATATTGCAGTGGAGAACAGTTTGTCGGAATAGTATTTTTTAACCTCTCTCAGTACTTGAGAGGAAAGATTAAGTCTGCCGTTGAACATTGTGATAACTATTCCGGTTATATCAAGCTTAGGATTATAGAGCTGTTTGATCTTTCTTATAGTCAGCATAAGCTGAGACAGACCCTCAAGTGAATAATATTCACACTGCATAGGGATTATAACACTGTCTGCGGCGGTGAGAACATCGATGGTGAGGATACCGAGAGAGGGAGGACAGTCGATGAATATGTAATCGTACTGGTCTCTGAGAGACTCCATATGGTCTCGGAGCATATATTCTCTGCGTTCCTCAGTAACCAGCTCAAATTCTGCACCGGCAAGAGCAATGGTGGTGGGGATAACGTGAAGATTTTCAAATCCGGTATCTGTGGTTCTGATCTGCTTTGACTCGCTACCGAGAAGCAGGTCGTAAGAGGAGAAAGTCACTTCCCTTTTGTTGATACCGACGCCGCTGGATGCGTTGCCCTGAGGGTCCATATCAATGAGAAGGACCTTTTTATCGAGAGCTCCCACGCAAGCGGCTATATTTACACAGGAGGTTGTCTTTCCGACTCCTCCCTTTTGGTTAGCAAAAGCAATAACTTGAGCCAAAATCTTTACCATACCGCAAAGCGGTGCCTTTCAAAATGATTTTGGGTATAGCTACATATTATTATATACTTTATCTCACGGAATGTCAATATAAGCAGAACACGTAAAGACAATGATATTGTAATGTTTCACGTGAAACATTTTATTACAGAGGCTTTTTCTTTATTCGTGAAAAGTCTCGGGGATATTTACTGTCGGTTACAGTAATTTTTTCCGCAGTTACGATAACTCTTCTCTGCTCTTCCACTTCGCCAAGGAGTAAAAAGCTGTCACATGAAATGTTTCCACATCCAAGGGTAACTATCCCCTTCTCTGCTTCTTTAAGCTCGTTTTCTCCGTCCTCCCCCTTCATTGCCGCAAAACGGCCTCCTACCTTTAGAAAAGGAATACAAAGCTCTGAGAGAATATTAAGTCTTGCAACTGCGCGGCTTACTGCACAGTCAAAGGAAGAGCGAAGCTTACCTTGTGCGGCTTCCTCTGCCCTTGCGGCAATAGCGGTTATATTTTTTATGCCAAGCTTCTCTGCAGAGGATGCAATAAAGGATATACGTTTGGCGGTAGAGTCAAGGGCGGTTATTTTAATATCGGGTCTTGCAATTGCAAGAGGTACAGATGGAAATCCTGCACCGCACCCAACGTCAATGACCGAGGCATTTTTCGGTATATAACGTGACACAGTAAGGGAGTCTGCAATATGCCGTACCGCAAAGCTGAGAGGCTCGGTTATTGCAGTTAGATTCATAGAACGGTTTACATTAACCACCTCATCGGCAAATTCAGAAAAAAGATGTGGGAAATCTCCCTCACAAAATTCATCCAAACCGTTAAGGCGAAGAATCGGTATAAGAACGTGGCTAAAATCCTTCATTTTCAGGGTTCCTTATTTTATTCATCAGCTACGTCATCGTTATCCGGTTGTGTAGATGCCGCAGTGTTTTTCGTTTTCTCTTTAAGCTCCGCGTGGAGTCTTATTATCTCTTCTATAGGGTCTGCATCAGTCTGATTTTCAGGAGAAAAGCTTCCAAGAGAGAAATAGTAATCAAATACGTCTCTTACTGCTCTTGAAGCGGTGGTTCCGCTGTTTCCTTGTTCGATAACTATCGAAACAACTATTTCCGGGTTATCAAATGGAGCAAATCCGGTGAAGATAGCATTTGCACTCTTATTCTCGTTTACCTGTGCGGTACCGGTCTTTCCGCCTACCGTAATATCGTAGTTTGAGAATACAGACGCGGCAGAACCGCTTTCTACAACGTCTTTCATTGCACCGAGAATAACCGAGCGGTTATATGCAGAGATATTTACAGTATCGAGAAGCTTACTTTCCTGTTCATAGGTAATTACATTAGTTCCGTACTGCTGTACAGAGGAAAGAATGTGCGTGCTTCGTCTCTCACCGCTTATAAAGGTAGAAATATAACTTGACAGCTGAAGGGGGGAAAACATACTCTTTCCCTGTCCGATAGCTACCTGAAGCACGTCACCTACCTGCCATGGTTCACTACCGCTTTTTTCACGGTACTCGGGGCTGTCGAGAACACCTGCCGTCTCGCCAAGCTCAATACCGGTTTTCTCACCGAGACCGAATTTTTGACAGTATTCGGTAAGCTTTTCTATGGTAAGGAGACGTCCTACCTCAAAGAAATAGTAGTTACAGGAGTTCTGTATTGCTTCAACTACTGTTTGGTAACCGTGTCCGAAACCGTAACGGTTATATATCCAGCAGGCCGGCTGATAGTCTGAGAAATATTCGTATTTACCGGTATCGTTTATTTTCTGTGTAGCGCTTACAAGTCCCTCGGACAGAGCTGCTGCCGCGGTTGCGATTTTAAAGGTGGATCCGGGGGTATACATTCCGTTAAGTGCGCGGTTAAGAAGAGGTGACGATGTATTGGCTACAAGGTCACTGTAATCCGCGTTAAAGGTAGAAAGATCATAGGTGGGGTATGAGGCAAGAGCAAGTACGTCACCTGTCCCCACCTCAAGCACCGACATAGCACCGGCCTTGGCATCTTCACCCGACAGCGGCACACCGGAAGACAAAGCAGATTCGACTATATAGTCTATATTATTGTGAAGAGCATATTCGGTAACGATTTGGAGATTTATGTCAATGGTAAGATAAACATCCTGACCTGCAACAGGTTCTTTTTCGATATATTCGTCGATAATATAACCGTATTCGTCCTCGATTATTACCTTTACACCGTCCTGCCCTCTGAGATATTCCTCAAAAGCGGCTTCTACTCCCGAGATACCTACATAAGCATCAAGTGAATATCCCTTTTCAACATATTCGTCAACCTTTGCGGCAGGGATCTTTCCTATTCTTCCGAGAATATGTGATGCATATCCGGGAAAGCAGTATTTTCTTACCGATGATGTGTCTGTTTCAACACCTTCAAGGATGCTCTCTTTAAGAGATGTTATCAGTGATATATCAACGTTTTCTGCTAAGGTATAGGGTGTTTCTGCAGAAAAACGCATGTAATCCATGTCGTAACGGCGGGCAAGGATATCATAGAGATCCTCTCCATCATATATATTGTTCCCCTTTTTGTCGGTGAGACCGTAATATCTGAGGAAATGGGACATAAAGGCCTCACAGGTGATGTTTTCGCTAAGCTCGTGATCCTTCAGTATGCGGTTAAACCTTGATACTTTGGATGGCACTGAGAAAAATTCCTCATCGAAATAAAAGTCGGGGTAAACTCCTTTTACCGGAAAGTTTGTTTCTTTGAGATTATCTTCATCGCCGTTTGCTTTAATTATACCGATAGCCTTTGAGATAAGAGCATTCTTTGATGCATTGGTATAAGGCATGGTACCGTAGTCGAGGATAATATTCTGGGAATATTCGTTGACTACAAGTGCTATTCCGTTACGGTCGAATATCTCCCCTCTTTCAGCGGATATTGAAACCTTGCGGACAAATGTGCCGGAATAACCTGAGGAATAATAATCCTGACCGGAGATCTGTATGTTTATAAGACGTGCAGTATAAATAACGCAGACTAAGACAAAGAAGAAGCAAAGCATCATATATCTCATCGAGTAATTCAGCTTTTTCATACTGCACTCCTTTCTTGTGTTTTCAGAGTAAAAAATTAGTTTTTCAGCTCAAAGGAGCTGTGGAATTTTCCTGCAAGAAGACGGAAAAAAATGTAGACAAAATATGAGAAAAGGACGGAGAGTCCGATCTCGGGAAAAATAACCCTGAGAAAGACGTAGCTTGTAGAATAGTGGTTCCAGGAGGCCGAGATATTAATGAGAGTGACAAAACCGCGGAGAAAGTAACCAATAGAGGAAGCTATTGTAAAAAACAACAGTCCGCGTCGGAAAAGAAACTCTGAGCAGATACCCGTGATATATCCAAACAGCATATAAACAAGAGGTAATAATGAAAGCCCCACAGAACCTACCGCGTCTATTACGAAACCGGTAGTAACACCCATCACAGCACCGAATTTACCGCCTTCGAACATTGAAACGGCAAGAACACATGACAGCATCAGATCCGGGGACACACCGTATATTGGATATCGCGGAACAAGGGTTAACTGAAGCAGCAGAAAAAAGAAGGCAAGACCACCGTAGGAAAGACCGCGTATCAGCTTATCATTATCAAGAAAGAATTTCAGTTGCATCGTTCTCCCTCCTTCCGTATCTGCGTTTTTGTTTAGTATAGATTATTCGATATAGACTCTGTAATCGGTTATTATCATTACTTTGTCGATAGAATCAGGATCAACCGATGGCTTTATAATAGCGGTTTTTGTTCTTGATGCAGGGTCAAGCTCAATACTTTCCACCGTTCCGATAGAAAGACCTCTCGGATATACCTCGCCGAGACCACTTGACAGAATTCTGTCTCCGATCTGGATATCTGCATCCGAGTCAATATACTTCATTCTGCATCTGAATTTATCTCTGAGTGAAAACTCACCTTCTATTACTCCGACGACTCCTGCGCGGTCGGAATAACCGCCAACCGACACAGATGTTTCTACGATCGAGGAGACCTTGCACCAGGTGGCACCTACCTCACAAACATAGCCTACAATTCCGTCTGCGGTGATTACCGGCATATCTTTTTTGATACCGCTCATCGAACCGCAGTCAAGGGTGAAGGAGGTAAGATAATTTACTGCCTGTCGGCTTGTAATGGTTGCTTCCTTAAAAGTAAAATCGTCGTGAGTGCGGCGAAGGTCAAGAAATCCGTACAGCCACTGATTTTCCGCTTCAAGGAGTTTTGCGTTATATATATCGTCCTCCATACGGGATATACGGTCTTTCAGTTCCTCGTTTTCCTCTCTCAAACGGTCAAATTCTGTAAAGTAATCGGTAAACCCATGTATCGAGTCTGAAACATAGTCAAAAACTCTGACAAAAGGAGATACCACCACTCCAACGGCACTGCGTACGTATGAGGAAAGTCCCATTATCGAAAGCACCGAGGGAACAATAACAAGGATGAGGGATACGATAAGAAGGACGATAAAAAATTTGCTCTTGAAGAAGTGAAGCAAGGTTTTTACCTCCGATACTTGAAATTTTTAGATTTCCGTCTTAATTTATCTTGTGCGGTAGTGAACGCTGTCACCCAAGGAGTTGTCGGGAGACTCTATTACCTTACCTATACCGAGAGCAACACAGTCAAGGGGCATTTTTGCAACGTGTGTACGTACTCCTGTAACCTTGTATATAAGATTCGGTAAGCCTGCAATAAGAGCACCGCCGCCGGCAAGCATAATACCGTTATCGTAAATATCTGCCGCAAGCTCGGGGGGAGTGTTTTCAAGAGATGAACAGACACACTCCACGATATGGGTAATATCTTCGTCCATTGCCTCCATCAGCTCCTCTGATGCAATGGTAACGGTTGCGGGAAGACCGGTAAGGAGATTTCTGCCTCTTATATCCATCGTGCCGGGTCTGATACCGGGAAATACCGAACCGATGGTTTTTTTAAGGTTTTCGGCAGATGCGTCACCGATAACAACATTGTATTTTCTCTTTACATAGTTTGTTATAGAATCGTCAAGCTTGTCACCGGCAGTACGCAGGGAGTTAGAGAGAACTATACCGCCAAGGCTTATTACCGCAACCTCGGTAGTACCACCGCCGATATCAACTATCATATTTCCTCGTGCGGAGGCTATATTAAGACCTGCACCGATAGCGGATGCAATAGGCTCCTCAATAAGAGCAACCGACTGAGCACCTGCCTCAAGGGTAGCATCCTCAACTGCTCTCTTCTCTACCTCGGTAACACCGTATGGAATACAGACGATAACTTTAGGTCTTGAGAAAAAGCTGTTTCCGGCTACCTTTCTGAAGAAACGATGGAGCATCTTTGCTGTAACGTCGAACTCTGCAATAACACCGTCACGGAGAGGTTTGAAAGCGGTGATAGAGCCGGGAGTTTTACCCAGCATAAGACGTGCTTCTCCGCCAACTGCAACAACTTTACCGGATCGTTCTTCTCGTGCAACCACAGAGGGCTCTCTGAGCACTATTCCCCGCCCTTTTTCATATATAAGTGTGTTTGAGGTTCCGAGGTCTATTCCGAAATATCTCACTCTATGTATACCTCCGAAATTTATTCAGTGTCTGTTTTGCCGCCAAGGGCACAGATCGAAAGGTCAATGTCAAATGCTTCCTTTGCAAGAGTCATCAGTCTGCACACCGGCAGTCCGACAGTTGCGAAATAGTCGCCGGATATACCGGTGACGAACATGGAAGCTTTTACCTGAATGCCGTATCCCCCTGCCTTGTCCATAGGTTCACCCGTTTTTATATACAGGTCTATCTCTTTTTCGCTGAGCTCTCTGAAGCGAATGACGGTGGATACCGATTCTGATACGGTTTTTCCACCGTAGGAGAGGGCGATTCCTGTGGATACAGAATGCTGTGAGCCCGATAGTGAGGTAAGCATCCTCTTTGCATCTGCCTCGTCTTTAGGCTTACCGAGAATATTTCCGTTATGATATACCACCGTGTCGGCCGCGATAATAAGTGTGCCGTCATCGATGTTATATTTTTCCTTTACCGCGGCGGCTTTTCTCTCTGCAAGGAGAGATACCGCATCATCGGGATGGGTCCCCGCAGGTATCGATTCGTCGGTATCAGCAGTGAGCACACTGAAGGTAAGTCCCGCTGTAGTGAGAAGTTCACGTCTTCTCGGGGAGGCTGATGCTAAAACTATATCCATTTTCGTCTCTTTTCAAATGATTTATCGTTATATTATTTTCCTGTGGAGCCGAATCCGCCGACGCCTCTCTTGGTCTCATCCAGACAGTCGGTAACGGTAAATGCGGCACGCTCTATCGGCATAAACATAAGCTGTGCAATTCTCTCCCCCGGCTGAACGGTATATTCCGTAGAGCTGTTGTTGATCATCGCCGCAAATATCTCCCCACGGTAGTCGGAGTCAATAACACCGATGCCGTTTGCAAGCGCAATACCTGATTTTGCTGCCAGACCGCTTCTTGCGCAAAGGAGGGCAACGTAGTATGGGGAGGATATGGAGATGGCAATTCCGGTAGGGATCAGTATTCTCTCACCGGGACGGATGGTTACCGGGGCATCTGCACAGCTGCACAGGTCAAGAGCCGCCGCACCCTCGGTCTTATATTCCGGGAGAGCAGCATTCTCCCGCATAAGCTTTATCTTAACGTCAAGCATAATATAAAAATCCTTTTATTTTATTCCGATGTCACGCATAGTTGCCATTGCTCTCTCACACAGACCCTCAAAGTCCACCTTTGCCTCTTCGGCAAGAACCTTTTCAAGCTCGGGACGTGTCTTGGGGTGGCGAGGGGTAAATACGGTACAGCAATCCTCGTAAGGAAGGATGGATGTCTCAAAAGCACCCATGCCCCTGGAATATCTTACTATCTCGTCTTTATCAAGTCCGATGCAGGGACGGAAAACAGGTATTGTTGCCACGGGATCTGTAACGTTTATAGCTTCTATGGTCTGGCTTGCAACCTGTCCGAGGCTCTCACCGGTGATGAGTGCACCGCAGTGGAACTGCTTTGCAACTCTGTCTGAGAGTGCCATCATAAATCTTCTGAGAAGAAGAGTGAAGTAGTCCTCGTTGCAGGCATCGCGGAGAGCCTCCTGAATCTCGGTAAGGGAAATAACGTGCATAAACATAGGTCCGGTATACTCAGACATTATCTCAGCCAGAGAAACTACCTTCTCGAGAGCCTGCTCACTGGTGTAGGGATAGCTGTCAAAGTGGAGCGCCTCTATTTTCATACCTCTTTTTGCCATCATATATCCGGCAACAGGGCTGTCTATACCGCCTGAGAGAAGAAGAAGTCCTCTTCCGCCGCTTCCCACGGGAATACCGCCTGCACCCTTTTCCTGACCTACGTGAAGGTATGCGCCGTCACCTCTTATCTCGATATCAACGCAGGCATCGGGATTATGAACGTCTACCTTGAGAGAGGGGATAGAAGAAAGGATAACACCTCCTGCCTCACGGCAGATCTCGGGTGATTTGAGGGGGAAGGTCTTGTCCGAACGCTTGGCCTCACACTTGAAGGTACGCATACTCGAAAGCTTGGGGACTATATACTCTTTTATACCGCGGCAAACGTCTTCCATTGTTTTTTCATATACGGCCGCGCGGCAAATGCCTGCGAAACCGAAGGTCTTCTTAGCCGCCTCGTACATAGCCTCAAACTGTGCCTCGGTGGTACCCTCTGCAGGAACCACAAAAACAGTGCTCTGAGCAAAGCTTATTGTAAAGTTACCGCATTTAGCGGCTCTTCTGCGAAGCTCCTTTAACATTATAGCCTCGAAGGTAGAGCGGTTTGCCCCCTTGAGTATTATCTCACCGTATTTAAGCAGGATTACTTCTTTCATTTTTTTATGTCCGTTTCTTTATTTTAACTTATCTTATCTGTCCGTTACCCTCGATAATGTACTTATCTGTGGTAAGGGCGGCCAGTCCCATAGGACCGCGGATGTGGAGCTTCTGAGTGGAGATACCGATCTCGGCACCAAGTCCAAACTCACCGCCGTCGGTAAATCTGGTGGATGCGTTTACATAAAGTGCCGCGGAATCAATGGATGAGGTGAATTTATTTGCGGCGGCTATATCACTTGTCATTATTGCCTCACTGTGACCGGTAGAATAACGGCGGATGTGGTCGATGGCACAGTCGATACTGTCAACCACACGCACAGCAACTATAAGATCGTCGTATTCGGTATCGTAGTCCTCATCAGTCACGGGAATAGCATCGGGAAGAATCTGTCTTGTTCGGTCACAGCCCCTTATTTCAAGACCGACAGGACCGGTAGCCTCGGCAAATCGGGGAAGAAAACTCTCTGCCGCGTCTTTATGAACGAGAATTGTCTCGATAGCGTTGCAAACGGCGGGGCGGGAGGTTTTTGCGTTTACCGCAACCTTAACGGCAAGATTAATATCGGCAGAGGAGTCAACGTAGAGATGGCAGTTGCCTGCACCGGTCTCAATAACAGGAACCTTGGCGTTTTCAACTACGCTTTTTATCAGTCCCTTACCTCCTCTGGGGATAAGCATATCTATATATCCTCTCATGCCCATAAGCAGAGAGGCGGATTCTCTTTCTCTTGACTCAACAAGGGATACCGCATCGGGGGAAACACCGTTAGCGGTGAGGGTATCTCTTATTACCTTGACAATAGCGGTAGATGATGCCAATGCTTCTTTACCGCCGCGAAGAATAACCGCATTACCCGTCTTGATACAAAGAGCGGCGGCATCGGCGGTAACGTTGGGACGAGCCTCATATATCATTGCCACAACACCGAGAGGTACCTTTATATGACGAATACACAGACCGTTGGGACGGACAAAGCACTCACCACTGCCAACAGGACAAGGAAGAGCGGCAACGTCCTCCATCTGTGATGCGATGCTCTTTATTCTGTCATGGTTTAGCGCCAAGCGATCAAGCATTACTCTGGGAACACCGTTCTCCTCTGCTGCATCAAGGTCTTCCTTGTTTGCAGAGAGAATAGCATCGGCATTATCGATCAGAGCCTTAGCTGCATCTCTGAGGATAGCATTTTTCTTGCTCTCGGGGAGAGAGGCGATAGAGGGCACAGCGGCCTTTGCTCTCTCGCATATATCTTTTATATATTCACTCAGACAAAGATCTGACATTTTGGAAACTCCTTATCAGTTGGTTTTTGCGGAAAAGAAGGTGCCGGGCTCTCCGCCGTCCATTATATCGTAAAGGATCTCGGGATCCTTGCCGTTTACGATGCACATAGGAATACCTGCGGCGGTGGCAAGACGTGCGGCGCGAAGCTTGGTGAGCATACCGCCGGTACCTCTCTCGGTGCCGGCACCTCCGGCAAGCTCCATGATTCTATCGTCAATATTATCTACTCGGGAGATGAGATGAGCATTTTTATTGGTGTGAGGATCGCTATCGTACAGACCGTTGATGTCACTTAAATTAATAAGCAGATCAGCACCTGCAAGAATAGCAACGTATGCGGAGAGGGTATCGTTTGCACCGTAGTTATCCTCTTCCTTGATCTCCTCGGAGGAGACGGAGTCGTTCTCATTAACTATGGGAATACAACCGAGAGAAAGGAGCTGTGAGAAGGTGTTCTCGGTAGCCGCACGGCGGATGGTGTAATCAACAACGTCACGGGTCATAAGAACCTGACCTACACAGTGACCGAATGCGGAGAAGAAACGGCTGTATATATTCATAAGCTCAGACTGACCGACAGCGGCAAGAGCCTGCTTTTCCTCCGGGGTACGCGGACGGTGATCAAGGCTGAGTCGGGAGATTCCAGCGGCAACAGCACCGGAGGAAACAAGAACTACCTGTCTGCCCCCGTTTTTAATATCTGAAAGTATTCTTGCAAGAGACTCGATACGGCGAAGATTAAGTGCTCCGGTAGGATGTGTAATAGTGGAGGTTCCAACCTTTACAACGATTTTTTTATTATTTTCGTTCAAGTACATAACATTAATTTCCTTTGAATATAAGAGTATATGTATTCCATTTTATTATATCATATAAGGAATAAAAAAACAATTATTACAGGTGGGATAAATGTATATATTTTATTAATTTTGGGGGATCAAAAAGATTTAAATATCTGACGTATGTAAAATAAAAACAGAGATACCGCAACTGCTGTGCGATATCTCCGTGTGAAAATTGCTCTCTGCCCGGATGTTTTGCGATGAATACCCACAAGGCATAGAGACTTCTGTTTACCTTGGATAGCCTCCCACGCAAATACATTTCAAAAATTCTATCCACCTATTGATATAACCGATTTTTTGTGTTAGTATAATACAAAATATAGTTTGACTTAAAGGACGGAGAGAGAAAATGAGCAAACTTACAGAAGCAGTAACCAAATACGTAGAAGAAACGCATTTCAACCTGCTCCACTACACCGAGATTACCGACGGCGTGGTCGAGACCATCCATTTCGGCAATAGCAACCCCTGTCAGGATTCCTATTCTGTGGCGAAGGCTTTCGTGGTCACCGCTATCGGTATGCTGGTAGATGAGGGAATGCTGTCCACCGACGAAAAGGTTACCGAAATTCTTAAAAAATACATTCCCGAAGGCATGGACAAAAGATGGAACGACTCCACCGTTCACATGGCACTCAAGCACGAGCTGGGACTTCCCTGCTGTTACCTTGATATAGATCTTGCTTCTACCTACGAGTACGGACGTGATTTTCTTAAAGCCATACTTACAAATCCGCTTGTATACACTCCGGGCGAAAGACACGAATACTCAGACGGTGCGTACTATCTGCTGGCACGCATTGTTGAAGAAAAGACCGGCAGAAATCTGACCGAATTTATGTGGGAAAAGCTGTTCTTCCCCCTCGAGTTCCAAGAAGTCGCGTGGAGCGTTTGCCCGATGGGACATCCGCTGGGTGGAAGCGGACTTTACATACGCTCATGCGACATGGTAAAATTAGCACAGCTTTACCTGCAGGGAGGCGAATACGGCGGAAAGAGAATAATTTCCGAGGACTGGGTAAAGACCGTTTTTGACCGCGGATACGAGATAAAATCCATGTTCGGCGGACGCGCGTACGGCAAGGGCGGAATGTGCGGACAGATGATGATGCTGGTACCCGAAAAGAATCGCGCGGTCGCTTGGCACGCTTATGATGAAAGAGACAGAGAAAAGCTGGAGCTGATCGCGATCGAAGCGTAAATTTAATATGCTAATTATAAAAAAAGGCAGACATTAGAGTCGTAGCCTAAAGGACAGTTTTGCAGGAATACGGTATATCTCGAAAGAGGTATGCCGTATTTTGTATTTGTGACCACAAATCATTTGTAACTACAAATCATTTGTGACCACAAATGCAGTGCTTGTCAAGAAAAACAGATGGACTTTCAGGGTATACAAAAAGCCTTCTCCCGCAGGAGAAGGCTTTTTATAACTCTGTGCAGAGCAAACAAAAAGGACAGAAAGCATATAGCCCTCTGTCCTCCTGTCGGTAGGTGTCGTATTCTATTCAATTTTAAAACTGTCTTTAAGAGTACGCTCCCTTATCTCTGTCCTTTTATACTTTATTTAACTTTATCAGTTTCTGTCCTCTGAATCTACCGGCTCGCCGTTTATTATCTTAATACAGTCGGAAGATATCTTGTTTGCGTGGGTATAGAGATAGTAGAATTCTCCGCCCTCGCCGTCGATGACACAGATGGACTTGCGCTCACTGATGGTATAGAACTGATATACGGTAGTTTTGCCTGCACGGGTGGTGTAGGTAAAGGTAAGCTGAGGCTCTTTTGATTTAGCCGCCTCGATCTCCTCATCGCTGAGCTCAGAATATCCCTGAATATAGGTAGAGAGAAGAGTCTTGTAGAACTGTCTGAAGTTCTTTACATCGGGTTTAAGACCCTCACTTGTAGTAACTATAAGATCCTGACCCTCACCCTCAAGGGTAAATGTTTCATTTACTCTGTTGCTCTCTATCTTGATTTCTGCGATCTCGTTGATATTAACCATGTATATCGACTGGTCTACCCAACGTATAACATCTGTTTCAAGGAAAGGCAAGCTCTCTGCAGGGTAAACACCGATAACATCGTTGTTGTGTGATGCAACGTAATATTTTCCGTCTTCAGTTTTTTCGCTTACGGTAAGATAGGTCTCCTCTCCGTTAAGCTCAAAATATATCGAATACGGTGCACCGGTAAGGCCGAATTTTTCAAGCTTGGACTTGGTGATGCCTATTGCCGCGATCTCGGTAGCCTCAAAGGAAGAGAAACACTCAAGAGCAGCGGTATAGGTGGTTACGTTAAGGTTATAGCCCTTGGGAACGACGAGCTGATAGTTAATATCAAGACCAAGGCTCTCTGCTTCGGCTTCAGTGATGGATTTTACCGAAACCACAGTATCCTCACCCTTCATGACCGCGAATTTAGTTACCTTCATCATGTCGGTCGATGCAATGGTGGTGGTGATCTGCTTTGCCGCAATGTTCTCTTTACCGAGGAACATCGTATCCAAAAGGGAATTGGTTATGGTATATACTGCTCTGCTGTCCTCAAGGCAAACGTAATATCCGGCATCCGATACCAGCTTTTTACCGATATATACCTTATATTGCTTTTCATCAATGGTGGTCAGACGGTACCATGCGGGATCGTCCTTTTCCGGGTCAAGACCGTACTCGGAGAGATCCTCTGCTTCCTCAGTAATACGGTTCATGGTAATGGAGTACCCTGCACCGACGATAACAGAGGAAAGAACGGTGGGATCCAGACTCAGCTCCTCGAAGCCGTTGAGAACAAAGGTGTCCTCGGCGTTTCTGTAGACGGTATATTTACCGTTTGAGTTGTACACTTCTATGGATTGTATGCTCTCACGTTCATAATGAGGGAAAAGGAGAGTACGTCCGCTTTCGTTTATTACCTCGTTTTCAAGAGGCTTTTGTGTCTCCTCTGTATCTGCCGGGTCTTCCGCAAGGAGGACCGGGGAGATAACAAAGAAGTAAAGGAGTATCAGTACTACAGCGGCACAGAATGCCGCTATAGCAAGTATTTTCTGTTTTTTCATTACGAGTGCTTTCTCCTAACGAAGATTACTATTCCGCATACTGCGGCAACGGTGGGAAGAGCGAGTATAAGGATCCAGGTCCACTGGGTCTGCTCTGCCTCTGTAATGTCAAGAGCCTCGCTTGAAATAAGCTTGAAGTCTATGTCAGCCGGAACCTTTTCCTTACCCATAGCGCGGATAGCGCTGTAGAGGATATCCTCGTTTGCATAGCTGGTGCTTTCAAGGAAGGAGGTGTAGTAGGGAGATCCGCAGGCGAGAACGTAGGAGTAATATTCGATATTGTCCTTGACTCTCGTGTAGCGGGACAGAGTCATAAGGTTGTACTTTCCGTTTTCCTCGATAACTCCGCCGTCTGCCTCAAGGCTTGCACCGCTGTAGGTGGTGAGGATGGGGGAAATATCCTTGCTGGTGTCCATCAGATCAAGCATGGTGATGGGTGCGACAAGGGGAACGATGGTCTTGGGGGGAGACTCAAGGTCTCTGATCGCGGAAAGAACGGAAGCACCGAGACCCTCAGAGGGATACTCGGCAACGATACCGTATCCGGAATAGGGGAGTCCGCCAAGAGTCATGCTGATGGAGTGAGCCTTGTCTCTTACGGTAGCAGGGCTGAACTTAACGCCCCATTCCTCGAGATACTCGTCAAGATTGGGGGTCTTGCAGATCACGGGGTCTCTGAATACTACAAGAGAACCGTAATCCGAGAGGAAATCGTCAAGCTTCTGTATTTCACTGTTATCGCTTCCCGTATCTTCACGGCTTGCAAAGTCGTAGATGGGGTTATTGATGACAATGATTCTCGCATCGGGGGAAATTTCCTCTGTCGCAAGATCAAGAGTACGAACCTCAAAACCCGCATTCTCAAAGGTTGTCCAGATAGCACTTCCCTCTTTGGCATCTTGCTCACCGTGGGTATTGGTGAAGTATGCAATGGGCATATCGGATGCAGTGAGCTGAAGTATCGCAGAGGTTATCTTCATTTCACCGTCGTATGCAAAAACTCTATCTGTCTCGGAGGACATTCTGTAAAAGGCCTGGAGTGCAAAAACACGGAACTCACTGCCGCTTTCGATAATTACATTAGACTGGGTTATAGTAGATGCATTTGAGGTCTTATATTTTTCAATAGAGGTGGGGTTTGCGTATATATCTTTGTATTCCACCGTCACGAAATCAAATGCCTTTTCATATTCAAGAGCCGAGTAGTATACGTATCTCATGTATTCGTTACTTTCGGTGAGCTTATCGGGCATTGCACAGAAAATGATATTGACCGGGGTCGTAACGTCAGAAAGAAGCTCCTTTGACGCATCAGAGAGGGTGTAGAGATCGGTCATGGTCATGTCGCCGGAGGGACGGTACTTCTGGTAGAGAGAAGAACCGATAACGTTAAGAATAACAACGAGAGCGATAATCACCACAGTGAAAACCAGGGAGAAGGTACCGTGGCGGAAGCGCTTGTTATGAAGAATATTGAGTTTGTTCATTTTTACGCCTCCTTATATCAGCCCCAACGACGCTTGTCGAATACTCGTCCGGTGAGGAAAAGGAACAGGAAGGATATCGACAGATAGTAGAGCACCGCGCTGTAATCGAAAATACCGTAGGTAAAGTATGAGAATCTGGTGAAGATGGAGATCCACTTTACAACCATACGAATGGGATAGAAAGGAATAAGGTCTGCAAGGAAGCCGCTGACCAGAAGCACCAGAATGACCGCAACGGTGATGATCGCCGCCGCAAGCTGGTTCTCGGTGAGGGAGGAAATGAAAATACCGATTGCGATAAAGACACTTCCTACAAGGATGAGTGCTATGTGGTTACCGACGATCGATGCGACGTTGGGGTCGGAACCCTCAGCCGCAAACTTAAAGATGGTGTAGAAGTTAAGAGCAGATACCAAAAGAGTACCGGTGTACATAGTCATAGCGGCAAAGTACTTACCTGCTACCATACCCGCGATCGAGATGGGGGATGTAAGGAGCAGCTGCTCTGTACGCATTTTCTTCTCTTCCGAGAAGGATTTCATGGTCAGAATGGGGATTATAATAATGAGAAGGAATATCAGAATGGTGAAATACATGAAGAGATTACTGCGCTCTCCCAGCTGAATAGTGGTGAGACAGAATATAGAAGAGGCAAGCATGAGGAATACGATCATAAATACGTATCCTATGGGAGTAGTGAAGTATGCCCGCATTTCGCGGCGGTAGATTGCGCCCATCAGTTATCTCCTCCTTCCTCGGATATCTGGATCCTGGATTTTTGCTGTCTTGATCTCTTTCTGCGGTTATCCTCTCCACCGTTATCGATAAGAGAAATGAATATATCCTCAAGGTTCATTCCCACGCCCTCAAGACCGATAAGGGGCCAGCCCTTCTCAGCGAGAGTATAGAAAAGATTTTTACGGATATCGACACCGGGTTCGCTTTCTATCATATAAGTAGTAGCGTCTCCGTCTCTTTCAGCAAGCTCCTCGGCGTATACAATACCTGTTTTTGCCTTGAGCATAGCCAGAACTTCCTTCTTCGGACCGCATATCTTTACGTTGAAGCGGCGGTTGTTCTGTACGGCACGGGTGATATCCTCTGTCTTCTCGTCAGCGATGATCTTACCGTTGTTGATAACAACGATACGGTCGCAGACAGCCTGTACCTCGGGGAGTATATGGGTACTGAGAATAACGGTGTGATCTCTGCCGAGAGTACGGATAAGGTTTCTGATCTCAATTATCTGCTTGGGGTCAAGACCTACAGTGGGCTCATCAAAGATGATGATCTTAGGATTACCGATAAGAGCCTGGGCGATACCCACACGCTGACGATAACCCTTTGACAGGTTACGGATAAGACGCTTGTACACATCGGTGATCTTAACTACCTCGCAAACCTCGCGCAGATGCTTGTAACGGTTGAGCTTACAGCCCTTGAGATCATATACAAAGTTAAGATATTCCTCAACGGTCATATCCAGATAGAGAGGGGGCTGCTCGGGAAGAAATCCGATAAGCTCCTTTGCCTTCTTAGGCTCTTCGAGAATATCGATACCGTTTATCGTCACAGTACCGGAGGTAGAAGAGAGAAATCCGGTGAGGATATTCATGGTAGTGGATTTTCCGGCACCGTTAGGGCCGAGGAAACCGACTATCTCTCCTTCATTTACTGTGAAGCTGATATCGTCAAGGGCATAGTTTCCGCCGTATCGCTTCACCAAGTTTTCTATCTTGATCATAAAGAATTCATATCGCGGTTTTCGCGATCCTTTCCTTAAAATTTTCTGAGTATAGAAATACAGAATAATTTTAACACAAATATATAAACATTTCTTGAACATGTAGAATAGAAAACTAATTTTTCGCAAAATTTGTGTCGGAATAGCTCTTAAATTTGTATTATGATCATACGAAAGATAAAATGGTGAGAGATCGGTTCACTCCTGTTTGAACAGTGCACGGTTCTGCAAAAATTATTCTCCCGCAGAATCGATTTGCAGATCAAAAGCATGATTCATCGGCCCTGACCCTTTGCCAAGATCAAGCATTGCCGCCAAAGCACCGGAGATATACTCCTTTGCTCTCTGCACGGATTCGGCAAGAGTAAACCCTTTTGCGAGATTGGATGCGATAGCGGAAGACAGTGTGCATCCGGTACCGTGGGTGTTTGGGTTGTCAATTCGTTTTCCTTCAAACCAAGTAAGTTCACCGTTTGAATATAACAGATCGTTTGCATCGTTGATGCTGTGACCGCCTTTGAGCAGAACCGCACAATGATAATTATCTCCGATTTGCTTTGCGGCAGTCACCATATCATCTTTGCTTTCGATGGTCAGACCGGAAAGAATCTGTGCTTCCGGGATATTAGGCGTGACGAGAGTTGAAAGGGGCAGTAATTCTTTGGTAAGAGTTTTTACCGCATCGTTTTTCATCAAAGCAGAGCCGGAGGTTGCTGCCATGACCGGGTCAATGACCACATTCTTTGCATCGTAGTATCTTAGCCTGTCCGCAATTACACGGATCAGCTTGCCGGATGCTACCATGCCGATCTTTACGGCATCGGGATAGATGTCCTCAAATACCGCATCAATTTGTTGTTTCAAGAAATCCGGAGATGTTTCCTTAATTGCTCTTACGCCGGTTGTGTTTTGCACCGTCAGTGCTGTGATCGCACTCATGGCATAAACACTGTTCATGGTCATTGTTTTTATGTCTGCCTGAATACCGGCGCCTCCGCTACAGTCGCTTCCGGCAATAGATAGTGCAGTTTTCATTTTATTTTTCATCTTCTTTCAGTAAATTCCAAAATTTTTCCGTATTATTAAAGCTGTCAAGATAACAGTCTGACAGACTAAGAATTTCGTTTTGCCGCATCTCGCTTTTATCAAATACAGCTACTACGGTAAAACCGTCGGTTTTTGCGGTTTCTATGGCATGAAGGGCGTCTTCAAAAACAACAGTTGTATTTCGGTCAGCACCGAAATATTCCATCGCTTTGCGGAAAATTACAGGCTCATCTTTGCCGTACCCCACTTCACTGCAGGTGAAAATCACATCAAAATAGTGCTTCATTTTACATCTGCTTAAAGCGGCTTCTATTTGATATCGGTCTGAAGCTGTGACAATACACATGCGGATGTTGGCTTTTTTCATTTTTTCCAAAAAATCAATAACACCGGGCTTTGGAAGAACCGCATTGACATAAAAAAGTTCGATACACTGATTGATACCGGTAACGATTTCCGGAACGGAATAAGACAAGCTGTATTCTCTCTGAAAATAACAAGCGGATTGGTAAAGGCTCAAGGCTCTGACATCTTCACGCACAGACGGCTTCGGTTCTTTTCCCAGAGAACGAAGATAACTCTCTCCTACATTATCCCAAATGAACATGGAGTCAAATAGTGTTCCGTCAAAATCGAAAATTGCACACTTTAGTTTCATGCGTTCACCATTTCTTCCGACAGCTTGCGAAGTAAACGGCATTCGTCTTCAATGTTGTCGGCTGCAAAAACAGCACTGACTAAAGCCACACCATCCACGCCGATGCCGGCAAGCTGAAATATATTTGATTTACCGATGCCACCGATAGCAACTACAGGAATATTTACAGCCATACAGATATCACGAAGAACTTCCCTCGGTAAAACATTTACATCTGTCTTGGTTGAAGTGGAAAACACAGCTCCGACACCAAGATAATCCGCGCCGTTTTTGACGGCTGTGAGAGCTTCTCCCACAGAATGTACGGATACACCGATAATCATATCGTCTCCGACTCTTTGGCGAACCTGTGCGGCTTCCATATCCTCTTGTCCTACATGAACACCGTCCGCCTTGCATTTAATGGCAATTTCCACATTGTCGTTGATAAAGAACGGTACCCCATGCTGTTTGCACAATGCGGAGATCATAATTGCTTCTTCGAGAAAAGCTCCTTCATTGAGTTCCTTTTCTCTTAACTGTATACAGGTTGCACCGCCTTTTAAGGCAGACTCTACCTGCTCGTACAGGCTTTGTTTACCTACCCACGCTCTGTCTGTAACGGCGTACAGTAACATTGTTTTTTTATCTAACCTCATATTTTGCACCTTTCTCCAGCATTTCGGGTGTCATATTGTAAATCGCATCAATTATATAGTTTCTGTAAGTTGAATTACCGTCCTTTTCGGTAAGTCTGTTATATGCAATCTCTCCGGCATATCCCATTGCGGAAACAGCCGCCGCTGCAGCTTCAAGAGGATGATCGGGGTTAGCGGTTACAAAGGCCGCAGTCATTGCAGAGAGCTGACACCCCGTTCCGGTGACGGAAGACATCATAGGGTGTCCGTTGCGGATACAGAAGGCCTTTTTACCGTCTGCCACAATGTCTATTGCACCGGTGATGGCAATAATGGCTCTTGTGTCCTCTGCAAAAGCCTTTGCAAAAGCAATTACATCATCAAGGTTATCTTCGTTTATCTTGTCTGCTGTATCTGCATCTACTCCTTTGGTTGTGCCTTTGCCTGAAGCAAGGGCTTTGATTTCTGAAATATTACCGCGAATAACAGTGAGCTTTATTTCTTTAAGTAATTTCATAGCCGTATCTGTTCTGAGTTTGGATGCACCCGCTCCAACAGGGTCTAATACGACAGGGTGATTCAGCTCGGTTGCTTTTTTACCGGCAATCAGCATGGACGCAACCGTACCATTGTTCAGAGTACCGATGTTGATGTTTAGTCCGTCACAAAGAGCTGTGATATCTGTAACCTCATCCTTATCGTCAGCCATGATGGGTGACGCACCGCAAGCAATCACGATGTTGGCACAGTCATTGACGGTCACATAGTTGGTAATGTTATGAATCAACGGACATTTCTTTCGTACGTTTTCAAGTATATTATGGAACATTTTCTTTCTCCTTATCTGTTTAGAGTGTCCTGCACTGTATACAGAGCACCGGACTTTTTTAAGCTGTAAATCAAAACTGCGGATATGATTGCACCGCCGACGGTGGAGATTAAGAAAGGAACGATATAAGCATAAAAAGCAAGATCTGCCGCACCTTGTCCCATAAAGAAAATTGCGACCGGGTATGCACACAGACCGCCAAGTACAGCAGTACCGAAGACTTCTCCGATCAAGGTACCGAAAATGTTCTTAGCTTTAGCGTAAACAATACCGCACACCAATGCACCGAACATACTTCCGGGGAAAGCCATCAAGCTTCCAAGACCGAGCAGATTGCGGATCAAAGCCGCCGAAAATGCTGTACAGAGGCCGTATCCGGGACCGAGTAATACCGCACACAGAATGTTGACCATGTGCTGAACGGGGGAACATTTACTTCCAAAAACAGGGACAGAAAACAGACTGCCTACAACGGCAACGGCACAGAACACACCGGCAACCGCTAATTTCTTCGTGTTAGTTTTGTTCATGTTAATTTTCTCCTTTGAGTGAATCCGGAAACGTCAGTCATCAGCAACGCTTCCCAAATATGTGAAGTTATTCCGGTAATAATGACACGGAACTTCGGTCGATGCTTATTGGCATCCTCTCACGCCGGAACACGGCTTCCCATCGCTGATATACAAAACCCAGGGCGCTCCCCCTCGGTCCGCCACATAAGTGGTTCTCGTTTCCTCCTTTCTCAAAAGATATTAAAAAACAGGAGAATACCTTTTGCGGTATCCTCCTGTAACAGAGCAAAAACGTTTCCTACGGCGGCATTATCCACATCAGGTTCGAGTTTCGTCACAGACGAAACTCAAGGGTCGAAGTTGGATTACTTCCTCTCAGCCCGCCCACACGAGCTCCCCTGTATTTATTTCATTTATTATTATACATCCGCTTTTGTGAAAACACAAGTAGTTTTTAAAAAAAGAGTCGGAAAGTGTAATTTCAAAAGATTAAAAAAAGGCGATACTCGGTTTTTTGCCGAGTATCGCCAATTTTCATTGATAATTTAAACTAAATTAGTCCTTGCAGGTCTTGTGAACCTTCTTAACGTTGGGGCACTTAAGACCGGGGGTACGAAGAACGGGAGCAGCCCACTCAACAGCGTTGCGGATGATGGTCTGAACGGTCTCGTGATAGAAGATGGGGAAGGTCTCGTGGCCGGGCTGGAAGTAGAAGATACGGCCGTTCTCGCGGTGGAAGGTACAACCGGAACGGAATACTTCTCCGCCCTCATACCAACCCATGAATACTACTTCATCGGGTTCGGGAATACCGAAAGGCTCAGCGTAGGTCTCAACACCCTCGATCTCGAAGTATCTGCCAACACCCTTAGCGATGGGGTGAGCGGGGTTGATGGTCCAGATTCTCTCAAGGTCGCCGTCCTCACGCCAGCTAAGGTTACAGCTGGTACCCATCATGGAACGGAAGATCTTGGAGTGGTGGCCGGAGTGAAGAACGATAAGACCCATACCGGTGAGGATCTGAGTTCTTACGCGTGCAACTACCTCGTCGGGTACTCTGTCATGAGCGATGTGGCCCCACCAGATAAGAACGTCGGTGTCCTTGAGAACCTCTTCGGTAAGACCGCACTCGGGATCGTCAAGAGTAGCGGTTCTTACTTCGATCTCGTCAGAGCGAAGGAAATCAGCAATAGCGTTGTGAATACCGTTGGGGTATACAGCTCTTACCTCTGCACTTTCCTTCTCGTGCTGGAATTCGTTCCAAACTGTTACTTTAATCATTTTAATTTACCTCATTATATATAAATTTTATTTTTTTTGGAATTAAAGAAGAATCTCGTCGCCGGTTTCAGCGGACTTGTAGATAGCCTCAAGAATCTTAACCATGTTCAGACCCTGCTCGGGAACGAACATAGGCTCAACGCCATTGAGAAGAACGTCAGCAAAGTGACGGATATTTGCCTCGTGCTGAGGAACCTCATTCTCTACTGCGGGTGCTTCGATAGAGAACTCTTCACCATTCTCGTTGTGACCGTAAAGCATCATCTTGCCATTGGTATTGTTGTTCTGCATAGCACCTTCCTTGGTACCGCGAAGCTCGATGAAGATATCGTCTTCGATAACGTTGGATGCCCAGGAAACCTCAACCTGAAGACAAGCACCGTTCTCAAAACGAACAAATGCCATTGCAAGGTCTTCAACGTCATGAACAGATTCCATACCCTCGGGAAGAGGACCCCAACCGCTACCGTCATTACCGAACTTGTTGTATGTACAGCCGGAAACGGAAACAGGCTTCGGGTTGCCCATGAGCCACATAGCAAGGTCGATCATGTGTACACCAAGGTCGATGAGGGGACCGCCGCCGGACTCAGCTTTTCTGGAGAACCAGCTTCCGTGAGGAGGACCACCGCGGCGTCTCTGCCAACCGCAACGGCCGGCGTAGATCTCACCAAGCTTACCCTCTTCAATGCGCTGCTTAAGGAATGCAGAGGTAGCTCTGTAACGGTTATTTCTCATAACCATAAGAACCTTGTTGTTTCTCTCTGCTGCAGCCTTCATCTTCTCTGCCTCGGAAACGCTTACAGCATCAGGTTTCTCACAGAATACGTTGAGACCTGCATCAAGAGCGGCTACCGCAATGATGGAGTGAAGATAGTTGGGAGTACAAATATCTATAGCATCAAGACCGGGGAGAGCGATAACTTCCTTATAATCCTCGTATACTGCAGGAACGGTATCAAGTCCCTTTTCCTTTGCATATTCTTTTGCGGACTTCTCTGCTTTTTCCTTGATAATATCGCAGAAAGCAATGATTTCAACATTGTCCATCTTTATGTAACCGGGCAGGTGACATCCGTTCATAATGTCGCCGCAGCCGATTATAGCCATTTTAAGTATCTTAGACATATTTTTTCTCCTACGTTAATATTTTTTCGCCCGTGAATCAAAGCTTGATCTCTCTGCCGGTCTCTGCAGACTCGTAGATAGCACAAAGGATCTTAACCATGTTCAGACCCTGCTCGGGAACGAATATGGGCTCAGCCTTGCCACTGATAACATCTGCGAAGTGGCAGATATTAGCTTCGTGAGGAGGCTTGGAATCGTATATGTGAGGATCAGTATCGTAGCATACACCGCTCTCGCTACCGAACAGTTTGAGGTTATCGCGGGTGATGTTACCGATATTGGAGCCTTCCTCAGTACCTCTGAGCTCAACGAAGAAGTCTTCTTCCTTAATGTTGGATGCCCAGGAAACCTCGACCTGAAGACATGCACCGTTGTCGAAACGGATGAATGCCATTGCAAGGTCCTCAACATCGTAAACAGACTCTTTTCCCTCGGGAAGAGGACCTTCTGCACTGCCGTCATTACCGAACTTGTTGTAGGTACAACCGGTAACGGAAACCGGCTTGGGGTTACCCATGAGCCACATGGTAAGGTCGATCATGTGTACACCGAGGTCGATGAGGGGACCGCCGCCGGACTGAGCCTTATCGGAGAACCAGCTGCCGTGAGGAGGACCGCCGCGACGTCTCTGCCATCCGCAACGAGCTGCGTAGATCTCACCCATCTTACCCTTCTCAATGTGCTTTTTAAGGAACTGAGATTTGCCGCTGAAACGGTTGTTTCTTATAACCATAAGGGTCTTACCGCTCTTTTCAGCCGCTGCCTTCATTCTCTCTGCCTCGGAAACGCTTACAGCGTCGGGCTTCTCGCAAAGTACGTTGATACCGCGTTCAAGAGCATCCACTGCGATAATGGAGTGGAAAATGTTAGGGGTACAGATATCTATTGCATCAAGACCGGGGATATCAAGAACATCCTTGTAATCCTCATAAATGGGAGGAACGGTGTCAAGACCCTTTTCCTTTGCGTACTTCTCAGCAGCAGTTTTTGCGTGCTCGGGAACGATATCGCAGAATGCAACGATCTCTATGTTGTCAATGTTAATGTAGCCGGGCAGGTGAGCCCAGGTAAGTATACCGCCGCAACCGATCACGGCGAACTTAAGCTTTTCTGACATGATTACTTTCTCCTGTAGATAAAGAATTTAACCGAGTACGGACACGAGTCCGGTTCGGTGCATATTAACGGACGGGGCGTTTCCGGTATGCCGATGATCCGGCATACCGGAAACTTATACCGTCACAATTAAATCAAATTTTTAAGGGATCAAAGAATGACCTCTTTGCCGGTTTCGGCAGACTTGTAGATCGCCTCGAGGATCTTGACCATATTGAGACCCTGCTCGGGAACGAACATAGGCTCAGTACCGTTGAGAAGAACATCGGCAAAGTGGCGGATGTTTGCCTCATGCTGAGGAATTGCGAGCTCGTCCCAGATGATAGGCTTGAAGTCGGTCACGTAAGGACCCTCCTGGCCGAATATCTCAACCATATTATCTGTCATATTACCGACTGCAGCGCCCTCTTCGGTACCGCGAAGCTCGAGGAATACATCCTCGTTAACTACGTTGGATGCCCAGGAAACCTCTACCTGAAGACAAGCACCGTTCTCAAAACGGATAAATGCCATTGCAAGGTCTTCAACGTCAAAAATGTTCTCTCCTTCGGGGAGCTCATCTTCGTTTGACGCATTACCGAACTTCTGATATGTACATCCGGTAACGGATACGGGCTTGGGGTTGCCCATCAGCCACATGGCAAGGTCGATCATGTGTACGCCAAGGTCAATGAGGGGACCGCCGCCGGACTGTTCTTTATTTGAGAACCAGCTGCCGTGAGGAGGACCACCGCGACGTCTCTGCCAACCGCAGCGACCTGCGTAGATCTTACCCATCTTACCTGATTCAATACGCTGCTTAAGGTATGACATGGTGGGTCTGTAACGGTTATTTCTCATAACCATAAGAGTCTTGCCGCTCTTTTCAGCAGCTGCCTTCATTCTCTCAGCTTCGGAAACACTTACTGCATCGGGCTTCTCGCAGAATACGTTGAGACCGCACTCAAGTGCCTCTACTGCGATGATGGAATGAAGATAGTTGGGAGTACAGATATCTATAGCATCAAGGCCGGGGATAGCGAGAACGTCCTTATAATTTTCGTAGGTTGCGGGAACAGTGTCAAGCTTCTTTTTCGCCGCGTATTTCTTCGCGATCGCTTCAGCGCGTTCGGGGATGATATCACAGAAAGCAACGATTTCCACGTTATCCATCTTGATGTAGCCGGGCAGGTGAGCCCATTCAAGAATGCCGCCACAGCCTATTATAGCAAATTTAAGCTTTTTTTCCATTTTAAGCTCCTTGTAATTAAATTAAAGGAATATTTCCTTGCCGGTTTCGGCGGATTTGTAGATCGCCTCAAGTATCTTGACCATATTTATACCCTGCTGGGGAACAAACATAGGCTCAGCACCGTTAAGAACTACGTCGGCAAAGTGACGGATATTACCCTCGTGTCCCTGTGCTTCGGAATAAGCAGAGAGGTCGGGATTGAAGTCACCGTCAGCAGAAACCACAGTGAGTCTGCCCTTAGTATTCTGATTCTGTACAGCACCTTCCTTAGTGCCGCGAAGCTCAAAGAATATGTCATCTGTCTTTACGTTGGATGCCCATGAAACCTCTACTTGAAGACAAGCGCCGTTTTCAAAACGGACAAATGCCATCGCAAGGTCCTCAACGCTGAAGGTGCTCTTTGTGCCCTCGGGGAGAAGACCGCTGCCGCTGCCGTTGTCGCCGAATACGTTGTAGGTACAACCGGAAACGGAAACGGGCTTGGGGTTACCCATGAGCCACATGGTACGGTCGATCATGTGTACGCCAAGGTCGATGAGGGGACCGCCGCCGGACTCCTCTTTTTTGGAGAACCAGCTGCCGTGTGGAGGACCGCCGCGACGTCTCTGCCATCCGCAACGAGCCGCATAGATCTCACCCATTTTTCCTTCGGCGATTCTGTCCTTGAGATATCTGGTAGAGTTGTCGTATCTCTGGTTTCTCATTATCATGAGAACCTTACCGCTTGCCTCTGAAGCGGCCTTCATTCTCTCAGCCTCGGAAACACTTACTGCATCGGGCTTCTCACAGAATACGTGGAGACCGTTCTCAAGTGCTTCTACGGCAACGATAGAGTGAAGGTAGTTGGGGGTACAGATGTCTACTGCATCAATACCCTCCATTTTAATAAGGTCGGAAAAGTTTTCAAAAACTGCGGGCTTTTTGTCAGTCTTGCCTGCTTCAAAGTATTTCTTCGAGAATTTCTCGGCTCTTTCGGTGAGTATATCACAAAATGCTACAAGCTCAACGTTATCCATTTTCATGTAAGCGGGGAAATGTGCCCACTCAAGTATACCGCCGCATCCGACAACACCGATTCTGAGTTTGTTTGACATTTAATAACCCTTTCTTTACTTTGTTTTTTTAGTAAAAGTCAGAGAAACCGGAATTATAACTGGATCTCGCGTCCGGTCTCGGCAGACTTGTAGATAGCCTCAAGGATCTTAACCATGTTCAGACCCTGCTGGGGGATGAACATAGGCTCCTTGCCGTTGAGCACAACGTCAACGAAGTGCATAAGGTTTGCCTTGTGGTGACCGGGACCTGCGTTGTTATTAACGTTGGGAAGATAATCTACGGTACGGCCCTGAGCCTCGGTGAAGATCTTGAGCTTGTCGTCAAGAGAATGCCAGCTTGCACCGGACTTACTGCCGCGAAGCTCAAAGAATCTGTCCTCTGCCTCAATGTTGGATGCCCAAGAGAACTCGATCTGCATGGATGCACCGTTGTCGAAACGGATAAATCCGGTTGCAAGATCCTCAACGTCAAAGGTACCATCAGCCTTCTTCTCGCCGAAGGAGGAGTGAACGGAGTCGGAGGTATCGGTGTCGTTGAACTTACTGTAGGTAGCACCGGAAACCGCTACGGGAGTGGGGTTGCCCATCAGCCACATGGTAAGGTCGATCATGTGTACGCCAAGGTCGATAAGGGGACCGCCACCGGACTGCTCCTTGGTGGTGAACCAACCGCCCTTGCCGGGGATACCGCGGCGTCTGATCCAGCCGCAACGGGTAGCATAAATATCACCCATGTTACCCTCGTCTATGTACTGCTTGAGGTAACCGGAAATAGGCATATATCTGTTGTTTCTCATAACCATGAGAGTCTTACCGCTCTTCTCAGCGGCATCCTTCATCTTCTGTGCCTCAACGGTGTTGATAGCATCGGGCTTCTCGCAGAATACGTGAAGACCTGCCTCAAGTGCAGCAACTGCGATGATGGAGTGAAGATAGTTGGGGGTACAGATGTCTACGGCATCAAGTCCGTCCATCTTGATAAGCTCCTTGTAATCCTCAAATACGTTGGGTACGTTGAAAGCGGCAGCTGCTTTTTCTGCCTTTGCACGAACAATATCACATACCGCAACGATCTCAACGTTCTTCATCTCGCTGTATGAAGGAAGGTGGACATGTGTACCCATACCACCGCAACCGATAACGGCAACTCTAAGCTTATCTGACATTTTATTTCTCCGATCCGCCGGCTCTTTTATGCTGTCGGCTTTTTTATTTTTATTAAAGAATTATTTCGTGACCGCATTCTGCGGATTTATAAAGTGCTTCAAGTATTTTTATCATATTCAGACCTTGCTCGGGGACGAACATAGGCTCTGCACCGTTCAGCAGAACATCAGCAAAGTGACGGAGGTTTTCCTCGTGGATCTGTCTTGTTCCGGGAACAGTGGGTTCGATAACGAGAAGACCTTGATCGTCCTCTGTGTTTATGCGAAGCTTCTCTCCGTTTCTCCATGAGGTACCGCCCTTAGTTCCTCTGAGCTCAAAGAATCTATGGCTTTGCTCAATGTTGGATGCCCAGGAGCATTCAACCTGAAGAGTAGCACCGTTATCAAAACGGATAAAGCCCATCGCCAGATCCTCAACGTCAAAGGTTCCGTCTTCTTTTTTGTCACCGAACTTGGAGTGAACCGAGTCCTCTATATTGGTACCGCTGAACTTACTGTAAGTACAACCGGTGACCGCAACAGGCTTAGGATTACCCATAAGCCACATAGTAAGATCTATCATATGTACGCCAAGGTCGATGAGGGGGCCGCCGCCGGACTGAGCCTTGGTGGTAAACCAACCGCCCTTGCCGGGAATGCCGCGGCGTCTGATCCATCCGCAGCGTGCAGTATATATCTCACCCATTTTGCCGGCTTCAATATATTTTTTAAGATAGGAAGAAACGCCGTGATAACGGTTGTTTCTCATTACCATGAGAACTTTACCGCTTGCTTCTGCTGCCGCCTTCATCTTTTCTGCTTCGGCAACACTTACCGCGTCAGGCTTTTCACAAAAAACATGAAGTCCTGCATTAAGTGCTTCTACTGCGATCACAGAATGAAGATAGTTGGGGGTACATATATCAACAGCATCAATACCGCCTGCATTTATCAGATCGGTATAGCTTTCAAAAACCTGTGCGTTTCCGCCCACCATCGAGGAGGCAAGCTCTGCTCTGTCACGGAGTACATCACAGACAGAAACGACCTCAATGTTTTTCATGCGTTTATAGGCCTCTATATGAACACCGCGCCCCATATTTCCGCAGCCTATTACACCTATCCTTAGTTTTTCAGCCATCTTGTTTTCTCCGTTCTTCGGAGGCAAGAGCTCCGAATCTTATTATAGTCTGTACGGTGTATTAAAGAAGTATTTCGTGGCCGCACTCTGCAGATTTGTAGATAGCTTCAAGTATCTTGACCATATTGAGACCCTGCTCGGGAACGAACATAGGCTCTGCACCACCCAGCACAACGTCTACAAAGTGAACAAGGTTGCCCTCGTGGTTCTGCTTTCCGCCGCGGGGCATAGGATCAATGTTTACGAGAGTTCCGTACTCGTCCTCGGTGTAAAGACGCAAGGGCTTATGGTTGCTCCATGAAGCACCTGCCTTGGTACCACGAAGCTCGAAGAAGCGGTTCTCTTTTTCGATGTTGGATGCCCAAGAGCACTCTACCTGAAGGGTAGCACCGTTTTCAAAACGGATAAATGCCATTGCAAGGTCCTCAACGTCAAAGGTACCGTTTTCTTTTTTGTCGCCGAAAGCGGAGTGCTCTGAGTCGGATATCTGAGTCTTTCCGAACATACTGTATGTACATCCGGTGACTGCAACCGGCTTAGGATTGCCCATAAGCCAGATGGTAAGGTCGATCATATGTACGCCAAGGTCGATGAGGGGACCGCCGCCGGACTGAGCCTTGGTGGTAAACCAACCACCCATACCGGGAATACCGCGTCTTCTCTGCCAACCGCAGCGGGCAGTATATATATCGCCCATTTTACCGTCTGCAATATATTTCTTGAGATAACGGGAAAGGGCCATGTATCTGTTGTTTCTCATAACCATGAGAGTTTTACCGCTCTTCTCTGCGGCTGCCTTCATTTTCTCAGCTTCAACGACGCTGACGGCATCAGGCTTCTCACAGAAGGTATGAAGACCGTGGTTCAGTGCCTCCACCGCAATTATAGAGTGAAGATAGTTGGGGGTACAGATATCCACTGCCTCGATTCCGGGCATATTTATGAGATCCATATAATTCTCAAAAACCGCCGGCTCGGGCTTTCCGGTCTTTTCGGCGTACTTTTTCGCCAAAGCGATAGCTCTCTCGATCTTTATGTCGCAGACAGCAATAACGTCGACGTCCTTCATTTTGCAGTATGCGGGCAAATGGCATCCGTTACAAATACCGCCTGCACCCACAATGCCGAGTTTTAATATTTTCTGTTCCATTGGTGAGGGGGACTCCTTTCTCCTATAGAAAAGGAAAAATAAATAATTTATACAGAAAAAGTGTACCATATCTTTGTTATATATGATATAATATATTTGTTCTAAAATATAAATATTTTGCTTTGCGGAGTTTGTGATGGAAAAGTTGACAAAACAGACGGTGGAAAAGTCGTCGGGCATCGGTCCCATAGAATACGAAATATCTCAAAGAGGCGGGACGGACGGTGATTGGGAGAACGTCTCAACCGGTGAATATACAGTGTTTCTCTACGTGCTTCAGGGTGGTTACGATCTGAGACTTGGGGGAGAGGTCTACACTCTTCCTGCGGGCAGTATGGTTCTGCTTGACGGTGGGGAGAGCTACAGTATCAAGGGCAGACGTAAGAAGCGTGCCGTTATGTCACTAAAGATCCTGCCGGAGGTTCTTTTCGGATCGGATCTTACCGGGGTGGAAGGCCGTGTGATCCTTGACCTAGCTACCGACGGCGGAGACAGACGTATATTTACACCGGACATGCCGTTGGCACCTTTTATCAGAGGCGTTTTCGAAAGAATACGAGATGAGTATACCGAACGGAAATTCGGATACCGTCTTGCGGTAAGAGGTGAGGTGACGCGTCTTTTCACGGCAGTGATAAGGTATCTCTATGAGGATGGGACAAAAAAGGAAGAGACAACCACCGCAGGTGCCCGCATGCTTGTAAGAAAGGCAAGACAGTATGTGGAAGAAAAATATCCGGAGGCAACTCTTTCCTCTGCCGCGTCGGCATGCGGAGTCAGCTACAGTTATTTTTCGAGAGTGTTTAAGGATACCATGAGAACAAGCTTCAGCGACTACCTAAACCGTGTCAGGATAAACAGATCTCTCTCGGCACTTGTGTCAACTGATGACAGTATAACCGACATAGCTCTGTCGGTAGGTTTTTCTTCCACCAGTTACTACATACAGACCTTCAAGCGTATGAAGGGTTGTTCCCCTAACAAATACAGAAAGATGACAGAAGAAGAACGCGGCCGGTAATGATGACTGTCATTCCCAAAATGTCCTGCGTGACACTCTAAGCTTGAAAAATAAACCAAATTTACATTGTGCAAAATCAACAAAAACCAATTTATCGTGTAAGAAAATTTAGTTTTTTGTGGTTGGACTGTTGAAAAAAGTTTCATATAATGATAATATAAGAGTTAGGAAAATTTTTTCATTTGAAATGGAGGAAAAAACAAATGGGATACGGAAAAGGCGAAACTATCCGCGTTGGTATTATCGGTTGCGGCGGAATTGCAAACGGTAAGCACATTCCGGGTATTAAAGAGATCGAGGGCGTTGAGATCGTAGCACTCTGCGATATCATCCCCGAGAGAGCAGAAGAGACCAAGGCAAAGCACGGTCTTGTTAATGCTAAGATCTACACTGACTATAAGGAACTCCTCAAGGACGAGACTATAGATGACGTTCAGGTTTGTACTCCTAACCGCTCTCACAGTTTCATCACTGTTGATGCACTTGAGGCAGGCAAGAATGTAATGGTTGAGAAGCCCATGGCTATCAACTCTGCAGAGGCTAAGCTTATGCTTGACGCTGCAAATCGCACCGGTAAGGCTCTTACCGTTGCATATCAGAACCGTCAGAGAGCGGAGATGCGTTACCTTGCAGACGAGGTTAAGAAGGGTACCTTTGGTGATATCTACTATGCAAAGGCAACTGCTATCCGTCGTCGCGGCGTTCCTACCTGGGGCGTTTTCATGAACGAGTATGAGCAGGGTGGCGGTCCCCTTATCGATATCTGTACTCACTCTCTTGACCTCACCCTCTGGATCATTAATAACTACAAGCCCAAGGCTTGCTTCGGTACCGCTTTCCACAAGCTTGGTAAGCTCCCCGTTGAGTTCCAGGGCAATGGCTGGGGTAACTGGGATCCCGAGCAGTTCACCGTTGAGGATTCTGCATTCGGTATGTGCGTAATGGAGGATGGCTCCGTTGTCAGCCTTGAGTCCTCTTGGGCTATCAACTCACTTGATGTCCGTGAGTCTACCACCACTATTTGCGGTACTCTTGCAGGTGCTGATTTCCGCGACGGATTTACCATCAACGGTGTTCGTAACGGCCGTCGGTATGAGAAGAAGATTGACTGCAAGGCTAAGAAGGGTGCTGACTTCTACGACGGTGTAGGCGATGAAGGCCCCAGCTCCCGCGAGCAGAGAGTTTGGTACAACTACCTTCGCGGTGAAGGTGAGCTCTTCGTTAAGCCCGAGCAGGCTTACGTTGTAACTCAGATTCTTGAGGGTATCTACGAGTCCTCTAAGACCGGCCGCGCTTACATTTTCGAAGACTGAACCTAACTTAATTTACGATTTACGGAGGAAATAAACAAATGGGATACGGAAAAGGTGAAACCATCCGCGTTGGTATTATCGGATGCGGAGGTATTGCAAACGGCAAGCACATCCCCGGTATTCAGGCAATTGAGGGCGTTGAAATAGTCGCTCTTTGCGATATAATTGTTGAAAAGGCAGAGAAGGCTAAGGAGAGACACGGTCTTACCAATGCTAAGATCTACCAGGACTATAAGGAGCTTCTTAAGGACGAGTCTATTGACGACGTTCAGATCTGTACTCCTAACCGTTCTCACAGCTTCATTACCATCGATGCACTTGAGGCTGGTAAGAACGTAATGGTTGAGAAGCCCATGGCTATTAACGCTGTTGAGGCTAAGAAGATGCTTGACACTGCTAAGCGTACCGGTAAGGCACTTACCGTAGCTTATCAGAACCGTCAGAAGCCCGAGATGCGTTACCTTCGCGATGAGGTAGCTGCAGGTACCTTCGGCGACATCTACTATGCACAGGCAACTGCTATCCGTCGTCGTGGCGTTCCTACCTGGGGCGTTTTCATGAACGAGTATGAGCAGGGCGGCGGTCCCCTTATCGATATCTGTACTCACTCTCTTGACGTAACTCTTTGGGTTATCGATAACTACAAGCCTAAGGTTTGCTTCGGTAAGACCTTCCACAAGCTTAGCCAGCTTCCTTCCGAGCTTCAGGGTAACAGCTGGGGCGGTTGGGATCCCGAGAAGTTCACTGTTGAGGATTCCGCTTTCGGTATGTGTCTGATGGAGGACGGTACTCTTATCCGTCTTGAGACCTCTTGGGCTCTTAACACCACTCACAACGTTCCCGAGGGAAGAACCACTATCTGCGGTACTCTCGCAGGTGCTGACTGTGTTGAGTCTGATCTTCGTATCAACGGTATCCGCGACGGTCGCCCCTACGTTGAGACCATTACTTGTAAGCCCAGCCGCGGTGCTGCTTACTTTGACGGTGTTGGCGACGAGGATATCAAGATCCGTGAGCAGAGAGTTTGGTACAACTACCTTCGCGGTGAGGGTGAGCTCTTCGTTAAGCCCGAGCAGGCTTACGTTGTCAGCCAGATCCTTGAGGGTATCTACGAGTCTGACAGAACCGGTAAGGAAGTTATTCTCGGTTAATTCTGTCAAAAAATATAATAATAAAAACGGTCGGAAATCTCCGACCGTTTTTCATATCCGATCATACAAAAATATCCCCTCTGCGCATTCGCAGAGGGGATATTTGATCATATTGATAGAGTATTTGATTTGGTCAGTTGTTTCCGTTCTGCTCGTTATCGGAGCCGCCGAGAGAGGTTACCTTGTTAAGGATAACAACGCTCAGGACTATAATACCGGTAACTACAAAGATACCTACCATTCCCTTAGCCATATAGGGAAGAGTTGAGAGAAGTACATTTACGTCAAACATTCTGTCATCAACCTCCTATCATGGTGAGTATCAGACCGCCCGCAATAACAGATGCGATCTGGCCGGAAACGTTAACACCTATAGAGTGCATAAGAAGGAAGTTCTGGTTGTCTTCTTTAAGTCCCATCTTGTGTACTACACGCGCAGACATGGGGAATGCGGAGATACCTGCCGCACCGATCATGGGGTTGAGCTTCTTATCCTTGGGAAGGAAGATGTTGATGACCTTAGCTACCATAACGCCGCCTGCGGTATCGAAGATGAATGCAACGAGACCGAGACCGATGATCATCAGGGTCTGCCAAGTAAGGAAGAGCTCTGCCTGCATCTTGGTAGCAATGGTAATACCGAGGAAGATGGTAATAAGGTTTGCAAGAACCTTCTGTGCGGTCTCTGAGAGAGAATCAAGCACGCCGCACTCACGGATAAGGTTACCGAACATAAGGAAGCCGATAAGGGCAACACTCTTGGGGGAGAAGATGCCGGTAATAGCCGTGATAACGATGGGGAACAGGATCCTTGTCATCTTGGTAACGGTAGCAGGCTTGTAGGGCATACGGATCATACGCTCATTTTTGGTAGTAAGGAGCTTGATTACCGGAGGCTGAACTACAGGAACGAGAGCCATATACGAGTAGGCGGCAACCATTATTGCACCCATGTAGTTTGAACCGAAGTAGTTTGCAACGAAAATAGAGGTGGGACCGTCAGCTGCACCGATGATAGCAATGGATGCCGCATCTTTAAGATCGAATCCAAGGAAGGAAGCAAGGCTGAGGGTAAAGAAGATACCGAACTGAGCCGCCGCACCGAAAATCATCAGCTTGGGGTTGGAAAGCAGAGGACCGAAATCTATCATTGCACCTATACCGATAAAGAGTATAAGGGGGAACAGCTCGTTAGCTATACCCATATTGAAGAGCTCGTCGATAACACCGGGCTCATAAGTAACGCCTGCAGTACCTGCTTCAAAGAGTGCCTTGCCCTCTGCAAGGTTCTTTATCCATACGCCGTCCTGATAATATCTGTCAACGGCGCCGGAGATAGGAAGGTTTACGAGAATCGCGCCAAAACCCATGGGAAGAAGGAGAGTGGGCTCCATATCTTTTTTGATAGCCAGATATATCAGTACTCCGCCGATGACCCACATAATTACCTGCTGCCAAGTAATATTTATAACGTTGGAAAACAGGCCAATCATCTCATTTATAAAATTCATTTTTGCACCTTCGATCCCTATTTCAGCATTCCACCGAGAAGCTCTGCGGCGGAGGCGATAGCGGCATCAAGCTTGGATAGGTCAGCCGCGCCTGCAGCAGCGTTATCGGGACGTCCGCCTCCACGTCCGCCGGTAACAGCGGCAACGGCACCTGCAAGCTTACCTGCGTGTGCACCTGCCTTAACCGCATCGGGACCTGCTGCGGTAACAAAGCCTGCTTTTCCGTCGGTCTCGGTAGCGAGAACGACAACGATATCGGTATATTTAGCCTTAAGCTCGTCAGCAAGAGTTCTTGCAGCATCGGAGGATGTACCGCTGAGCTTAGCGGCAATAAGTCTTACCGCACCGACGGTAACTGCGGAATCAATAAGGTTTCCTGCTTCCTTTGCAGCAAGACGTGCACTGAGTTCCTCTGCACGGCGTGCAGAGGCCTTTGCCTCCTCGGCAAGAGCGGCTGCTCTGTGAGGAAGCTCTGCGGTGTTGGCAACCTTAAGCTCTGCGGCAGTATTCTTAATAAGCTCATCCTTGCCTCTAAGGATCTCAAGAACACCGAAGCCGGTGGTAGCCTCTATACGACGGATACCTGCAGCGGCAGAAGCCTCGGAGATGATCTTGAAAAGACCTGCCTTGGCAGTGTTGTCAAGGTGAGTACCTCCGCAAAGCTCGCAGGAGTAGTCACCCATCTTAACTACGCGAACGAGATTTCCGTATTTTTCTCCGAAGAGAGCCATAGCACCCATCTCGCGAGCGGTATTTATATCTGTTTCAACGGTAATGATCTCATCACCGCGAAGGATCTCGGTATTTACCTCTCTTTCAACCGCCTCAAGCTCCTCGGGAGTAAGAGCGGCAAAGTGAGAGAAGTCGAAACGAAGGATCTTATCGTCTACATAAGAACCCTTCTGCTCAACGTGGGTACCAAGCACACGGCGAAGAGCCGCCTGCATTACGTGAACAGCAGAGTGGTTACGGCGGATAGCGGCACGGCGGCAAGCATCGATTGATGCGGTAACGGTCATACCGTTTTTGACAGTGCCATTCTCCACTTCACATACGTGCATATATACACCGTCGGTCTTCTTGGTGTCAAGAACCTTGAGAGCAACACCGTCAGCGGTGATAACGCCGCTGTCACCCACCTGACCGCCACCCTCTCCGTAGAAAGGAGTTCTGTCAAGTATAACGGTGACCTCACCCTCACCGATCTCCTCTACTGCCTGGCCGTCAGCGATAAGGGCAATGACCTTAGCGGAGGATGACTCCTCGGTGTAACCGGTGAATTCGGTAGCGGAAAGTCCCTCAACCAGAGACTTTGAGCCCTCGCTCCATCCGCTGATGTTAGCGCGTGCGCTTCTTGCTCTTTCCTTCTGCTCCTTCATAAGAGCGGTGAAGCCCTCCTCATCGATACCGAGACCTGCCTCAGCGGCGATCTCACGGGTAAGGTCGATGGGGAAGCCGAAGGTATCGTAAAGACGGAAGAGATCCTCGCCTGCGAGGGTATCCTTGCCGCCGTTTTTAGCATCTGCGATAAGAGTATCAAGAATTCCGAGACCTGCGTCGATGGTAGCGGCAAAGCGCTCCTCCTCCATCAGAACTACCTTCTTGATGTAGTCAAGCTTCTCGGTAAGCTCGGGATACTCAGTGATATTCTCTTTTGCAACAACGTCGCAGAGATCGGAGAGGAACAGACCCTTGATACCAAGGAGCTGACCGTATCTCGCAGCACGGCGCATAAGACGGCGGAGTACGTATCCGCGGCCCTCGTTAGAGGGAACAACGCCGTCGGAGATAAGGAAGCAGGTTGAGCGGATATGGTCGGTGACAACGCGGAAAGCTACGTCGTCGCGGTCATTCTCGCCGTATTTTTTACCGGCCTTTTCGCTTACTGCATTCATGATATTACGAACGGTATCAACCTCAAAGAGGTTGTTAACGCCCTGCATAAGACAAGCAAGTCTCTCAAGACCCATACCGGTGTCGATGTTGGGCTTTGCAAGACGGGTGTAGTTACCGTTGCCGTCGTTATCGAACTGGGTGAATACCAGATTCCAGAACTCCATAAAGCGGTCGCAGTCACAACCGGGCTTACAGTCGGGAGAACCGCATCCGTATTCCTCACCGCGGTCGAAGTGGATCTCGGAACAGGGGCCGCAGGGGCCGGAGCCGTGCTCCCAGAAGTTATCCTCTTTACCGAGGCGAACTATTCTCTCAGCGGGAACGCCGATCTCCTTGTTCCAGATGTCATATGCTTCGTCATCCTCGGTGTATACAGATACCCAAAGACGCTCGCGAGGGAGATCAAGAACCTCGGTGATGAATTCCCATGCCCAGTTTATAGCCTCTCTCTTGAAGTAGTCACCAAAGGAGAAGTTGCCGAGCATTTCAAAGAAGGTACCGTGACGTGCGGTAAGACCTACTCGGTCGATATCGGGTGTACGGATACACTTCTGACAGGTGGTCATACGGTGACGGGGGGGCTCCTCCTCACCGGTGAAATATTTTTTAAGGGGGGTCATACCTGCATTGATGAGCAGGATGGATTTGTCTCCGTTAGGCACGAGAGGGAAACTCTTGTGTCTGAGATGCTCCTTAGACTCGTAGAATGAGAGATATTTCTCACGCAGATCGTTGAGTGAAGTCCATTCCATGGCGAATGATCCTTTCATATTTATATTATACTTTAAACACTTTTACATTTTGTTATTTTACCACAAGGATCGTGATATGTCAACAATTTGGAGAAACTCTGAGGCAAAAGATTATAAGGGATGGGCAGTCTTGACTTTTTACCCTTGCTGTGCTATATTTATAACCAAATGAGTAGCATTTTACAGGAGAAAAAATGGAAGTTTATCTTGTTCGCCACGCAGAATCCCGACAGAATGTTAATGATCCCGAGAACCACCCGTATTCGCCTCTTGTAGCGGAATACGAGGATGGGGATTTTTCTATAACCGCAAAAGGAGAAAAGCAGGCAGACCTCACCGGTCAGCGTCTGGCAAAGATCGATTTCGATTATGCTTTCTGCAGTCCGCTTCACAGACATGTTGCAACCATGAACGGTATACTTCGCCACCAGAAAAACTGTAAGAGAGTAGAGCTGCTCATCGATCTTTTTGAAAAGGGGATCCACAGTTACAGTGGTATGCCGGTAGAGATACTCAGTCAGCTTTATCCCGATATAGAGATAGTGCCTTGCCCTAACCCCACTCCCACAGGCGGAAAGTACAGCTACTCCCTTGAGGAAATGTACGACATGATAGAGCTCAGAAAGAGAGCACGCAGGGTAGAGAGATATCTTACGTCACGTTTTTTGGGCAAGGAGAAGATACTGATAGTCTCCTCAGGTGACTTTATCGGTCGCTTTCTTGCTTCCGCCCTGCTCAGATTGCCGGATCAGGTCATCGACAAGGCGACCTCCTTCGGTGCGGCGAACTGTTCGGTGGCTCGCTTCACTCTTCATGAGGGCGGCATACGCTCCGGCTGCCACTATCTTAACGACACCTCACACTTAAAAGGCATATAGAACAGGTTAACCGAGGTTAATAAATACGGAGATTCTAATTATGAAGTCCGATGTTCACAGTAACATCTGTGCGCTTTAGGCTATTTTTGAAGCGGAAAAGACTGCAGATATTATTGTACATGCCGGAGGTTCTTGATTTTGAGGCGGACGGTTACCGCTATCTGGTTTCCCACTACTATACCCCTGAACTGGATGCACCCGAGTGTGCAGAACACTTTGATGAGTTTTGTGCCCGAAATCACGCAGAGGTGTCTGAGCTTCCCGTTCGGCTCATTTTCGGACACTCTCACCGACAGCTCATAACAACCATCCGCGGCGGCAGGCTTTGGTTAAATCCGGGCAGCGCCTCCTATAGATGTGAGGACGATTACGAAAAAACTGCTCTTTATGCGGTGATTGAAGATGGCGATATTGAGCTTCGCGCAGTGGAATATGACAGAATGCCTCTCCTGCAGAGCACTCTTGATATAGCCAAAAGCGGCAGAATGCAGCGTGGTGAATCGATGGTAGCTTTCTTTTTCTTCGGTTCTTGCCCACCGCCGTATAAGCAGAAGAGCTTTGAGGACAGTGTCAGAGTTACCGAGGAGGGTATCCGTAGATACAAGAATGAAAAGTCCTGCGGGTAAGGATATTTCAGTAAAGGACTGTTTAAGCTCTTACAGAAAAAATGTTAAGGAGAAAATGAGATGAAGATATATCTTGTGCCTGCCACAGAAAACAAAGAATATCTTGAAGCGCTGGGCCGTCGTTTTTGCGGTGTAAAGCTTGATGGTATCTTTTGTGCTCCTATAAAGGATCAGCTCCTTACCGCAAATGAAATAAAGAAGGCCGCTGATTTTGACGGACAGACCGAGCTTATCCGTGACCTGGCGGAGTCGGGTATTGAGGGCTGTAAATTTCTCTCTGACGAGGAGGCCGGCGAGATATTCACCGCAGGCGGACTTTCCCCCTCAGAGGATCCCACACCTACCGGCGGACCCTTTGAGTTTGACCGCTTTGAGGCGGTGGATCTTCAGTATAAGCGTATTCGTGCGACAAGAGTGGAGGATTATCTCCTCAAAAGATCACAGAGGAGACCTGAGGTTTATCTTGTGATCACGGGAAGTGAGTTTGCATCGGTCTCTTTGATGAATGCTTTAATGCACAGCTTTCCGACCACCGCACATCATATGAGTATATATAACTGTCCCGAGGCATCCGTTACCGTGGCAGACATAACATTAGGCGGTATTGGTGTCAGTACACTTGAGTGTCTTGGTGACGTTTCACATCTAAAAAACTGACAAAGAAAGAGAGGGACGGCAATATGTACGTATTCGTATTGCGTCACGGACAATCCAGACACAATGTAAACGATCCCGAGAACCATCCCTTCCATCCCGCCCTTAAGGACACCGAGGAAAGTGATCCTTCCCTTACCGCTCACGGTAAGAATCAGGCAGACAGAGCAGGCAGACGTCTTGCGGGGATAGAATTCGATGCTGTCTTCTCCGGTCCCCTTCACAGACAGATAGATACTGCCTGCACCGCTATGCGCCACCAGAAAAAGAAGCCTAAGATAGAGATACTTCCCGATCTTACAGAGTGGGGTCACGAGAACCTGTTCGGCTTGCCCGAGCAGTTCTACCCTATGCTTTTTCCGGATATGGAGATAGTTCCGACCACTGATCCATCCCCCACAGGCTGTCCGAGAATTCTTCCTGCCGCGGGTGATGACGACAATGAGAGAACCAGCTTTAACGCAAGAGGCCCGTACATCACGAATTACTTAAAGAGCCGATTCTCAGGCTCTGATAAGATACTTTTGGTTACCTCCTGCATTTTCGGCGGTGCAATACTCGGCCATCATCTTCTCGGTCTTGCCGAAACCGGATCTTACAATTTTGACTTTACCAATACCGGTATAAGCATGGTTGAGATAAGGGACGACGGAAGTACCAAGCTTCATCTTGTCAATGAGGTTACCCATCTGCTTACCCCATCGGCGGAGGATATACCGCCGTACGTAATCCGATGAGATATATCTTTTGGCAAAGGAGGGACAAACAGTGTACTTATTTACAGTAATAGCATGTGATCCTGTTTCTGCTTCCAAGGCGGGAATACAGTTGTCACATAAAAAAATATCTGCCGTTTTTTGCGGTAACACGGAAAAAGAAATAAATACTGCCAAGACCGTTGCATCCCGTTGCGGCGAATCGGTGGATGTTGAGGTCATCCATGACTTCCGCTATACCGGAGAGCTGTCGGACAGAGACGGTGTGAAACACTTTATGGATAAGCTTTACGAAAGATTTCCGGGCAGAAGTGAGAGTGTTGCGGCGGTAGTGTCTTCCGAGTTTTTCGGAAAGGTATTCGGGCCTGTTATTATAAAGGCTCCCGATGAGCTTATAGATAAGGGAATTGCCGAGATGTCGGCCCCCGAAGGAGCAATATCGTTTTTTGAGGTTTACGAAGGAAAAGGTACTGCTCTTACAGTAGTAAACCATACCTATCATTTGAGTGTTTCGGATGATGCCATCCCGGACGAGTTTGCTCTGTGACGTATAATATTATAAAAAGGAGAAAAACAGAATGTACGTATACATAATTCGCCACGGACAGTCCCGTGGAAACATCGACTATAGTCTGCGTGATGCAGAGCCATATCATCCGCTGAAGGAAGAACTGGAGAGAAAAGACCCCTCTCTTACCCGTCTTGGCAGAGCCCAGGCTGAGCTGGCAGGACACAGACTGTCCCAGATAGAGTTTGACGCAGTGTTCTGCGGTCCTCTTCACAGACAGATAGATACCGCCGCCATCGTTATGGGGCATCAGAAGAAAAAGGTACCGATAGAGGTGCTTTCCGATCTTACCGAGGTTGGTCTTGAGGGCTATGCAGGTACACCGAAGGAGCTGTATGAGGTTCTTTTCCCCGATACCGAGATAGTTCCCTGTTCAGATCCCTCCCCCACCGGCGGCCCGGGTGTTATTCCTGCCTCTGCAGAGTGTCCCGAGGGTTGCAGAGTGAGAGGAAGACGTATTGTAGAATATCTTAAAAAGAGATTTTCCGGCTCTGACACCATACTTCTTTCCACCTCCGCTATGTTTGGCGGTGCCATTGTTATTCCCGCTCTTCTTGAGCTTACCGATAATGATATAGATACCGGAAAGAACTTTGAATTTATCAATACATGTATCAGTATGGTAGAGCTGACCGATGACGGCAAGAAGATAGTTCATTTTTCAAATGATATCACCCATCTGTCTCTCCCTGACGGTGAGGACAGCGCAAATTACCCCTTCTGATCACCGTGCGGTGAATCGAATAACGTTAAGGAGAAAAGCAGATGCGTTTATATGTAATAACAGATTGTGATGCCATCGCGGCAGACAAAGCCGGAAGACAAATGGCGAGAGTCTCTCTTGATGCGGTTCTTTACGGAGGAACCGAGAGAGAAAAAAATACTGCCGATGCTGTAGTGAAGTATCAGGAAAAGCTTGACAGTGCTGAGCTGTCAAAAGAGCTGTGTGAAAACGAAGCTCTTACAGACAGAGAGCGTGCCAAGGCCATTAAAGATATGATTATCGGAAGATTCCAGAAATCCGAGAAGGTGGCAGTGGTCATGCCCGCAGAGTTTTTCGGAAACAGCTTTGGTGCGGTGATAATGAGAATATCTGACGAGGCGATAGATAACGGTGCCGCATTCGCTTGCTACGAGGGTGCAATATCTTCTTTTGGAGTTGGCGACCGTACAGAAGCGGATTACGTAAACAGAACTCTTCATCTGAAGGTTTCAGAGCCCGAAATGATAAAAGATATTTGATCTCTCAAAGATAACGGCATAGTAAAATTTTATATACAAAAATAACGTCTGGGGGAATTTAAAATATGTATATATATGTAGTGCGTCACGGACAGTCACGCGGATGGCCTCACGATACCGAACTTCAAAAAGAACCGTTTCATCCTGCAGGTGCCAAGTATGAGCCGATAGACCCGTCCCTTACCCGTCTCGGACACAAGCAGGCTGACCTTTGCGGCAGATTTCTTTCGGAAATAGACTTTGATGCGGCGTTCAGCGGACCTCTCCACAGACATATCGATACTGCAAAGGGTATTCTTCAGCATCAGAAAACTCCTAAAAAGCTGGAGGTCCTTTCCGACCTTACCGAAATGGGACTTGAGGGCTGTGACATTATCCCCGAGGAGATATACGATATTCTCTTTCCCGGTCTTGATATAATCCCATGTCCCGATCCCTCTCCTACCGGTGCTCCGAGAGTTCTTCCTCAGTGGGATGAGAAATACTCTACCCTCAGAGTACGTGCAAAGCGAGTGGTAGACTATCTGAGAAAGCGTTTTTCCGGCTCTGACGAGGTACTTGTGGTAAGCTCCGCACTCTTTGGCGGTATTGCACTTATCCCTGTTCTTCTTGAACTCACCGATGAGGATAACATGATAGATTTCTTTGAATTCCAGAACACAGGTATTACCGTGGTAGAGATCACCGACGACGGGAAGAGAATACTTCACTGTGCCAATGAAGGTGCCCACCTTGCTCTCGGCGAGGATGGTGAACAGTTAAAATTCACTCTTTGATACGTCAATGTGTCTTAAATAAGGAGAAAAGAAAATGTATTTATATATAATAACCGACTGTGATGCCGCACCGGCGGACAGAGCCGGACGACAGATGTCAAGAGTAGGTCTTGATGCAATATTTTACACCTGCTCCGAGAGGGGGAAGTCAACTGCTGAAGCCATTTTAAAGTACCAGGACTCCGATTGCCGCTGTGAGCTTCTCGACAGCTTGTGTGATCTTGACAGAGAAAAGACCGCCGCATTTATGGGAGTGCCCATTGAAGGTCTTGTCGGTATGAAAAGGGTTGTTGTAGTTGTTCCGGCAGATGCCTTTGGAAAACATCTTGGCCCTGCGCTTATGCATGTATCTGACAGGAGCAAAAACGAGGGAGTACAGTTTGCCTCGACCGAAGGCACTATCTCTCTGTTCGATGCCAAAAAACATGATCAGGTTGATATCACCGGATATTTTATAAACAGCTCTATGCATCTGAAGGTCTCTGACATTGAGACCATAAAAGATCTTCCTCTTTCTGAGGATTAATCACTTTACAGAGGGGAAATAAATGTTTGTATTCGTAATTCGACACGGTCAGTCACGCGGAAACGTCAAAGACCGAGAGAATCATCCGTTTCTTCCCGAGGTCAGGGATTATGAGGACAAAGACCCATCCCTTACCGAGCTTGGAAGAAAACAGGCGGACCTTGCGGGCAGAAGACTGTCGGGAATAGATTTTGACGCTATTCTTACCGGCCCTCTACACAGACATCTTGAGACCGCTTACGGTGTCGTCCGTCATCAGAAGAGAAATAAAACGGTAGAGATAATCAGTGATCTTACCGAGGCAGGCGATGCAGGATACGGCGGTATCCCCATGGAAATAGTACAGCCTCTTTTCCCCGGTATGGAGATAATCCCCTGTCCCGATCCCTCTCCCACCGGCGGTCCCGGCGTTATTCCCGAGTGTGATGACGAGCCGGTAGCCTTCAGGTTGAGGGGAAGACGGCTGGTGAATTATATCAGAGAAAGATTCTCTGATGACGCAAATATTCTTCTTATAACGTCCTGTACATTCGGCGGAGGAATCTTAATGCCTGCTTTGCTTGGACTTACTGATCGCGATATCGACACCGGAAAGTTCTTTGTGTTCAACAATACTGCCATCAGCATGGTACATATTAAGGAAGACGGCCGCGGTACAGCGGCATTCGTAAATGATGTTACCCACCTTACTCTCCCTGAGAGTGAGAATATCGAGGGTTATCCCTTCCCTTATATCGGATATCCTGCCGCCGGAGGTGATAACTGATGAGAATGTTTGTGATCAGACATGCCGAGTCATGGCAGAATGTAAATAAAACCGCTGACCACCCCTGCGACCCGAGAGTGGCAGAGTACGAGTCAAGAGACTACTCGCTTACCGAAAAGGGAATAGATCAGGCGGACAGAGCCGGCAGACGTCTGTCCGGGGTAAAGTTGGATGCTATATTTTGCGGACCCCTTCACCGTCACGTGGCAACGGCAAATGAGATACTTAAGCATCAGACAGAGCTGAAGACCGTGGAGATACTCAGTGACCTGACAGAATCAGACGTCTCTGATTATCCCGGTATGCCGACCGAGCTCCTTTGTGATCTCTTTCCGAATATAGAAATAGTTCGCCATTCACCGTCTGTGACAGGCGGCAAAAAGAGTTATTCCTCCTCAGAGCTTTGTGACAGAGTATCTGAACGGAAGAGAGCGAACAGAGTGGTAAAATACCTGAGAAATCGTTTTCCAAACGGCGGTAACATTGCAATAATTGCCTCGGTAAACTTTTTCGGAAGTACCCTTGGCAGTGTTATTATGGAGTTATCGGATGAGATGGTGGACAGGGTCACCGGATTTGGCTGTGACAACGGTTCTATCTCTATTTTTCGATCCATCGAGGGACATACAGAGGCTTATTTTGTAAATGACGTGCTTCATCTGCATGTTCCCGACAAAGAGATAGTCTCAAAACTCCCGTTTGCTTTTTATTGATAAAAAACGAGGAATAAAAAATGAAAGTTTATCTTGTGCGTCACGCACAGTCAAGACAGAATGTGGGAGACCCTGAGAATCATCCATTCCGCCCTGAGGTGGCACAGTACGAGGATGGGGATTTTTCCCTTACCGAAAAAGGACATCAGCAGGCTGATCTTACCGGCCGCCGCCTTGCATCGATAGATTTTGATGCTATACTTTGCGGTCCCTTGCACCGTCATATTGCTACCGCAAACGGCATAATACGTTATCAGAAGAACTGTAAGAAGCTTGAGCTTATAAATGACCTTCTTGAAAAAGGAATACACAGCTACGCGGGAATGCCCATAGAGCTGCTTCGTTCTCTTTATCCCGATATGGAGATAATTCCTTGCCCCAACCCCACTCCTACCGGAGGAAAATATACATATTCTCTTGAGGAGATGTATGATATGGTTGAGATGAGGGAGAGAGCGAGAAGAGTTGAGAGATATTTGACCGCGCGGTTCCCCGATGAGGCAACTATACTTATCATTTCATCGGGCGACTTTATGAGACGCAGTCTTATCCCCTCTCTTATGCGACTGCCCGATCAGGTTATAGACAAGTTCACCGGCTTTGGCTGTCACAACGGTTCGGTTGGCAGAGTTGATCTTAACAAGGATGGCAGACGTTCTTCCTGTGTTCTGCTCAATGATACCTCTCACCTTTACGTTGATCCGGAGCAGATACCTATTATTAAGAATTCTTAATAATAAAAGGCGGCAGAAGTTAATCTTCTGCCGCCTTGTTTCATGGCAAAATAAATTAAGAATGATGACCGCAGTTATGACATGCGCCTTTGTTTTTGTCATACTTTACGCCACAAGCGGTACAGAATACCCATTTTTCTTCTTGTTCAGCAGTTGCCTGTTTAACAGGAGTTTGTTTAGCAGGAGTTTGCTGATCGGGAATATGCATCTCGGTTACTTGCTGATCAAATGTCTGCTGGTCAGGTATCTGCTGAACAGGGGTCTGCTGAATAGGTGTCTGCTGAGCCGGAACCTTTCTGGCAGGTACCTGCTGAACAGGGGTCTGTTGGTCGTACATAGCGAAAGAACCGGGTCTGTGAGAGGGTTGCGCCTGGTTCTGAGAACGAGGGAGAATGGGGTTCTGATGAGACGCAGGTCTTTCAGGTGTGTGATGCTTAGCAGAATTATTAGGGGATGCATCAGTAGAATTTTTATTGGGAGCCTCAGATGATCCCTTAAGCTTGCTGTTAATTTCGATAACATTCTTTACAAGAAGAATGATCATCATAAGAAATTCATAAACCAATCTTAAAATGATGGGACCTAAGATCATTGTAAGGAGACCGGATATAGCTTTGGATGTTGTATAAGATGGTGAAAAAGAAAAATAAGCGGGAGAGGAAACCAGTGTCAGAAAACCGTAGACAATAAGTGCAACGGTAGAAAAGATATAAGCGACTTTGAGAATTTTCTCAATGAGAAGCTGCTTGAAGTTGAAAATATCATGAAGCACCTTGAAGAAAGTGGGAAGGGTATTTCGACGCTTTTCGGGAACTATGAGAATGCAAGCAACAATTGTTCCACCAACTGCGAGAAGTAGGGTCAAAACAGTGATAATAGCCGGTAAAGCACTGATTAGTGAGTACATAAGACGTTCCTCCTAATGAAAATGTTGGTTGTTTGGGTCGATTAATGTCGACCACGGTTTTATTCTAACACAATATACTGTTTTTGTAAATATAGAAACATTTATTTTACGGCGGTTTTTCGGTAAAAATCAAAAAAGGTGTTTGTACTGCTGTTTTTTAAAAATACTATTGTTTAATTTTTTAAAAAGTGATAAAATGGATGTAATAATTTTTTAGCCACGTATAGGAAAGAGGATGAGTATGTACAAGACCGAGACACACCTGCATACCGATGAGTCGAGCGGCTGCGGCAAGGTTCCCGCAAAAGAGATGATCCGTCTTTATAAAGAAGCGGGATATACCACTGTTTTTGTAACCGATCACTTCCAGAAAAAGGGCTTTGCGGCTTACGAGGCAACCGCTCAGCTTCATGAGGAGCGTTTACAGCGATTCCTTAAAGGGTACTATCTTGCAAAGGAAGAGGGAGACAGGATAGGTGTAAACGTGTTGCTTGGTGCAGAGCTTCGTTTCCTTCTCGGCAATGTTGTTGATTATTTGATCTATAACTTTGATATAGATGTACTCAGACACTTCCCCCGTATATACGATATGACTCCAAACGAGTTTTTCGATTTTGCAAATGAGAGAGGGATCCTCGTTATTTCCGCTCACCCTTTCAGAGGCGGGCTTCACCCCGTTCCCTCTGCGGTACACGGATTTGAAGTAATAAATGCAAACCCCAGAAAAAAGGACGATACCTATAACGATATTGCTCTCGAGCTTGCCGATAGATTTTCCTCCCATCTCCGTACCGGCGGTTCCGATGCTCACCACGTTATTGACGTTGGTGCAGGCGGTATAATGTCGGAGAAACCTATCCTTACTTCTCAGGATTATATCGATGTACTGAAGAGCAAGAAGTATAAGATCATTAATAATACCGACGAAATTATAAGACGGGAAAAAGAAAAGAAAAATGCAAAATAATTCTTTTATATACAAGACAGAAACACATCTGCATACCAAAGAGACAAGTCGATGCGGTAAGGTAAGCGCAGAGGATCATATCAGAGGATATAAGGAGCTGGGATATACTACCGTTTTCGTTACCGATCATTACAGATGGGATCTTTTTGACAGTGTAAGTGCTGAAGAGGCAGCAGAGGTACAGCTCCTCGGTTACCGAACCGCAAAGAAAATAGGTGAGGAAGTCGGTATTAACGTTATCCTCGGATGTGAGATCGATCTCTGTGGTAACGATTACCTTCTTTACGGTATAGATGAGAGCTTTTTTACCACCGCTCCCATAAATGATGTAAGAGAGGACCCTATTGCATTTAAGAAGATGTGTGAGGAAATGGGAATAACAGTAATTGCCGCACACCCCTTCAGATATGACCGTACTCCGGTAGTCGAGGCCATCGACGGTATCGAAAAGGTAAATGCAAGTCACGGTCATTACTATAAAAATCATAACGAGAAAGCTGCAGAGCTGGCAGAGAAAATGCCGCATCTTCTTACTACATCAGGCTCTGATGCTCACAAAATAAAGGACATGGGATGCGGAGGTATAATGACTGAGGAAGTCATTTCGTCATCAGATGATTATATAAGAATATTGCGGAGCGGATGGTATTCACTTATCGATATCTCCCCCGAGAATAAATAATCGGTTTTATTATACGGAGACACATATAAATATGAGCTATAAAACAGAAACGCATCTTCACTGTTCAGAGACAAGTCCCTGCTCATCTGTGAGCGGAGCGGAATTTATCCGCAGATATAAGGAAGCGGGGTATACTACCGTTTTCGTGACCGATCACTACGTTGGCAGCAGCTTCAACTACTGTGTGACTGAAGATGATTACAGGAAGGCAATAGAGCTTCAGTACCGGGGCTACCTTTCTGCAAAGGAAGAGGGAGATAAGCTGGGAGTCAACGTTATCCTTGGCTGCGAGATATATCTCAACAAATGTGACAGACTGATCTATGGAATAGACGAGAGCTTTTTCTACCAGAGAGTGGAGGAGCTTACCCCGGCAGAGCTTTTTGCCCAGTGTAACGAGAAGGGTTATACTCTGATTGCCGCACACCCATACAGAGGGGAGATGCGTCATGATATGAACACGGTACACGGTATCGAGATCGTAAATGCCAGTCAGAAGAATTACTACCGTAACCGTAACGAGCTGGCGCTTGAGTTGGCAGAGGCTCACCCCGGTCATCTTAGAACCTCCGGTACCGATGCACATTTTATAGAGGATGTGGGTTGCGGCGGTATCATTACCGAGGAGCCGATACTGTCCGCTGACGATTATATCAGAATCTTAAAAAGCGGAAAATATACTATTATAGATAATCCTCCCATAAAAAATAACTAAATAATTTATAAATTTATATAAGAAAGCATCAGATATGGAAAAGAAAATTTACAAAACCGAAACTCATCTGCACACCGCAGAAACCAGTAGCTGTTCTCACGTGGAGGCAGCAGAATTTGTCCGCCGCTATAAGGAGGTAGGATACTCTACTATCTTTGTTTCCGACCACTACAGTAGAAAAAGATTCAGAGATTGCGAGACAGAGGAAGACTTCAGAGCGGCGATAGACGAACAGTTAAAGGGCTACTATGCGGCAAAAGCAGAGGGAGATAAGATCGGAGTAACCGTTCTTATGTCCTGCGAGATACATATACAAAAGAATGATTATCTTTTTTACGGAATAGACGAGAGCTTTTTCCGTCACAAAGAGCTCTGTGCAATGGGTCCCGAAGAGGTGTTCACTTTTGCAAATGAACAGGGCTATACAGTTATTGCTGCACATCCCTTCAGAGGGGAGCGCACTCCCGTCCCCCACGCGGTGCACGGCCTTGAGATAGTAAACGCAAGTCACAACCACTATCCAAAAAATCATAACGATCAGGCTCTTGCTCTTGCACAGACTCTTCCGAACCATTTGCGTACCTCCGGGTCTGATGCACATTTTTTAGCTGATATCGGCCGTGGCGGTATTATAAGTGAGGAGCCTGTTTTGTCCGCTGATGATTATGTCAGAATTCTGCACAGCGGCAACTATGAGATAATGGACGGCCCTTCGATATTCGAGAATTAAATTAATCGGTTATATACGTTTAAGGAGAAATATAATGGAAAAGAAAATGTACAAAACAGAAACGCACATTCATTGTTCTGAGAGCAGTAACTGTTCCAGAGTGTCAGCCGTAGAGTTCGTGCACAGATTTAAGGATGCGGGTTATACCACCATATTCATTACAGACCATTATTACAGAAAAAGATTCAAGGACTGTGAGACAGAAGAAGATTATAAGGCCGCTACAGCTGAACAGCTTGCAGGATACCATACCGCAAAGGCGGAGGGCGATAAAATCGGTCTTAACGTTCTTCTCGGTTGTGAGTTCCACATAAACGATGATGACTACTTGTTCATCGGAATAGACGAGAGCTTTTTCTATCATAAAGAGATAGGAGACATGACTCCCGAGGAGCTGTTTGACTACTGCAATGCAAATGGTTATCTCCTTTTTGCCGCACACCCCTTCAGAGATGACTGTACTCCCAAGGCTCACGCGGTACACGGCTTTGAACTGATAAATACAAGCTACAATCATTATGATCAAAACAATAATGACAAGGCTCTTGAGCTTTCAAAGACTCATCCCCATCTTCTCACCACAGGAGGCGCCGATGCACACACATTGAATGACGTCGGTACCGGCGGTATAATGACCGAAGAACCGATCACCTCCATTGCGGATTATATCAGAATACTCAGAAGCGGAAATTACGAGATCATAAATAATAAACCTGAGGGCAGATAATTTTTCGGAGGTCGGTCAGATATGGAAAAACAAATATTCAAGACGGAAACTCACCTTCACTGCGGAGAGACCAGCGGCTGTTCTCTCGTTACAGGCGATGAATTTGTCCGCAGATATAAAGAGGAAGGCTTCTCTACGATTTTTGTATCGGATCACTACAACAGAAAATGGTTCCGTGACTGTGAGACGAGGGAAGAATACGACATTGCGGTGGAGAAACAGCTCCGCGGTTACCGTACCGCAAAGGCGGAGGGTGACAGGATAGGACTTACCGTTCTTTTGTCATGCGAGCTGAACATAGACGGCAACGATTATCTGTTCTACGGTATCGACGAGAGTTTTTTCTACGATAAGAGCATAGGAGAGATGACTCCGCATCAGCTTTTTGATTACTGTAATGAACGTGGCTACACACTTATTGCCGCCCACCCCTATAGAGAGGACAGACAGCCTGTTCCCGAGGCGGTACATGGTATTGAGATAGTAAACGGCGGTCACAATCACTACTATCATAACAACAATGATAAGGCGCTTGCTCTGGCCGCGATTCTCCCCAACCATTTGCGTACATCGGGCTCAGATGCTCATTTTGTTGAGGACATTGCCCACGGCGGTATAATATCTGAGGAGCCGGTCAATTCTGCTGACGACTATATCAGAATATTGCGCAGCGGTAAATACGATATAATAGATATCCCAACCGCTAAAGAAGACATTAATTACTATTAAGGTTAAGTAAAGGATCTTAAATAAAAGATGGAAAAAAAGACTTATAAGACTGAAACTCATCTTCACTGTTCTGAGACCAGCGGCTGTTCTGCCATTGGCGGTGCTGAATTTGTCCGTATTTATAAGGACGCCGGCTATTCCACCATCTTTGTAACCGATCACTACAGACGTAAGAGATTCGAGGACTGCGAGACTGAGGAGCAGTACAGAGCGGCTATAGACAAACAGCTTGCGGGATATTACGCGGCGAAGGCAGAGGGGGATAAGATCGGGGTGACCGTTCTTATGTCTTGTGAGCTCCATATAGGTAAAAACGACTATCTTTTCTACGGCATTGACGAAAGCTTCTTCTATCATAAGGAGATCGGTACTATGACTCCGGAGGAGCTGTTCGATTTTTGTAATGAGCGCGGCTATACCCTTATTGCAGGTCATCCATTCAGAGAGACCAGAGAGCCGGTACCCCATGCGGTACACGGCCTTGAGATAGTAAACGCAAGTTTTAACCATTACCACCACAACAACAACGACAAGGCTCTTGCTTTGGCCGAGACCCTTCCGAATCATCTTCGTACATCGGGCTCCGATGCTCACTACAAGTCAGATGCCGCACGCGGCGGTATTATCAGTGAGAAGAAGATCGAGTCTGCCGCAGATTATATCGAGGTTTTAAGGAGTGGTAACTACGAGATCATCTGCTTCCCCCCTGAGGTAGATCCTTGGGAGGTATAATTAGAACAGATCGGTAAAAATAAGAACCTCCTGCGGTAGAGTTAATCTACCGCAGGAGGTTCTTCTGTTTTGATGTGAAGTTAATCTTGTATATGAGAGGGGTTATTTGTTACCGCTCTTTTTCTTTTTGAATATAACTATCGCGGATACGGCAACTACCAAAACTATAACTGCCGACACTGATATCCAAACTACAGTACCCGACTGACTTGAAAAGGGTTTCTCGGCATTGCAAACAGAGCATTTATAAATCTTACCGCCCTCGTCGGTATCAACAGGCTGATAATCGTGCTCTTCGTCACCTTCATAAGAACAAAGAACACAGGTCTTAATGTGGGTCTTATCATCTTTTGCGGAGTATTCACAGGTGTGAGCTACAGTAGAACTGTAAGAACAATTTTTACAGCTTTCTGTATGAGATGATGCATCAGAAGAGGTATAGTCTAAGGAATGTCCCTTTTCTATATTGTTTTTCATGATAGCGTCAAATTCTGCAGTGATGATGTCGCTTTTATCTGTAAGAGTATTTTGATTCTTTGCCTTGAAATATGTATCCAGTGTAGCTATTTCCTCATCGCTGAGTGTTCTTTCAAAGATGACAATGTCTCTTACTTCTCCACTGTAATAATGGTTGTTCGAGCTTTGGATTCCGAATCCGATATATGCAAATTCTTCAGTCGATTTTATTGTCTCGCCCGGTTTTCCCATCTGATGGAATTCGGATTCTGCTCTGTCGAACACCATTGATGAACCGAGATAAAGTTTCTCGGAGATTCCGTTCTTTACCGCAGATACCGTGGACCATCCGTCGATAGTTATACCGGTAAAATATATACCTCTGTTGTTCGATTTTCCGGATCCGAAGCGGCAGGCTATACCGTCTTTAAATGCCGTAAAATATACGCTTCCCCAGGAGTTTGCTTCCGGGTAATGGATCAGAGTATATCTTGCGGAATTATTTATTGTATAATAACCTGAGTAATCGGTAGCGTTTTTATCGGTATTTGCATTAAAAATGATGGATATATTTCCTTTATTCGAAAGGCTGTGATAGTAGAGCATACTGTCATTTACACCGTCAAAGCTGACAGTACCGTCTTTATAGGTAGGCGCATTGCCTTCTTCCGCTGTTGCTGTGACTAAATTTATACTGTCGTACCACTGGATCACATTGCCTGATTCATCTATGAGCATGTCACCTGTTGAATCAAACCAGATTGCCGCATCCGACATATCAAGATCTATAACCGTTACGGTTGCGTATACAGTCTGACAATTTGATTTAAGAATACCGGGAACAGTAAAGCGGGTATTGGCGTCGGCATAGCATTCTTCAGGAATATCTGCCCAGGATACGGCAGATTTATAGGCGAAGTCAAATTCGTCTATAACCGAAACCTCCTCAGGAAGCGCAGGTTTAACCCCGGGTCTTGTAAATACAGACAGACCGATAACACGGTCGGGAGTTCCGTAAACAGGATCGGCGTAGGTCAACTTTGAAGCGGAAACGTAACCTGCCCCTGTGTTTTCTGCGCAAACATAAATATCGCAAACACCGAGATCCTTGATTTTTAATTCTGCGGCGGCTTTGTGCGGCTGGTTTCCAAATCTTGAAAGGTCATATTCCGCTATTATTTCTCCGGATGGGGAATCTTTTCTTATTACAAGCTTGCCTATACCGGAATTTTCTGTTATTTCTGCTATAATGCTGTTGCTGACACAGCCGGTGAAATCAACGTTTTTGAAAGAGATATAATCTCCGTTATACAGTTTGACGGAGGGTTCGTTTATTCTTATTGTATATTCGATCTGGTTATGCTTGAAATCAGAAAAATATAAGAGATCGAGACCTTTACCGATGTCTCTTGTCGGTGCTGAATAATTGGCGTATATGTATGCTGCAAGATCTGCCGCATTATTGGTTTGAAGAATATTAAAGCCAAGAGAGATCACCTCTGACCAACCGGTGGAATCTTCTCTGTTTTTTGCAGAGTAGGTACCTTCCAGCGAATCATAGAGAACATTTGCAAATACACGGGTGTATTTCTTGACCTCGGCAATATACTCGGGATTACTCTGGGGCTGAGTATAATTCGAAAATCCTGCCTCAACCGTGAATGCGGTCTTCGCATCGTAATGATCTTTGATCTCATTTACCCAAGCATCCCCATCTCTGTTACTGTTAATAGTACAGAAATTTGGCATTACGGCATCGTTACCGTATTTTGCTTTTATCTCATCATGCCAGCCGAGAACCTTCTGGCTTTTATAACTTGCCTTAAACATTACGATGTCAAGGCATTCGTTTTCTTTTACGATCTCGTAAAGCTCCATGCGATAATCCCACAGGTTTTTGAACTTGTCGAGATTGATCATTATCTCGCCCTTACATAATTTAAGGGCTTCCTCAAATGTGGGTACTACAAGAGAGTTTCCGTTTTCATCCAGATAGACGTCTCTTGAACCGCCGGTATATTTGAGAAGTGGGTATTTACATATTTCCTCATAGGTCATCTCGGAAATCTTTTTGGAACCGTCGTAGGTAGTGGTACGAGTGATACTGTCATCGTGACACAAAATATAGACTCCATCCATTGTACGTGCAATATCAAGCTCTGCTATATCAACCTTATTGTCGATACAGTCCTGAATTGCCGCAAGGGAATTTTCGGGACTTGGATTTCCGATACGGACTATAGCTCTGTGGGCACATGACATAGGTCGGCCATCGGTATCATAATAGGAGGACAAGATTTCTTCGATCGAGCCCATTTCAGGTACGCTGTCTGCTTCTGCCGCTGATAAATTAATTGTAAAAGCGGAGGAAAGCAAAAAGCACATACAGATCAATAGTGAAATTACGGAAGAAAACGTTTTTTTCATACCGTTTGAGTTCCTTTCCCAAATAATAAAATTACATTGCCTAAAACAGTTCGTTTTTTATTTAGATTCTTTTTAATTATTATATCATAGTTTTACGTTTTTTCAAGATACCAAAAAGCAAAACGGACCTCGCTTTATGCACAAGTCCAGTAAAAACGGACAATAGAAAAAACAGAAGACCCCCTATGGTAGAATAAAAAGAAACTATCATAGGGGGATTTTGTATGCCAAGAGAATACCGACATATAAAACAATATGAGAAAGAAATAATAGAACTTTGGGAACAAGGAGTATGCTTGCAAGAAATTGCTGAAAGGTTTGGATTTACAAAAGAACAGGTACAGGAAATTAAAACGAGATATAACAAAAATCAGCGAAAACTCGCAGCAGGAATATCAATTCTATAACAACCAACGCATCCAATTAAAAACAAAACTGACAC
>JAFYMF010000019.1 GCA_017556745.1 Clostridia bacterium
GATTTCCGATTTCGGTGGTGGAAGGAGTCTGTTCCGTTGTTTTATATAATTCTATTAGACATATAAAAACTCCCTCAGTCATCCGGACATTAGCTTCGCAATGTCCCGCTGACAGCTCCCCTTACACAGGGGAGCCTTCCGCTGCGGCGGGATTGCTCAACGGCAAATGCCTCTATGTAACCACCCGCTTAGCGGGTGGTTTTCGTGAACCAAAAAAAACGCCGTGCATTTCTGCACGGCGTCGAGGGTTATTTAATTAAAATACTACGCAACGCTCGGTGTCCTTATCAAAGATATGAACTCTGGAAGGATCGATAGCGATCTTGATGGTGTCGCCTGCACGAGCGGTAGAACGAGAAGATACACGAGCGATGAGGTTCTGCTCATCGATGGTGATGTAGAGATAAATCTCAGCACCCATAAGCTCGGTAACGTCAACCTGAACGTCAAATACGCTGTCAGGGAAGTTAGCAAGGTAGATAGGCTCGTCGTGAATGTTCTCGGGACGGATACCGGCGATAACATCCTGGCCGATGTAATCAGCAAGAGCGGGATCGTTAGCCTTCTCTGCGGGAAGCTTGAGCTCGTACTCACCGAACTTAAGGAATACGTCAGAGCCCTTCTTCTCAAGAGAAGCGTTGATGAAGTTCATCTGAGGAGTTCCGATAAATCCTGCAACGAATACGTTAGCGGGATTGTCGTAAAGCTTCTGAGGAGTATCAACCTGCTGGATGAGACCGTCCTTCATAACAACGATACGGGAAGCCATGGTCATAGCCTCTACCTGGTCGTGAGTAACGTAAATGAAAGTGGTACCAACTCTCTTATGAATCTTGGTAAGCTCAGTTCTCATCTGTGCACGAAGCTTAGCATCAAGGTTGGAAAGCGGCTCGTCAAGAAGGAATACCTTGGGGTTACGAACGATTGCACGACCGAGTGCAACACGCTGCTTCTGACCACCGGAAAGAGCCTTAGGACGTCTGTCAAGAAGGTGAGTAATATCAAGAATACGTGCAGCCTCTTCAACTCTGCGCTTGATCTCCTCCTTGGGAGTCTTGCGGAGCTTAAGACCGAAGGACATGTTCTCGAAAACGGTCATGTGAGGATAAAGAGCATAGTTCTGGAACACCATTGCAATGTCTCTGTCCTTAGGAGCGATATCGTTGACAAGCTTGTCACCGATGAAAAGCTCACCCTCGGTGATCTCCTCAAGACCTGCGATCATACGAAGTGTAGTAGACTTACCGCATCCGGAAGGTCCAACAAGTACAAGGAACTCCTTGTCCTTGATATCAAGACAGAAATCGGATACTGCGGTAACTCCGCCGGGATATTTCTTATAAATGTGCTTAAGAGATAAACTTGCCATTGGGTAATCCTCCTTAAAGGTATCACAAGCCGACCTGTTTCAGGTACAGCATTGTCTCAATTTATTACTGATATATTGTAACAGATTTTTCTCTCAAATAAAAGAGGTCTCTTGAACAAAATTAACACCAAACTTTTGTACATCTTGTACAACAACGCTCGTTTTTTCACTTTATCGGCTGAAAAACGGCATTTTTGTTCACTAATTTATTAGTAAATCATTATTTTTTATCCGCCGGAAGAAGAGAAAGCCCTATTCTTGCTTTCTTCACGTCAACGCTTTTTACTCTTACAGTAACCACATCTCCAACCGAAAGCACCTCGCTTGGATGCTTGACATATTTGTCAGACATTTCGGAAATATGGATAAGACCGTCCTGGTGAACACCGATATCAACGAAGGCACCGAAGTCTATTACATTTCTGACGGTACCGGTGAGCATCATGTCAGGCTTCAGATCATTGATGTCAAGAATATCGGTACGGAGCACGGGCTTGGGCAATGTGTCACGGGGGTCTCTGCCCGGCTTTTCAAGCTCGTCCATAATGTCTCTCAGAGTGGGCTCACCCACACCAAGCTCCTCACAGAGAGAGGTTATTCCTATCTTACCTGCCCTTGAACGCATTTCACTGAGAGCACGTCTTGAAACGTCGTCCTCTGTGTAACCGAGTCTGGTAAGAAGTCCCTTTGCCGCAGGATATGACTCGGGATGCACCGCGGTATTGTCAAGCACTTCTCTGCCCCCGGATACTCTCAAAAAGCCTGCGCACTGCTGATATGCCTTGTCACCGAGGCGAGGTACCTTCTTCAGCTGACTGCGGGAGATAAACTCTCCGTTCTCCTCGCGGTACTTGATAATATTTTTTGCTATAGTGGTATTTATACCGGCAATATAAGAAAGGAGAGAGTGTGATGCGGTATTAAGATCAACTCCTACAGAGTTAACGCAATCCTCAACTACTCCGTAAAGAGACTCGTCAAGACGTGCGGGCTTCATATCGTGCTGATACTGACCTACACCGATAGACTTGGGGTCTATCTTGACCAGCTCTGCCAGCGGATCCTGAAGACGGCGGGCAATAGATACCGCAGAACGCTGAGTTACGTCAAAATCCGGGAACTCCTCTGCCGCAAGCTTTGATGCGGAGTAAACGGATGCGCCTGCCTCACTTACCATAGCGTATTTTACGTCAAGATCAAGATCGCGGATAAGCTCTGCTATAAATATCTCACTTTCCTTTGACGCGGTACCGTTACCGATAGCCACGACCTCAACGTTATGCTTCTTTATAAGACCGAGAACTGTGCGGCGGCTGCCCTCTATGTCCTCTCTCGGCTTTGTAGGATAGATGACCGCAGTATCAAGAAAGCGGCCGGTGTGGTCGACCACCGCAAGCTTACATCCCGTACGGTAACCGGGGTCGTAACCCATTACCGTCTTGCCCTTAAGGGGACTCTGCATAAGAAGATGCTTTAAGTTATCGGAGAATACGACTATCGCGCCCTCGGATGCGTTATCGAAAATAAGGTTTCTGATCTCTCTCTCAACAGAGGGTGCGATCAGTCTCTCATAGCCGTCAACCATAGCGCGCATAAGGTACTGCTTTGCCTCGCTCTCGGGCTCTTTGATTATCTCGGCAAAAAGATAGTTCAGTATTATCTCTGACGGAAGCTCAAGAGTTACCTTGAGGAATTCCTCCTTTTCACCTCGGTTTATTGCAAGGATGCGGTGACCGGGGATGGTACGCACCTTCTCACTGAAGTCATAGTAAAGAGAGTAGACGGAGTCCTCTTCCTTTGCCGCCTTTGAAACCAGCATACCGTAGTCGTATGTATAGCTTCTTATCTGCTTGCGGTATTCGGCATTGTCGGATATATCCTCCGCGATAATATCGCAGGCACCCGCAATAGCATCTGCGGCACTCTCAACACCCTTCTCGGGGTCAACAAACTGCTCTGCCGATTCTGCTATGGGTGTATCGTAGCTCAGTCTCTGCTCGGATATAAGAGTAGCCAAAGGTTCAAGTCCTTTCTCTCTTGCAACAGATGCTCTTGTCTTTCTCTTGGGGCGGTAAGGACGGTAGATATCATCTATCTCGGTCATTGTTACCGCCGCGGCAATCGCCGCCGCCAACTCCTCTGTCATCTTTCCCTGGGCATCGATGAGAGCGGTAACCTCCGCACGTCTCTCATCGAGCTTTCGGAGATAGTTAAGGCGCTCCTCAAGGGTTCTGAGCACGGTATCGTCAAGGCCACCTGTCACCTCTTTGCGGTAACGAGCGATAAAGGGCAAGGTGTTACCCTCGTCAAGAAGCTCAACGGTGTTCTTCACCTGCTCCTCTTTTATATTCAGTTCCTCTGAAAGTATTTTAATTATGTCTGTCATTTTAATCTCCATTCCGCCGCCCTGCGGCGGCTCATAAAATGTGTGATAGACTATCATCTGAAAGCATCAGAATTAAGCTTCACACCTTGCTTATCAGTGTCTCTATCTCGCTGTCGCTCAGTTCTCTGTACCCTCCGGGACCAAGCTCAGGGTCTATTTCTATACCCCCGAAGCGAACTCGTCTGAGCGCCGTTATCTCGTTGCCGACTGAGGCAAACATTCTCTTTATTTGATGAAATTTACCCTCGGTTATTGTTATCAGTCCTGTATATGGGTCTGTCATCTCCACTGTCGCAGGAGCTGTTATATTCTTTTCGCCAATATCAACACCCTGCTCTATTCGCTGTGCCTCACTTACCGTAAGCGGATCCCTGAGAGTATACGCGTATGTCTTCTCAACGTGGTAACGAGGGGAGAGAAGCTTGTGAGCAAGATCGCCGTCGTTTGTCATTAAAAGAAATCCTGTTGTGTCCTTATCAAGTCTGCCGCAGGGAAAAAGCTCAAGCTTTCTGTGTCTGTCGTCAAGCAGATCGAGAACTGTGGTCTGCCGTTTGTCCTCGGTGGCGGAGAGCACACCTGCAGGCTTATCCAGCATGATGTAAAAGAACCTCTCATAGCCTACCACTTCACCGTCAAGGGTAATAATGTTTTTCTCGGGATCGATATGTACGTCGGCACGTAGAGCGGGCTTGCCGTCCACATTTATTCTGCCGCGCTTTACTGTAGCAGCACACTCCTTACGCGAGAGAAGCCCCATCTCGGAGAAGAATTTATCAAGTCTCACGACAAGCCCTCCTTTTCCTTAAAGATTCATCATAATAACCGTCACAAACAGAACCGCAATAACGGTTCCAACTGCGTATCCGATAAAAAAATCTCTTATTTTCCTCGGCATAATACCCCTCCCATAAAAACAGGTCAGTATTATTATTACCGAAAATTCTTTTTTAAGCCATACAGATACCTATTACTTATTTTCCTCGGGATATGCCAGAGAAAGAAGCTCATCGATTCTCTCGTTTCTGCCCGCCAGGTAAAGATAACCGAACACCGTCTCAAAGCCGGTTGCTTCGCGATACTCCTTCTGAGACGCGCTCTTTGGCATAGAATGATGGTCGATATTCTTACCGCGGCGGAACACTGCCGCTTCCTCCTCGGTAAAATGAGGGAGCACTCTCTTAAGTGCGGCACTCTGTGCTGTGGCACGAACGTACCCCAGAGCCAACTCGTTTAGCTTACCCGCATTTGAGATACCGCTTGACACAAGACGGCAACGCACCCACAGCTCTGTTACAGAGTCACCAAGATACGCCAGAGCCGCGGTAGATACGGTTTCGGGTGAAATATCTGCCATTATCGGGTCTCCTTACTTTTGTAATCTAAGTTATTTTACCATAATGTAAGATTTTTTTCAAGTATCCCATTGAAGAGGCAGGAAAATTATGCTATAATAAAAATGTAAAAGAGAACAACAATTTTTAGGAGGTAACCGATGTTTGAGAATGAATATATCTCCCTTACGCTCGGAAAGCAGAAAAATATCGCGCTTATCGCTCACGATACAAAGAAAGCGGATATAATAGATTGGTGTAAAAAGAATTATGATATTCTTTCACGTCATTTCCTCTGCGGTACAGGTACCACAGCTAAAATGATCGCAGAGAAGACAGGTCTTCCCATTCGCGGATTCAACAGCGGTCCCCTTGGCGGTGACCAGCAGATAGGCTCAAGAATAGTTGAGGGCAAGATCGACCTTGTGATCTTCTTTTCCGATCCCCTTGCGGCTCAGCCCCACGATCCCGACGTTAAGGCCCTTCTCCGTATAGCTCAGGTATACGACATACCGATAGCAAATAACCGTGCAACGGCGGATTTCCTTATTACGTCAGAGTACATGAATACCGAGTACACCCATTATGTCGTCAATTTTAAGAAAAAAATTGAGGAAAGAGCAAAAACTCTTTAATTTAAAAGATCAGCATCTATAAAGCAAATCAGGAATAGTTTTTTATAATATACGAATAATATAAAATGAAATAAACGGAGGATCTTATCATGAAGTATTGTAACGAAAACAAAAAATGCGGACTTATCAAGTTCATCCTTATCGGTGCAGGTGTTGTTCTTGCCCTCATCGGTCTTGCGGTTGTTATCAAGAAATTCGTTAAGAAGTGCCCCATCTGCGGTATGAAGAACTGCGAGTGCATTGACGGCGAGTGCTGCTGCGATGACGAATGCTGCTGTGACGACGAGTGCTGCTGCTGTGACGACGAGTGCTGCTGCTGTGACGACGAGTGCTGCGAGGAAGCAGTAGAGGAGATCAAGGAAAAGGCAGAGGACGCATCCGACGCAATTCAGAAGAAGGCAGACGAGCTCTTTTAATCAGTCGTTCACTTAAACAACCAAAAACAGCGGAGTAAAAACTCCGCTGTTTTTTATCTATTCATAGCCTTTAAAACTGTGTCTTTAATTTCCTTCATGCCTTTTATCGTAGGGTGATCGCCTGTCTTATCGATCGTATCGAAGGTCACCGGTGTCATACCGTATTTTTCTGAGACTTTCTCGAGACACGAAGCAATTTCCTGTTTGATCTCTGTGTTTATCAGACAGTATATATCCGCATCGGGAAGAGTTTCTCTTAGTAGCTTTAAAAAATAGCATATTCCAGGCAATACCGAATACAGCTCGCTTTTATCGAAGTCATCAAACTTCATTTCTCCCAAAGGATCATCTGACCAACTGTCGTTTGTACCGCCGAAAACAAACACCGTGTCAATCTTGTTTTCTTCAAAAAAGCCTTTTGCTATAAGCTTCTTTAATCTGCATATAAAAGAAGATGACTCGGAGCAGTCGACGTTATCATATCCGGTGTAGCAGATGGTTGAGCCCGACCAGCTGTCATTTAAAACGAGATTCAGATCAGCTTCTGTAACAACCTGATGCCACCAGGTCTCGGAAACATTTCTCACGTCTGTATCATAGTATTCAAAAGGAGTATAAAACACCTCGTAGCCCTCGGGAATAAAACCATCAAATGTTGAATAACTGTCACCGAAAATTATAGCGTTCTTTTTCAAAGTACTTCTCTCCTAACTTTAAGATTGCGGTAATTATACCACACAAATCGGAAAAAGTAAATCGCTACATAATATTTATTCAGCAAAATCGAAAGATGCACAGTCGGAGTAATATATTTATCCGTGAAATACGATCAAATCCGTAGGTGGTATTACATATACCCTCGTAGATTGTTTAGATATAATTTTGTATTTTGATCCACAGAACCTCGGACAGCCGAGGACGTCTGTCCCTACGCGGTATGATATATACCCCTAAAATGTGATGCAACCCGGTAGGGGAGGGAGTCATACTCAATATATTACTGCGGGAAAATTTTCGTTTTTGCGTATGCAAAACGGTGTTCCTCGAACACCGAGTAAATCTTACAGAACGGACAATCTTTGATTTAGCTTTTTTCCGTGCCCGTTCAGCCTCCCTCCTGAGTGAGGGGGACCACAAGAATTCGGATTTCCGATTTCGGTGGTGGAAGGAGTCTGTTCCGTTGTTTTATATAATTCTATTAGACATATAAAAACTCCCTCAGTCAGCTTCGCTGACAGCTCCCTCGAGAGGGA
>JAFYMF010000020.1 GCA_017556745.1 Clostridia bacterium
GAATAAAAATTGCTGTTGGCATCTTAATTCTGGATGCTGCTATTACCATGATTAAAAAGATGCACAAGAAGAAACTACCCAGAGCGATTATGATTTGCTCCGCTATTGTAATGCTCTGTATCAATATCTTCGCATGGAATTTCTCCTCGATCAGTCTCATGCTGATTGCGGCGGTTGTGAGTTTGGCGATTTTCGTTTTGAACGGTGCACCCGATCAGAAAGGCGGAGCAAAGAAATGATTTATCTTGATTTATTTCTTGGCTTTCTAAAAGTCGGATGTTTTGCGTTTGGCGGAGCCTACGGCGCAATTCCCTTGATTCGGGATGTGGTAATGTCTTACGGGTGGCTGAATGATGAAATGCTGACCTATATGATCGCTGTCAGCGAAAGTACACCCGGCCCGATCATGGTTAACCTTGCAACCTATATTGGAAGTAGCCAAGCGGGATTTCTTGGAGCTATGATTGCAACATTAGCGGTTGTGCTTCCTTCATTCCTGATTATCCTACTGGTAACAGTGTCACTGAAAACAGCGTTGAAGAACAAATATGTTCAAGCGGTTTTGCGTGGTCTGAAACCTTGTGTAATTGGCATTGTATTGGCTACTGGTATTTACATGGTTTTGAGTAACTGCTTTGGAGCGATTTCTGCACTCAAGGTCAATGTGCAGGCAATCATCCTTACTGCAATTCTGGTTGCTTCGATGTTCGGGTATAAGCGTTTTGCAAAAAAGAAACTATCTCCTATCATTTTGATCATAGTATCTGCAATGGTAGGTGTGGTGGTTTACGGAATATAAGTTTATGTGTAGCCGTCATTCGCCACAATATATAACTATGAAACATAAACGGGGATTCTCTTTTGTCATATCCGAATTATTACAAAAAATACTCATACGATAAGTACGGAGAATATGTGAAAGGCTCTTCCACTGGATTGATGAAAATAATTTTGAGGGCGAAAACGAGTACGGTAAAATTAAAATTAATGTTTCAAAAATGAATACCATATATGATGAGCAGGAGAATATGTACGAAAATAATCGGTATGAAACATAAGATAATTCCTTTTAAACATATTTAATTTAACCGATTATTTATATTATCATAAAGTGTCGTAACGGAGATTAAAATGAAAAAATACATATTGTTGTTCCTTGTAAATATTACTATCGTGTTAAGCTTTATTTCCTGTACCAATTCGACGTTGCAAGAATTTCCGATTGATACAGTTGCAGACGAAAATAAAGAAGATATTAGGACAGACAGCACAACCGTTTCAAACGATACTATCGAGGATGGAATCATATACGAGATCCATATTCCCGAGAAGGTCGAATACGGAAAGATATATGATGACGGAACGATGTATTTTGAGCACAAGAGGGCTTCCGAAGAAGATCTGTGCGAGGATTATTTTGATGCAGCTTTTTCCGGCAAAACAGAAATTTGTGAGTCTCTGAAAAGAGCTGTTTTCGGCAAGAATACCGTTGTAGAATTAAAGGCGATCCCGGACGGTGAGCGATGTTATTATCAAGCTCTCTCTGTTACAGCTTTTAACCAAAGGATCGATCTTAGCGAAGAATACATTTTGATGTATACACATCAGATTTTTGGCATCTACGAACTGGAAGACAAAACCGTTATTTGGATAACCAAGCCTTTTAATATGGGAGAAAAATTTGATATCTTTCGCATGTGGGTAATAGGGTATGACGGTATATATTATACAGACAGCGAAGAAGAAGAGTTCGGAGGAACAGAAGAATATAACTGTTCAAAATATTATTTCAGCACTACAGAAAACGGAGAACTGCGTTATAAACGTATTTTAAACAAATATTCCGATCTTCAGCTTCTCGGAGCAGAACTTATATACTGTGTTGCACAGGATGAGTTTTGCTATGAAAATGGCACAGTGTCTTTTGACGGGGTGATACCTATATATTCCCCCGACGAAATTTATACCGTACAGGACGTATATGACCTTGAAAAAAGTTACAGTAACTACAGGCAGACTATAAGTCATTCAAATCCGAAAATTCAGAGTCTTGAACAGTTGCTTAATTATAATAGTTCCGTCTACGTTAAAGGTAAATAATGTACACAATATAGAACCTAAAATAAATACTATTCAAATTTTGAATTTTCGATCAAATTCTATAATAAAAACATACCAATTATTTATAAATAGGTCCAATAAAACGGAATACCCCCTATGGTATAATTAAGAAAATGTCGTACCTAAAATTGTACGAGTACAAAGTACCACTATGGTAAATATTAAATTTTAAGCAACAGGCTGACTTCGTTTTTCAAGCGAAGTCAGTTTTGTTGTATCAAGAAAACCACCAGCACAGTGCTGGTGGCAACAAAAGGCTTTAGTTATGAGTAGAAAAAGAATCCTCCTTCGTTTATAATGGAGAGTGGGGTTACCAACTACGACCCAAAAACTAATGAGGAATCAAGTAATGAGATTTGATACGGATAATTTAGCATATTCAAAATGGAATTGCAAGTATTATATAGTATTTACGTGCAAATACTGACGATAGATAATTTATGGAAAAAAGCAGGCATAGGAATAATGTTGTAAAAATTGTATGAATACAAACAAGTATGAATACTGGAAGCGTAAACATGCAAAGACCACATACAAGTGTTTGTATCAATGCCACCGAAATACAGTGTATCACAAATAATGGGATATCTAAAAGAAAGGAGTAGGTTGATGATATCCGAGAAATACGCTAACATGAAGTACAAATATAGAAACAGACATTTTGGGTATAGAGGGGATTATGTAGACACGATGGGACGAAAAAAGCTATTGAGGAATATATTGGTGATATTTTCTATGTATAAAAATTATACTGTGTTTTTTCTATTTATATCATATGATTTTTTTGTTATTGTCAGTTCTTATCGGACCTGTTGATAAACAATTGGTATGTTCTTATAATTCTAATCCTTTTGATCATAGTATCTGCAATGGTAGGTGTGGTGGTTTACGGAATATAAGTTTATGTGTAGCCGTCATTCGCCACAATATATAACTATGAAACATAAAAGGCGATACTTGGTTGTGTAAAACTCAAGTATCGCCTTTTTCCTTGTCTCACTTCTGTATGGCAGCTACCCTATGCCAGTAATGTTCTCATACTGTCTTATTGGAAGTCACCACAGGGAGAGTTTTTTTAGTCATTTAAGCATTTCAAGTATAGCGGGTTTGGGTCTGACACCGGATGCTTTGTTCACAACACTACCATTCTTGATGACGAAGAGAGAGGGGACGCTCATTACTCCGAACGCCGATGCGAGATCAGGTTCGTCATCTACGTTGACCTTTACTATCTTGTATTCGGGATGTTCGGTCGCTACCTCGTCAAGTATCGGAGCAAGCATACGGCATGGGCCGCACCAAGATGCGAAGAAGTCTACCAATACGGGTTTATCGCTGCTCAGTACCTCGCTGTCAAAATTATCTCTATTTACTACCAGTGCACTCATTTTTCGTGCCTCCTTTTTGTTTTCTTTGTGATCTTATTATACGCAATTTGTTATCTTTATTCTGTGACAAAGTCACATTTGTTTACTTTTTTTATCGTCTGTGCTATAATGTGGTAAAAAGAACAGAAACGAGGGGATGACGTGATCAAAAAGGCGTATTTTGAGATAACTAATGTGTGTAACTTGTCATGTAGCTTTTGCCACGGTACGAAAAGACCGCCTCGTTTTGTTTCTCCACACGAGTTCCGAACCGTTGCGGAAAAGCTTAAAGGTAAGGTAACCTATCTCTTTTTTCACCTTATGGGAGAGCCGCTTCTGCATCCTTTGTTGGGTGAATTTTTGGCAATTTCAAAAGAATATGGTTTTAAAGTAATACTCACTACAAACGGTACGCTTCTCCGGGACAGAAAAGATGAAATACTTTCTTCCCCCGCACTTCACAAGATCAGTATTTCTCTTCATTCCTTTGAGGCAAATGATGTGAATTTTACTCTCGACGAGTATGTTTGCAGTGTGCTTGAATTTTGCAGAGAAGCTGCGGCGGCAGATAAAATAGCCGTTATGCGCCTTTGGAACAAGGGCGGCAAGGAAAGCTTGAATGAGGACATTCTCACAAAGCTTCGTGAGTATTTTCCCGGGGAATGGAAGGAGAGCTACTCAAGTCTCAAGCTGGCAGAGAGAATTTATCTTGAATGGGGACAGAAATTTGACTGGCCTGATATGTCGGCAGAGGAAATGGGTTGTAATTTTACTTGTTACGGAATGCGTGACCAAATAGGAATTCTTTCTGACGGTACCGTTGTTCCTTGCTGTCTTGATTCTGAAGGGGACATAGCTCTCGGTAACATTTTTACCGATGATCTTGATGACATTGTTTCATCTCCCCGTGCGGTGGCGATCAAGGAAGGCTTTGAGAACCGTAACGTTACCGAGCCTCTCTGCCGCCGCTGCGGTTTTGCTGCCATAAAGAAATTTTGAAACGATTTTTTTCTGTAAATGTGTTTGTAAAAAGGGTAACGTGGTGATACTAGATGATAACTTTGAGAAATTTTGATAAATCCTATGCTTTAATTTTACAAAAAAACAGTTACTTAAAACTGTCTGTTAAAGAAATTGAAAATTTAATATCGGAATGGAATCAAAAACAAGTAAATAGCAAGTATTTTGAAATGTTTGCAGTTTTATCCGCCGGAGAAATCGTAGGGATGATTTCACTGTATCAACACTCGACTGAGGTTATATCAATAGGGCCTGAAATATTCGAAGAACATCGGCAGAAGGGATTTGCAAAACAAGCTATGATGTTAGCTTGCAGCATAGCAAAAGAAAAGGGCTACAAGATCGTTTCTCAACAAATTAGAACAGATAATGTCGCAAGTATAGCCCTGCATTCTTCTCTCGGCTTTGAAACCAACGGCTTGACATATACCAATACAAAGGGAAATCAGGTAGCGATATATTTAAAATGTCTGGTATGAAAAAAGCATACTGCCTCAGATCTGCGGCGGTATGCTTTTTTACTTATATCCGTATCTCAGCCTCTTTCAGTACGGTAAGCTCATCATTTCCGACGGAGCAGGTAAGAGCTACCCCCGTGACGCCGTTTTTCACGGCAAGCCGCAGAGCATCCGCAAACTCGGGATGAGTCTCTCTGTTGGGGGAAAAATAGAGACATTTTTCGGTCTGAATAATAAAAAATACGTATGCTTCGTATCCGTTTTGTTTTGCGTCTATTAGTTCATTTAAATGCTTTACTCCTCTTTCGGTAGGTGCATCCGGGAAGAGAAGCACACCGTCTTTTTCAAGAGTGACTCCCTTGACCTCGACAAATATTCGTCTGTCGCCCGATTTAATATAAAAATCAAAACGGGAATTTTTATATTTACATTCCGGTTTAACATATATGTCTGTACCGAATAATCCCGAACCCTTTACCCATTCGTAAAACACCTTGTTCGGTGCTTGGCTGTCGATGTTTATAAGGATATCACCTTTATAAACGGCAATAAGATCGTATTTAGTCTTTCTTGACGGATTGTCAGATACTTCGAGAATTACTTTTACACCGGGGATGAGGAGTTCCTTGCATCTGCCGGTGTTCTTCACGTGACATGTTTCGGTGACACCGTTTATATTAACGTATGCGATAAATCTGTTGGGTCGGGAAATAAATGTTCCTTCTGTTATGTTACTGTATTTCATGTTTTTCTCTGTACTGATATTTGTTTAAATCTACTGTGTAATTTTCTACTATTATTCCGTCATTTTCAAGACGTTTTTTCTGTTCATCCTTACCACCGAATGCATAACTGTCAGATAGTCTTCCTTTGGCGTTTACTACCTTGTAACAGGGATACTCATCCCCGTTTGGATTTCTGTGCAGTGCATTGCCGACTGCTCTTGACAGATTTTTATTACCGATGTGCAGTGCCATCTGCCCGTATGTTACTACTTTGCCTTTGGGAATAGACTTCAGATAGGCGAGAACCTTTTCTTTCATGCTGTACCTCCGGTATTTATCTTTCTACGATTATATCATAAAAAATTCTTGAGGTAAAGGAATAATACTACTTTACATTTTTTTGTTATTATGATATAATTCCCGCAAAAGGAATAAACGGAGGTACACCGTAATGCGTTTTAAAATTGATCACGATCTTCATATACATTCAAAGCTTTCATTCTGTTCAAACAATCCTGAGCAGACTGCTGAAAACATACTGAAATATGCGGAAGAAAGAAACTTTTCAACCATTTGCTTTACCGACCATATGTGGGATACTGCGCGTATTCCCACCAAAGATGATTTTTACGAAAATCAGTGCTTTGAATACATCTGTCAGTCGCTTCCACTGCCTCAGAGCGATAAAGTAAAATTTCTTTTTGGCTGCGAGACAGACTTTAATAAGGATTTTGTTCTCGGTATTGCAAAGGAAACTATGGAAAAGGTTGACTTTATTATAGTTCCCCTGAATCATTTCCATATGGGTGGATTTACTTGCCGCGGCGGTGAGTCTTCTGAGGAACTCGCTGAACTTGTTATTAAACGTTTCGATGCTTTGCTTGATATGGATCTTCCTTTTGAAAAAATGGGTATAGCTCATTTTTCCGATGCTTGTGTTGAATCCAGGTACTATAGAGCATTGGCACTTATTCCCGACAGTGAGTACCGCAGAATCTTTTCAAGAGCTGCCGAAAAAGGAATCGGTATTGAGCTCAACATGGAAGTTGAGCATATGACCGGAGAGTACAAGGATGCAATCCTTGCACCATATTTCTTTGCAAAAGAGGTGGGATGTAAATTCTATCTTGGCAGTGATATCCATTCTCCCAGAAGAATTGGTCAGGTAATGGATAGATTCAATATGGCGGTAGATCTTCTCGGTCTTACAGAAGACGACAAGTTTATAATCGGTAAATAAATATAATTAAAGGGCTGTCTTGACGAGACAGCCCTTGTTTTTGCATTAAAATCATTGATTATATATCATATCAGTGGTATAATGATTGTGTTAATCAATTATCAAAAGGTGGGGTATTATGTCTATTGTTGTAAGTGAATATAGTATACATATGGATATTTCTTCCCCTTTAACCGCGGCGGTAGCCTCTGATCTACACGATACGCCCATATGTAAGGAAGCGGTATCTGTTTTGACTAAACTTTCTCCCGATATGGTGTTGATCCCCGGAGACCTGTTTGAAGAGTTTGAAAAAGAGAAAAATGCACTGTCTTTCCTTACCGATGTTACGAAAATCACGGATGTATACTACTCGTTAGGTAATCATGACAGGGTTAATGAAAAAGCAATAGAGTGTATAAAGAACAGCGGTGTTGTTGTTCTTGATGACGATTACATCATCAGAGATGAAATATGTATCTGTGGACTTACCTCCGGAATTACATCGGGACGGCATCATACCGAAAGGACACCCCCGCCAAATCTTGATAAGCTTAGTGAATTTACTGCAATCAACAGACCGAAGATATTACTTTCGCACCACCCGGAATACTATAAAAAGTTTATAAGAAAGAAAAATATTGATCTTACAGTTTCAGGTCATGCCCATGGTGGACAGTGGAGGATATTCGGACGAGGTATTTATGCTCCGGGTCAAGGATTATTTCCTAAATATACCTCAGGTGTTCATGAAGGTCGTTTGGTGGTAAGCCGTGGCCTTGGTAACCTGACACGAATACCGAGGATATTCAATCCTCCGGAGATAGTATTTCTAAACCTTATTCCTAAAAAACAGAATGGAGAAATAAAGATATAAATGAAAGAGGTTCTCAGGATAGAGGGACTGAAAAAAACTTTTCGTCTCTCTTCAAAACAACAGAAAATAGAACATACAAAACAGCGTAAAAAGATAGCGGTAAATGATATTTCTTTTGCTGCATATGAAGGTGAGATATTCGGTCTCCTTGGGCCTAACGGGGCAGGAAAGACAACGACTTTGCGTATGATATCAACCCTTATCAGACCGGACAAAGGTGATATAATTGTCGCAGGCACATCTGCCGTAAAAGAACCCTGGGACGTAAGAGCAAAAATAGGTTTTCTTACAAGTGAGCTTAAACTTGAGGATTTCTTTACCCCGAACTATATGTACGATTTCTTTTCAGCACTTCATGGTGTAGATGAGAAAACACGAGACAAGAGAAAGAAACATTTGTTTGAAAAATTTGGAATAGATAAATTTGCCGAGGTGAAGATATCCAATCTTTCTACTGGTATGAAACAGAAGCTATCCCTTGTTGTGTCTATAGTTCATGACCCTTCTATAATCATCTTTGATGAACCTACCAATGGTCTTGACGTAATTACCGCAAGAGCAGTGACCGATTTCCTGCTTGAACTGCGGGCGGCAGGTAAAACCGTTGTAGTATCTACTCATATTTTCAGCTTGGTAGAAAAAATATGTGACAGAGTTGGTATTATAATTAACGGAAAGATGGTTTGCTGTGGAAAAACCGAGGAGATAAGCAATGGTATATCTCTTGAAGACAGATTTTTTGAAATATACAGAGAAACGGTAGGTGACGCACAGTGAGAAGCAATGTTTTTACTATAATGCGTAAAGAACTTGCACGTTTTTTCAAAGATCCGCGATTGGTTATTACAACGCTCCTTTTGCCGGGACTTATGATTTACGCTGTATACTCATTTATGGGTGATGGTTTATCCACTCAGTTCTCAACTCCCGATGAATATGTATACAGAGTTGAGGCAGTGAATCTTTCAAATCATATAAAAGAATATTTTAAGCTTATAGATTATGTTGACATAAATGAGGTCTCATCATACGATGAAGGTAAAGAAAAGCTCGATAACGGCGATATTGATCTGCTTGTGGTATTTCCGGAGAAATTCGATGAGCTGATAAGTGTATATTCCTCGGGAAAAGCTCCTAATGTGGAGTTGTACTATAATTCTTCTCAGATTGCATCTGCCGAGGCACAGGTCAATATGACAAACATTCTGAATGCCTTTGAGAGTGCCATATCAAACCGATTTGATATAAACAATTCAGATAAAGAGTACGATCTTGCAACAGAAAAAGACACTACGTCTCAGATTTTTGCTACCATGCTGCCAATGTTGCTTATGGTATTTCTTTTCAGCGGATGTATGTCTGTTGCCCCCGAGTCCATTGCGGGTGAAAAAGAAAGAGGAACTATTGCTACATTGCTTGTGACTCCCGTTAAAAGAAGCGAGCTTGCTATCGGTAAAATACTCAGCATAAGCTTTATAGCACTTCTGTCCGGTATTTCCAGCTTTCTCGGCACAATGAGCTCGCTACCTAAGCTGATGGGACTTTCTGATGGTGGAATGGATGCTTCCGTTTACGGTGTATCAGACTATGCGTTGCTTCTTTCGGTGATACTTTCTACCATACTTGTTATTGTTTCGGTAATATCTATTATTTCTGCTTTCTCAAAGACTGTAAAAGAAGCAAACACTGCGGTACTTCCTCTTATGATCATTGTTATGCTTATCGGTGTTACCACAATGTTTGGTCAGGGGGCGCCCTCCGAGGCCGTTTGGTATCTTGTACCGATGTATAACAGTGTTCAATGTATGAATGCCATATTCGCATTCTCCCATTCTACTGTGAACATAATAACAACACTTTGCGTAAATGTTTCAATTTCTATCGTTTTGCTGATCGTTCTTGCAAAGATGTTCAGTAGCGAAAAGATAATGTTCTCAAAATAAATTACGGAGATCAACGTGATAGAGATACTTTGTACTCTGCCGATAGAAAGAGCAGAGGAACTTAAATTTTTCACCGATCCGTCTCTCTTTCCGACGATTGTCTCGGAACTGCTTGGGCGAGGCATAAAGGAAGAGGAGATAATAAGGCTGTCTCGGAAGCAACTTGATACTTCTGACAGAAATGCACTTAAATATCGGGTTAGCTTTATTCTTTCCCTTGACTCAAGGACAGAGCTTTATCTCACCAGAAAATATAGTTTTGTTCGAGAGGCAACCGAGCTTGAATACAAAATAGAGAAAAGCAGGCTGGGTTATCGTCCTATAGTTGTGGGAAGCGGCCCTGCCGGACTTTTTGCGGCACTTATCTTGGCTGAGGCAGGAGCATGTCCGATCCTTTTTGAAAGAGGTGGCGACGTTGACGCGAGAAGAGATGCAGTTAAACGGTTTATGGATAACGGTGAACTTGATGCAGAATGTAACGTGCAGTTCGGAGAGGGCGGAGCAGGTACATTCTCAGATGGAAAATTAAAACCCGGAAAACTTGATTCGATAAAATATAAGATACTCTCGGAGTTTGTAGCTGCAGGTGCCCCGGAGGAGATACTCTACAGAGGTGATGCTCACATCGGCACCGATAATCTTTGCACAGTAGTAAAAAATATAAGAGAAAAAATAATCTCCCTTGGAGGAGAGGTTCATTTTAACTGTCCTGTTACTGATATAATTCTTGATGGTAGAAGTGTTGCTGCGGTTACAGCGGGCGGAAAAGACTATCATGCGTGTGGTGTTATACTTGCAACAGGTCATAGTGCCAGAGATGTATTTTATCTTCTTAGAGACAAGGGAGCATCTCTTGAAGCTAAGAGCTTCGGAATCGGAGTAAGAGCTGAGCATCGTCAAAATCACATTGACAAGATAATGTACGGTAAATATGCCGGAAGAAAGGAACTGGGTGCAGCATCATATCACCTTGTTACTCATCTGAAGAGCGGCAGAAGTGTATATAGCTTCTGTATGTGTCCCGGGGGAACGGTAGTCGCTGCAACTTCTGATTTTGAAGGTGTTGTTACAAACGGTATGAGCGCCTTTGCCAGGGATGGGGAAAATGCGAATGCGGCACTTCTTGTGTCGGTAGATTCACGTGATTTTGGAAGTGATGATCCACTCGCAGGCATTGAACTGCAAAAAACTCTTGAGAAACGAGCTTTTTTAGCAGGAGGTGGCAAACACATTGCGGTAGCGCAGAGGATGGAGGATCTTATGAATGGGATTCCATCTGTCGATTTCGGAGAAGTATGCCCAAGCTATGGACGTGGATGCCGTCCCGGAGATATATCGGATGCGTTGCCGGAATCTATAGTTTCATCTTTGAAAGAAGCAATACGTGATTTTGATGAATGGATGCCTGGGTATTATTATCCCGATGCAGTGCTTACAAGCAGCGAGACACGTTCTACATCCCCTGTAAGAGTTTTGAGGGGTGAGAACTATGAGGCAGTGGGTATTCATGGGCTGTATCCGTCCGGAGAGGGTGCCGGATATGCCGGAGGTATTCTTTCTGCCGCATGCGATGGTATCAGATGTGCTGAGGCATTACTCAGAAAAGAATAAATGCAAAAAATATCCTGCAGAAGTGATAGCACAAAGTCGTTCTGTAGGATAATTTTTTTGATTTTTTTTAATTTTCCTATTGACTTTACGGTGAGTTTGTGGTATTATAATCGAGTACCAAATATGCGGGTGTAGTTCAATGGTAGAATTCCAGCCTTCCAAGCTGGTCGCGTGGGTTCGATTCCCATCACCCGCTCCATTTTTTTGTACCTGTAGCTCAGCTGGATAGAGCAACTGCCTTCTAAGCAGTAGGTCGGGGGTTCGAGTCCCTCCAGGTACGCCATATGGTGGGTATAGCTCAGTTGGTTAGAGCGCCAGGTTGTGGCCCTGGAGGCCGACGGTTCGAATCCGTTTACTCACCCCATAGAAGACCTCATCGTTTTGGATGAGGTTTTTTTTTGCAGTTTAAAATTCTGAAAAATAAAACAGTTGACTATTTCGGGAATACTCTGTACAATATTACTGTGTTATATCATAGAAAATGGTAAATGAAAGGATGATCGATGCCTATGAAAAAACTTTTTTTTGCGTTCGTTCTTCTGCTTACTGCGATATGTGTTATTTCCTGCAGTGCCACTGCAGATGACGGTGATAAGACAGAAGACATAAATCCCGACAGTATTCAAGTGGAGTCTGTTCTCGGACTTAACGAGCAGATATATCTGACTCTGACTAAGGGGGAGTACGTTATCTCTTACAAGGAGTCAGATGCAGAGGAATATGCTCTTCTTGATAAAGAGCTTATGATCGAGAACGGTGAGAAGCTTGACTGCTACATTCTCGGTCTTGCCAAGGGAATTTATGACGTAAAGATAGAACAGGGCGAGGGTGAAAACTATGCGTGCAAGGTTCTCCCCGATATTGACGTAGAGAAGCAGGATCGATCCGGTTATGCCCATTTCGGAAGGGAAGATGGGATCGGCGGCTATAACAACGATGGTACTGTAAAAGATGGCGCAAAGATTATTTATGTATCAAATGAAACCAAAAATACAGTAACTCTTGATATAAACGGTACAACGTATACCGGACTTGTAGCGATACTTCAGGCAAACCGGCACATGGAAGATCCCCTTATCATCCGTGTACTTGATAAGATAACTACTAACCAATGGGTAGCAACGTCGGTATCTCCGGGTTTATCTGACTATTCTTCGGTTCCGGATGGATATTATGAAAGTATATTCTCAGATCAGTACGGAGAGAACCTTGCAGGTCTTCCGGTGTGGATTGATATCGGAGAGCTTGATACACGTTATAAGTATGCAACTTCCGCTGACGGTATTGTTTTTGCCGATGCGGTCCCTCTTTCTCCGTTAATGGACGGTAATTCTGTTACCGGTTGTATGATGAATATGCTTGAGGTTATAAACGGGAAGGACATAACCATTGAGGGTGTAGGTACTAAGGCCGAATTATTCCAGTTCGGTATTGCTTTTGAGTACTGCAGTTCAATAGAAATAAAAAACCTTATCTTCAGTAAATACCCGGTTGATGGTTTGAGCATTAAAGCAGCTGACGAGGTTGCTGATCATGGATGGGTTTGGATACATAATAATACCTTTAACGCAGGTTATAGTAGCTTTTGGTATAGAATTAACGACAGTGACTATAAAGGGGAATATAACAGCGGAGGTTACGGAGACGCAGACGGAGACGAAAGTATCGACCTGAGGGACGTAAGAAACTTTACTTTTTCGTATAACAAGTTTTTCAAAACGGGAAAAACTATAATACTCGGCGGTTGGGAATATGACGTGTGTATGAATATGACATTCCATCATAACTTCTACCTTTTAGCTGATCAGAGATTGCCGCTGAGCAGAAATTCAAATATACACAATTACAACAACTATTTTGCGGATTGTAAGAGGGGACTTAGCCCGAGAACCTCCACTTATGTGTTCAGTGAGGCAAATTATTTTGACGGCGTGGGTGAAGCCTATTACTTTTCTTCATCCGAGACACAGGGTGCGATAAAATCCTTTGGTGATATGTACCGTAACACCTATGCTCAAGATGTGGTAACCAAGGTAACCGAGCGTGATGCTATTGTTGAAAATACATGTAAGGCCGACTGGGTAACAGACCATTCCAAATTCGATACCGACCCTGCTTTGTTTTACTACGATGTGGAAAATAAGTGCTCTGACGTTGAGCTTATGCATGAAGCAAAGGATGTGCCGAGCTTTGTTCCAAAGTATGCAGGCGCAGGAATACTTACGAGAATGGAGTTTCCGTCATCTGAAGAATAAAAGCAGTATAGACATAATTGAAAAAGGAGCTTACGTTTTTACGCGAAGCTCCTTTTTATGTAACCAAAGGGTTGATTTTTTTGTAACTATTTCGTATAATATGTTAAGATATATTTTTGCTGATTATACAGTGGAAAGGAAAAAAATATGAAAAAAGTTTTGTTACTCTCAATCTTAGTACTGGCATTTCTCTTTACTGCAGCTTGCGGTGAGGCATCTGATAATATAGATGCTCCGGTTGACGGCAATGATGACACCACTGCTGTTGAGGCAGGAAACATAAATCCCGGTAAAATCCGCGTGAAAACTGTCGAGGGTCTTAACGAGCATATATATATGACTTTCTTTAAGCCTGAAAGTGACAATTATACTGTCTCCTATAGGTTGTCAGGAACAGATAAATTTACTGAAATCGATAAGGAACTTATAATTGAAGACGGAAATTCGCTTGAGTGCTATATTCTTGGTTTGGCTAAGGGACGGTATGACGTGAGAATAGAGTGCGGAGAGGGTGATAACTTTGCCCGTGCGACTATTGCAAGTATAGATGTTGAAAAACAGGACCGCTCGGGATATGCTTCTTTTAACAGGGAAGAGGGTATTGGCGGTTACAATAGTGACGGTACCGTTAAGGACGGTGCAAAAATTATTTATCTTACCAATGCGAATAAAAATACCGTAACTCTTGATATTGGCGGTACTACCTACACAGGTATAGTCGAGATACTTAAAGCAAATAAAACAATGGCAGAGCCTCTTATTATACGTGTAATGGATAATATCACTACTAATCAGTGGACTCCCTCGGAAGAAAAAATCCGTCAGGTTGATTTTTCTGCTGCCGATGAAAGTTATTTTGCAGGACTTTTTTCCGATCAGTACGGTGATAATGTTGCAGGTCTTACCGGCAGTGTTTCTTCAAAGAAGGAAGGAAAGCTTTATCAGTTTATCACTACTGCCGACGGCATAAAGATGACAGAGACAGTTGATGCGGAAATTGCGTCTGACGGCTGTGGTATGAATATGCTGGAAATATATGATGCCAGCAACATTACCATCGAGGGTATTGGTGAAAAAGCTGGTTTCTTCCAGTTTGGTGTTGCATTCTATTATTCCGATTCAATCGAGATAAAGAATCTTACAATTGAGCAGTATCCTGTAAATGCACTTGGATTCTATGCACTTGATAAAGCAGACGTTCACGGTGGCTACTGGATCCATCACAATACCTTTACTATAGGAAACAATACCTGGGGTATCGGCAGTAGCCGTACAGGTGAAGAAACTATAGAGATGGTTGACGTAAACAGCATTACCGTTTCTTATAATAAGTTTGATCAGGTTGCTAAAGCCGCTACCCTTGGTGATGCTGATGGCGGTGCTTGCATAGATATTACCTTCCATCACAACTATTATAACAGAGTAGAGCAGAGTGTGCCTTTCGTCAGAAACACCAATATGCACAGCTATAACAACTATTACGAGAGATGTTTCAGAGCTATCAGCCCGAGAACAAACTCATACGTTTTTGGAGAAGCAAACTATTTCCAGAATTGCAGCGGTGCTTACTATATCTCCGGCGGCGAGAGCTGGGGTACCATAAAGTCATTTAATGAAGTATACGTTGAGTCCGGCGGAACTGCTAAAATTTCGGTAGTATCTGACAGATCTGAATTTGTTGAAAATACTTGTATGCCTGACGGTAAGACCGATTACTCAAAGTTTGATACTGATGCTAAGCTGTTTTACTATGATGTATCAAACAAGAAGAGTGACGTAGAATTGATGCATGATGTTGAGGAGCTTGCCGATTTTGTGAAAGTTTATGCAGGTGCAGGTGTATCTGCAAGAATGATGTTTAAATAAAATCCCCCTGTGTTTTAACAATATTTGAGTAAGATTTACTATTACCGGTTTCGAGAGGCATATTATTATACTTATGAGAAAAATATTATTGCTTTCAATATTTGTATTGATTATGCTGTTTTCCATGGCGTGTGGAGGTACAGACGTGTCTGCGGATGACCCTGTGGATACCGATGATACCACCCCCGTGATAGAAGACGCAGATATAAATGCTGACAGTATTAGGGTAAGCTCTGTTTTGGGTCTTAATGAGCAGATCTGCATCAACATATTAAAACCTGATAGCGGCGAATATGCCGTATCATACAGAGAGACAGGGACAGAGAATTTTATTTCCGTAGATAAAGAGCTTGTTTTAGATGACGGCGATATGCTGAAGTGTTATATCCTAGGACTCAAAAAGGGTGTATATGACGTAAGGATCGAGACAGGCTCAGGAGAGGGTCTGTCTCGCATGACAGTACATGGTATCGACGTTGAGAGACAGGACCGTTCCGGATATGCTCACTTTGGCCGTGAAGAGGGAATTGGCGGTTATAATAACGATGGAACGGTAAAAGACGGTGCAAAGATACTTTATGTTTCCAATGAAACAAAAAATACCGTAACCATGGAAATTGGCGGTACTACATACACCGGTCTTGCTGCAATACTTGAGGCAAATCAGCATATGGAAGAACCGCTTATTGTGCGTGTTCTCGATACAATCGTCACAAATCAGTGGAACTCCAAGGAAGGATCGCCGAGTCCGGAGGATTATACCTCGGATTATTACAGTATAGGAGAGGCTTTCTCTGGTGAGTACGGCGAAAATCTCATTGGACTCCCGGCACCTATTTTTGCTGAACAGATTTACGAATATGTAACCACCGCCGATGGAATTACGCTTCTGAGTGTAATGGACGGAGAAACTATCTACGAGCGCGCACTTAACACTATTTTAATTGAAAACACTAAAGATATAACTATAGAAGGCGTTGGAGAAAATGCAGGTTTTTGCCAGATTGGAATAAATTTTTTATATTCTGATTCTATTGAAATCAAAAATCTTACGTTTTCCGATTATCCCGCAGACGGTTTAGGTCTTCAAGCCTACCAGTCGCAAGGGGACACGATAGTTCACGGCTGGTATTGGATCCATAATAATACCTTTAATGTCGGGTGTCAGACTTGGAACGGATGGGGTGGGCCTCAGGACTCAGACGGCGATGAGGCTGTTTCCATAGCCGACGTCAGAAACGTCACACTGTCTTACAATGAGTTTTACCAAACAGGAAAGTCAATGATCTTCGGCGGTTGGGAGTATGATGCATGTATGAATTTTTCTCTACACCACAATCATTACCGCGAAGCTGAACAAAGACTTCCATTGAGCCGTAATTCAAATATACACAGTTATAATAACTATTTTGATAACTGTTGGCGAGGACTTAGTCCGAGAACGAGCTCTTACGTGTTCAGTGAAGCAAATTACTTTGAAAATGTTGACTCTCCCTTTTACGGAGATTCCGGTACAGAGACGTTCGGTGCAGTAAAATCCTGGAATGAAATTTATTATGAATGCGGTGACATTGAATTTTCTGAAGTTGTTATAGCGTCTGACCGTGAAGAGTACGTCGAAAATACTTGTATGCCGGAAGAAGGAACCGATTGTTCAAAATTCGATATCGATTCTGCGCTATTCTACTATGATGCAGATAACAAATGTTCTGACGTAGAGTTTATGCTTGACCCAAAGGATATACCGGAGCTTATTCCAAAATATGCAGGTGCAGGATCACTTGCGAGAATTGACGATCCCGATACCGCGGAATAAAACTTCAAAAACGATATCAACTTGATCAAAAAGGAGCTTTACAAAATAATTTGCAAGGCTCCTTTTTATAACATGAGCAGCTGACCGTGTTGATATTAGCTTAGGATAAAACCTTCAAGCTCCGTGCTGAAAGGAAAAAGAGATTATGAAAAAAATATTATTTTCTTTGATGTTCATCATGATGTTACTTATTTTCGTTGCATGTGGAAACGAAAATGTAACCGTTGATTCTCCTTTGGATAACGATGATAGCACTTCTTTAACGGAAGATGCAGACGTAAATGCTGATAAGATTTGTATAAGCTCTGTTTTGGGGCTTAACGAGCAGATATATGTCAGCTTGCTTAGGCCCGCTGACGGTGACTGTACTGTATCGTATAAAGAAATGGGAGCTGAAGACTTTACCGCCATTGATAAGGAGCTTATAATTGATGACGGAGATATACTTAACTGTTATATCCTTGGCCTCAAAAAGGGTGTTTACGATGTAAGAATAGAGATAGGTGAGGGAGAAAACTTTGCCCGTGCTACAGTATCAGGTATTGACGTAGAGAAACAAGACCGTTCAGGATATGCTCATTTTCAGAGAGAAGAGGGAATCGGCGGTTATAATAACGACGGTACTGTAAAAGAGAACGCCAAGATTATTTATGTATCAAACGAAACAAAAAACACAGTAACTCTTGACGTAAATGGCACTACATATACCGGTCTTGTTGCTATCCTGCAGGCCAAGGAGCAAATGGAAGAGCCGCTCATTGTCCGTGTTCTTGACAGGATATCTTCCAATCAGTTTAAGCCTGAATATAAGCTTCCGGCTAACGGCAACGAAATCACAGACGAATATCTTAAAGACTTGTTTGCTAGTGACATAGGTGAGAATCTTGCAGGTCTGCCGGTGGTCTACCAAGGTAAGTTATTAGACAAGGATTATGAATATGTAACTACTCCTGACGGTATTGAGCTTGTAAAGGAAATAGAGGAAAAATCTCCTTATATTGACTATGATATTTGGGGTACGACCGGTGTTATATCGATGTTGAACACAAAAGATGTAACAATTGAGGGTGTAGGGAGTAAGGCCGGTTTTTTCCAAGTGACTTTTTATTTTGAACACTGTAATTCCATTGATATAAGTAATTTGACCTTTTCTGAATATTCCGAACATGCTTTGGATTTTCTGTCAGGCGGTAGGACTCAGGAGGAATGCACGTCCAATGGGTGGTATTGGGTTCACAACAATACATTCAATCACGGACAAAACTACTGGGATAAAGATTATCCAAAGTCAATTTGTATGCGCAATATGAGAAATGCTACCCTTTCTTATAATAAGTTTTTAAATCAAGACAAGGTTGTATTGTTTGGCGGTTGGGAATACGATTATCAGTTAAATGTAACGCTTCATCATAATTATTATCTGAATTGCAGTCAAAGAACTCCTCTCAGCAGAGAGTCTAATATACACAATTATAATAATTACATCGCAGATTGCTCAAGAGGCCCCAGTCCGAGAACATCCACTTACTTATTCAGTGAAGCAAATTACTTCGAGAATGTAGGTGAGGCGTATTACGTTTCCGGTACTGAGACCTGGGGTGCTGTAAAGTCGTGGGGTGACATATATTTCAACTGCGATGAGACCGAAAAAATTACCATGGTAACTGCAAGAGACGAGGTAGTTGAGAATGATTGTTCTCCCGACGGTATAACAGATTATTCAAAATTTGATACTGATCCGGCTCTGTTTTATTACGATGATGAAAATAAATGTTCTGATGTAGAGCTTATGCTTGAAGCAAAGGACGTACCGGAATTTGTTTCTAAGCACGCAGGTGCAGGAATACTTACAAGAATGGATTTTCCGGTTGTTGCGGAATAAAATCTAAAATCGGTATCGATTTAAAATGTTGATATTTGTTTAGATGAAATGTTTCCAAGTTTTTATTGAAAGGGAAAAAGGCATGAAAAAAATATTATTGTTTTCGGTATTCATTTTTGTACTGCTGTTTTCCGCGGCGTGCGGAGAAGAGAATACGTCGGTAGATATTCCTGAGGATACCAATAGTATTGTTGCAGATACAGAAAATGCGGATGTAAATATCGATAAAATCCGTATTGACACCATTTCCGGACTTAATGAGCAGATATATATCAGAATGTTCAAGCCTGATAGCGGTGACTGTGCTGTATCATACAAAGAGATAGGATCCGATGAATTTACTGTCATTGATAAGGAACTCATAATTGATGACGGAAATATGCTTAACTGTTATATTCTCGGACTTAAAAAGGGTGTTTACGATGTCAGGATAGAGACAGGTGAGGGCGAAAATTTCGCTCGTGTTACTGCCTCGGGTATTGACGTAGAAAAGCAGGATCGTTCAGGATATGCTCATTTTCAGAGAGAAGAGGGAATCGGTGGTTACAACAACGACGGTACGGTAAAAGAGAATGCAAAGATTCTTTATCTTACCAATGAAAATAAAAACACTGTGACTCTTGATATTGGCGGTACGACTTATACAGGTCTTTTTGATATTCTTGCGGCAAAGGAACAAATGGAAGAACCGCTTATCATTCGTGTTCTTGATCGTATATCCTCAAATCAGTTTAGAGCCGATTGTGAGATGCCAACCGACTATAACAATATTACTGATGAATATCTCAAAAGCTTGTTTGACAACAGCTTTGGTGAGAACCTTGCAGGTGTGCCGGTAACGTATCAGGTCATGTCACTAAACAAGCAGTATGAATACGTAACCACTCCCGACGGCATTGAGTTTGTAAAGGAAATAGAAGGTGGCGCATCCTATGAATTTTTTGGTTGGACCGGCGTTATATCAATGATGAACGCAAAGGATGTGACCATTGAGGGTGTGGGTACCGATGCTGGGTTCTACCAGTTGACTTTCTATTTCGGATATTGTAATTCAATCGAGATAAAGAATTTGACGTTTTCTCAGTATCCTGCTAATGCTTTAGATTTTCAGTCAGGTGGCCGTACTAAAGAGGAATGTACGTCTGATGGTTGGTATTGGATTCACAATAATACCTTTAATTCCGGTATAAACTATTGGCAGAAAGGCATTGAAAAGTCGGTTTGTCTGCGTAATATGAGAAATGCCACGATCTCTTACAATAAGTTCTATAACCAAGACAAGGTTGTGTTGATTGCCGGTTGGGAATACGATTATCAGTTAAACGTAACGTTGCATCACAATTTTTATCTGAATTGCGGTCAAAGAACACCTCTGAGCAGAGAGACCAATATACACAATTACAATAACTATGTCTTAGATTGCGCAAGAGGTCTCAGTCCCAGAACATTTACTTACGTGTTTAGTGAGGCAAATTACTTTGAGAACATTGATGAGACGTATTATTTCTCGGAAACAGAAACCCACGGTACAATAAAGTCTTGGGGTGATATATACGTTAATTGCAATGATACAGAATATGCTGCCGTAGTAGATACAAGAGATGCGATTGTTGAGAACATATGTTCCCCAGACGGTATAACCGATTGTTCAAAATTTGATACAGACCCCGAGCTGTTCTACTACGATGCAGAGAGTAAATGCACAGACGTTGAGCTTATGCATGAAGCAAAGGACGTCCCCGAATTTGTACCTAAGCACGCAGGTGCAGGAATTTTAAAAAGAGTGGATTTCCCTGATACTATGGAATAAAATCTAAATCGGTATCTACTTAGTCTTTACAAAATGATTTGAAGGGTTGCGTTTACGTAATCTAAAAAACTTATTTTACTTTGATAATGGTTAAGTATAATATTTATTTCCAAACTTTATATCGGAAAGGAAATGGGTTATGAAAAAAATATTGTTGTTTTCGGTAATTATCTTTACGCTGTTGTTTTCTTCGGCATGCGGAGCGAGAGATACATCGGTAGATATTTCCGATAATACCGATAACGCAGATAATATTGTTACAGATATTGAGGATGCGGATGTTAATACCGATAAAATATGTATTGATGCTATACATGGTCTTAATGAACAGATAAATATCAGTATGTTTAAGCCTGACAGTGGCGATTGTGTTGTGTCATACAAAGCAGCCGGTGCCGATGAATTTACGGTCATTGATAAGGAACTTATAATTGATGACGGTAATATGCTCAACTGTTATATTATCGGCTTAAAAAAAGGTATTTATGACGTAAGAATAGAGACAGGTAATGGAGAAAACTTTGCTCGTGCTACCATTTCAGGTATTGACGTTGAAAAACAAGATCGTTCCGGTTATGCTCATTTCAAGAGAGAAGAGGGTATCGGCGGTTACAACAATGATGGTACTGTAAAAGAGAATGCAAAAATTATTTATCTTACCAACGAAAACAAAAACACAATAACTCTCGATATAAATGGTACGACTTATACCGGCCTTGTTCAGATACTTCAGGCTAATGAAACTATGACCGAGCCACTTATCATCCGTGTGCTTGACACGATAACAACAAATCAGTGGAAACCCATAGAAAAAGGTCCGAGAGTATCCGACTATTCCGTAATTGAGGATGATTATTTCATAAAAGAGTTTTCAGATCAGTACGGCGAAAACATTATCGGTCTTCCGATAACTATCAGTACTTCACAAGTTGATAAGCAGTATTTGTATACTACAACTGCCGACGGTATCGTCCTTTCTCAGGTGATAGAAGGTGAAGGCAATACCTATGACGGTTGTTCTATGAATATGATAGATGTTAATAATGCCGGCAACATAACCATAGAAGGTGTTGGTCCGAGAGCCGGATTTTTCCAGTTTGGTATATGGTTCCATTATTCTGATTCTATAGAAGTCAGAAATCTTACGGTTGAACAGTATCCTGTTGACGGATTAGGCTTCTATGCTTTTGGCAAGGTTGATCAGCATGGAGGATACTGGATTCACAATAATACGTTTAAGGCCGGATGTAATAGTTGGGGCGAAGGCGATGTGGATGGAGATGAGCCTATAGATCTTGCCGATGTAAATCATGTGACATTTTCTTATAATAAATTTTATCAAACGGGAAAGACAATGCTTCTCGGTGGTTGGGAATATGATGCGTGTCTGAATGTTACATTTCATCACAATTATTATCAGGAGTGTTATCAAAGATTACCTTTAAGCAGAAACTCCAATATACACAATTATAATAATTACTACGAGGACTGTGCCAGAGGTCTAAGTCCAAGAAGTAATTCTTATGTTTTCGGTGAATCAAACTATTTTAAAGGTGTCGGAGAGACGTATTATATATCAGGTACAGAGACCTGGGGTGCTGTAAAGTCATGGAATGAAATTTATTATGAGTGTAGAAATACCGAAATTGTCACAGTAGTTTCTGAACGTGAGGAATATGTTGAAAACACCTGTAAACCTGACGAAATAACGGATTATTCAAAATTTGACAGTGATCCCGAGTTGTTCTATTATGATGTTGAAAACAAGTGCAGTGACGTTGAAATAATGCATACTGCAGAAGAAGTCCCCGAATTTGTTAAAAAGCATGCCGGTGCAGGGGTTAATGTAAGAGTTGATATAGAGTAAAAACTACTATCCTTACAATATGAGCATAAAAAAGAGCTTCGCATTTTGGCAGGGCTTCATAAAATAGTTAATCCTCCCTATGAGAAATCTCATAGGGAGGATTATTTTGCATTGGTGCGGTTCAAAAGCGCATATAACGCACTACACCGAAAGGTGTATAGAAGTGCGCCCTTATTTCTGCCGGACAGGTTGTTCATTCTATTCTTACTTAGTCAATATATGCCAAATATCGTTTCCAACAAAGCCGCATCTTCGATATAGCATTTCAGGCGATGTTGGGTTGTTTACTTTGCCAGATACTGTTGCAAAATCCGCAATGCCCGTCATTCGTTTTAAGAGGTTATTAACGATTAGCTGCCCAATTCCTCTTCCTCTATAAGCAGGTATGACCTGTATCCATTCCAGAATTCCCTCATGTATTTCTTTGTCAAAGTCGGCAATACCGCACCCTGCTATACATGAGGCTGCGGTATCAACAGCATAAATCCATAGCGCTTGGCAAAACACCTCTGTTTGGGTATAGCTATTAAGTTGTTCAAACGTGACTGACATATCAGTATACGATTGATTGATGACATCAACAAAAAGTGGAATGTCATCATACTTGGCCGTGACGATCGATATATTATCTAATTCTACAGACTGGACATCCAATAAATTATGATAAAGTCTGAAGTACGGCTCATCATGATAATCTTTGTACTTTTCTTCTACATAGCAAGAATCATGAACAATACACATGTTTTCAGGGATACGTATATGCTTGTTCTTCCAATACGGAATTGATAAAGTACCACATGGATTTTCTTTGTAAACTTCCATTATCCCCATTGCCGCATCTCCTTTCAGTAAGCAAAACACCGTTGTATTCAGCGTATCCAACCAAATTTATTATATCACATGGCTATCATGTACACAAGAACAGTCCCCGGCAGGGCACTCTGCCGGGACTGTAACTGTTTTACAAGCACCCGACTTTCGCGAAGCTCTTTTGATGTTTTAATTGTTAATTTGTTTTTTGCTTTTTTGCAAATGTTTTTTTGATTACTGACCAGATCGGTGCGGCAAGGAAAACGGAAGAGTAGAAGCCGCTTATTATACCGATGATAAGGGGAAGTGCAAATTCTCGGATTGATGCAACACCTATGAAATATATCATTCCTATAGTAAGAAGAGTAGTTATTGTGGTGTTGAGAGAACGGTAGAATGTGCTTGATATACCGGCATTTGCAGACTCATCCACAGAATATTCGGGATGAAGTCTCTTGTTTTCCCGTATTCTGTCAAAGATTATGATGGTTGCGTTTATTGAATAACCGAGTATAGTGAGCATCGCCGCTATCATAGTGCTGTTAAGAGGAATAGAGAACAGTGAATATGCGGTAATCATAACGAAAAGGTCGTGAGACAAGCAAACCACTGCAGATATACCGGATGTAACGTCAAAACGTATGGTTATATAAATCAACATCAATACTACTGCAATAATAGTAGCAGTAATAGCCGCACTGCGGATATCCGCACTCATTGATGCACCGACGTTGGTAGACTGGAGAATATCATCCTCCGTGATACCGTATATCTCCGATAGCTTAACAAAAACAGCATCGCGACTTTCTGTGTTTATCTCTGTTATTTTTATGAGGATATCATTGTTTTCGGGATTTTCCGCATTCTGTGATCTCTGTACCGAGGATGGATGGATACCTGTTATTTCCTCGACGTAATCTGAGATAATGTCAGCTTCTTCAACCGAGATTGGGCGGTTCATACTGTATTCGAGTGTTGTTCCGCCTATAAAATCGGTGTCAAGATAAAAGCCTTTGAATATAAAAGAAAATATTCCAACGATAAGAATTACTGTGGAGATAATGAAAAATATCTTTTTGTTTTTAATATAATTAAAGTTTTTCATTATTTTACCTCCTTTCCGGTTACGGATTCCGTGACATCTGCTTTAACTCCGTAAAGTGAGACCTTGGTAATGCGCATTCCGACAAAAGAGTAGAGGAGAAATCTGGTGAGGAAAACAGCGGTAAACATTGAGAGTAAAACACCGATAAGAAGTGTTACTGCAAATCCCTGAACAGAACCTACGCCAAAATACCAGAGAACTACTGCTGCGATTATCGTGGTTATATTGGAGTCGACGACAGCAGAGAGAGCATTTTTAAATCCGCTAATAACTGCCGCAGTAGTACTTTTTCCGGCTCTGAGCTCTTCCTTTATTCTTTCGAAAATGACAACGTTAGCATCAACCGCCATACCTATTGACAACACAATACCTGCAATTCCCGACAGGGAAAGATTGATCTTAAGAGTACAGATTATAATAAAGAAAAGAGCAGAATATGCAGTAAGAGAAATACATGCGACTATACCCGGCAGGCGATATATAATGATCATAAACAACATGACCATAAGTATTCCGATTCCTCCCGCAAGAAGAGAAGTGTCAAATGCTCTTTCTCCGAGAGACGGTCCTACTGACTTAAGCTGGATTTCTTTAAGTGAGAAGGGCAGATTACCTGCGTTTATTACTTCTGCGAGATATTTAGAATCCTCATCGTCAAAGTAACCGGTTATAGAAAGATCAGCTGTGTTAAGCGCCTTTGAAACGTGGGGGGAAGATAATTCTTCTTCATCAAGATAAATTGCTATATATCTGTCAGCCGACGGCAGAGTTATTACATATTTTGTTGCTTCGTAGAACTTATCTACTGCATCCTTTTTAAGCTTCAATGCAACGTAATATTCATTAAATCCATCACCTGAGGCATCGCCGTATGCCTGTCTTGCTTCTTCAATGTCAGCACCGGTAAGTACTACCGTCCCCTCCGAATTTCTAAACTCAAGCTTAGCTGTAGCACCAAGCTTTTGCACCGCTTCCTCAGGATCAGCAATGTTTGGTATCTCTACTTGAAGTCTCCTGTCACCTACAAGAACTATGGTAGCCTCGGTATATCCGAGAGTATCAAGACGGGATCTTAACATTGTTTTTGCGGCTTCCATATCGGAGGCAAAATTCTCCGGTTCTTCTTCGAGTTCTGCTTCGTAAACTATAAGTGAACCGCCAATAAGGTCAAGTCCCTTATTAATTCCACCCTCGTCAAGTATTCCGCTAAAATCTCCGAGTCCAAACAGGGAAACATAGGCTAATGCACCGATGATCAGTATTGAAATAAAAAAGATAAGGGTGCTTTTTCTTTTGTTTTTGAACACTTTTTTACCACCTTTCGGTAATGGCTATTCCATATTTTATAAATGATATTATATATCTTATTTGCCCGATTGTCAATCTTAAGAGGAAAGAACAAAAAAATAAGAATAGTTATTCTTTTTTGCTTCTTATCCTTGAAATAAGACGTGAAATATAGTATTATAATACGTAGTGAAAAAAGAAAAGACCCGGTATTATCCGGATCTGTATGGAGCTGGTGATGTGACTTGAACACACGACCTGCTGATTACGAATCAGCTGCACTGCCGACTGTGCTACACCAGCATACCGATATCTTTGACATATGGTATTATACTATAAAGTATTATGTTTGTCAAGCGGAATTATCTTGCCGCTTTTTCGAAAGGACACACACAAATGATGAATTTATGCGACCTCCGCACGGTACGGGAGGTTATGGAAAGACACGGACTAAGATTCCGCCACGAGTTTGGACAGAACTTTTTGATCACTCCTGCCGTACCGCAGAGAATTGCGGAGATGTGCTGTGAGGATACCGATAGTTGTATACTTGAGATTGGCCCGGGAATTGGAACGCTTACCTGCTATCTTGCAGAGCGATTTTCAAAGGTAACTGCAGTTGAAATAGACCGCGGACTGATCCCCGCTCTTGGTGAGACGTTGGCTGAATACGATAATGTCAACGTTATAAACGAGGACATAATGAAGGTTGATATAGAAAAGCTGGTCAGTGAGGAGTTTGGAAACCGAAGGGTGTCGGTATGCGCTAATCTGCCATATTATATTACAACCCCGATCATTATGAAGCTTCTTGAATCGGATGTCTGCTTCGATTCTATCACCGTTATGATACAGAGCGAGGTAGCTGACCGACTTACAGCAGAAGCTGGTGACAGTGAATACGGTGCAATAACGGCAGTTCTCGGATATTATGGGGAGGCGGAGAAGCTGTTTACTGTCAAACCCGGTAATTTTGAGCCGCCACCAAAGGTGAATTCCACTGTAGTCAGAATTTCTCTCTATGACACACCGAAATATCTGCCTAAGGATAAAACGCTTTTCTTCTCTGTAATAAAGGCTGCTTTCGGACAGAGAAGGAAAACTCTGCTGAATGCACTGTCTGCGGGACTTGGCGGCTTTGATAAAGCTACTATTTCCCGAGCTATTGAGGAATCCGGCTATAGAGCTGATATAAGGGGAGAGAAGCTGTCAACGGCAGATTTTTGTAATCTTGCAGATACGCTTTATGAGCTTAAAAATAATATTCAGGAGAAATAAAAATGAAAAAAATATTTTTTCTCGGAAACAGTTATACCTTTTTTAACGATATGCCGGTAATTTTCGAAAACCTGGTAAAAAATGCCGGATACGAGGTTAAGGTAGATAAGGTTACCAAGGGTGGCTGTATACTCAGACGTTATCTTGAAAAGGGCGATGAGTGGGGTGACCGTTTCTTCAGTACATTTGAGAGCGATAACTGGGATTATATCATTCTTCAGGAGCAGAGCAAGCGTCCCGCTGTTGAAGAGGACGAGTTTGCATCTGCCGCTCATGAGCTTTGCGAGTATGTAAGATCAAAGGGTACTGAGCCCGTATTCTATCAGACATGGCCTTACAGAAACGGAACAGAGAAACTTGCCACTACCGAGTGTAGCTATGTACAGTTCTATCAGAAGCTGAGAGATTCATATCGCAGAGCGGCGGCAAGAGACCACGCAGATCTTGTTCCTATAGGCGAGGTGTTCTACAGAGTTTCTCTTCATCATCCGGAGATTGATCTTCTTCTCCCTGATGATTTTCATCCAAATATACACGGCAGTTATCTTATAGCTATCATGTTTCTTTTCCACTTCTATGGTGCTGATACCCCGGTCAATTATCGACCTGAAGAGATAACCGAAGAAGAAGCAAATACTATTATCTCCGCTATCAAAGAAACGATAAAGGGATAATCTTTTTCGGATGAGCTTTACAAAATAATTATCAGGAGAAAAAATAAATGAAAAAAATATTATTTCTCGGAAATAGCTATACATTTGTTAACGATATGCCTGCCATCTTTGAAAAGCTTGTTAAGGCCGCAGATATTGAAGTTAAAACAGAGATGGTTGCAAAGAGCAGTGCAATGCTCATAGGCTATCTTGAAAAGGGTAATGAACATAGTGACTGTTTTTATAGTGCCCTTGAGGGTGAGAATTGGGATCATATCGTTCTTCAGGGACATAGCCGACTTCCTGCTATGGATGAAAATGGATTTGCCTCTCCTGCACACGAGCTTTGCAAACTTGTAAAAGAGCGGGGAATAGAGCCTGTTTTTTATCAGACTTGGCCTTATAGAGACGGATCGGGTAAACTTTCAATAACAAACTGTAGCTACGTAGAAATGTATCAGAAGCTGAGAGACGCATATCGTAGAGCGGCAGCAAGAGATCATGCGGACCTAGTTCCTGCAGGAGATGTTTTTTACAGAATATCTCTTCACTATCCGGAGATAAATCTTCTTCTGCCTGATGACAATCATCCCAACATATACGGTAGTTATCTTGTTGCAATTATGTTTATGTTTTATTTCTACGGTGCGGACACCCCCGTTAATTATCGTCCCGATGAGATAACCGAAGAAGAGGCTGAAATAATAATAAAAGCTATAAAAGAAACGATATAAAGGAGTAGTCCACTCAATAATGAAACCCCTTGATAAAGATTTTAAAGAGTATCTTGACAACTCAAAAAAAGAACTGACTGATCTGTTGTTTACCCTCTGTGCTATACCTGCCCCCAGTGGTATGGAGGAAAAACGGGCAGAGTTTTGCCGTGATTGGTTCAAAAAAAACGGTGGAGAGAGCGCATATATTGATGATGCTCTTAACGTTGTACTCCCCCTCGGATGTGACAACGATAAGCCAATAATCTGTTTTATGGCACATACCGATACTGTGTTTCCCGACCTTGAGCCTTTTGAAGTGAAGCAGGACGGAGATACAGTTTCCTGTCCCGGTGTGGGTGATGATACCGCTTGTCTTGTCTCTCTTATGATAGTTGCAAGATACTTCATAAAAAACTATGTTGGCGGTAAATACGGTCTTCTCTTCGTTTGTAACTCTTGCGAGGAGGGACTCGGGAATCTTAAGGGATCGAGAAAGATCGCAGAGGATTTCGGAGACAGACTTCACTCTTTTATCAGCATAGACGGTACGTCAAGATCGGTATGTAACCGTGCAGTCGGCTCTACCAGATATAAGATAAAGATAAAGACCGAGGGCGGTCATTCGTTTTCTGATTTCGGAAATGCAAATGCTATTACTGTTGCAGCAGCTCTTATAACCAGACTCTATCAGGTTGAGATTCCGGAGATTGAAGATACCCGAACAACATATAACGTAGGTGTGATATCCGGCGGCACATCTGTAAACACTATCGCTGAGGATGCGGAATTTATGTATGAGTACCGTTCAGATTCTGCAGAGGGCCTTTTGGCAATGGAAAAGATATTTGACGGTATAATAGAAGAGTTCCGTAGATACGGATTTGATATTGATGTAGATATCCTTGGTCAGCGTCCGGGAATGGGTCCTGTTGATCCTGAAAAGGAATTAGAACTTTCCTCACTTTGTGCGGAGGCAATTAAGACGGCCTGTGGTTATGAGGAGGTTCCGTTCAGATCCGGATCTACCGACTGTAATATCCCGCTTTCCATGGGGATCCCGGCAGCTTGCTTCGGCAGTTATCTTGGCGGCGGTGCACATACACGTGACGAATGGATTTCTCTCAGCAGTATTTATCCGGGTACCGAGGCGGTGGCTCTCGTTGTTTCAAATCTTGCGAGCCGAGAATAGAAAAACATATTAAAAATGACAGTGAACTATGTCCACTGTCATTTTTTTGATCGTTACTTCTTTTTACAAAACGAAGGGAAGAATGAGAAAATTATTGCACTTGCGACAAGGAAGAACGGATAAAATAAGTAAGGTATAATTTGTACCGCTGATATGGCAGAAGGAATAATATTACCCTCGTAAGCCATTGTGATTGCGGAGACGGCATATATCATTTGAGCTCCGTAGGGTAGAATACCCTGAACAACACTACCGAAAATGTCAAGTATGGATGCAGTCTTAGTGTTTGATATACCGTATTCATCACTAATATTCTTGGCAATTGGAGCGGCCATAACTATTGCAACCGTATTGTTTGCGGTAGCAATATCCATAGCCGATACTATAGCGCCAATACCGAGCTGTCCGCCAACCTTACCCCTGAAATTCCGTTTTGCAAAATAGAGCAGGGCATCAAACCCGCCGAAGTGTCGCATAATGCCGCTGAGCATAGTTACAAGTATGGTGACGAGAATAACCTCAAACATTCCGTTTGCGCCGGACCCCATTGAACTTATGATCTCCTCAAAGCTGACAAAAAGACAAAGCTTTATAATTGTTGCTGTGCATATACCTGTAAGTAGCACAATGAACACGTTAATTCCCAAAATTCCACCGATGAGAACCAGAACATAGGGAATAAGAAGGAATAGATTGAAATCGTTTGGGATATAATCGTTAACCTCGGGGGTTGTGAATGCGAATATCAATAAGACAGCGACGGTGAGAATTGCCGCGGGCAGGGCTATAAAGAAGTTTTCCTTGAATTTATCTTTCATCTTGCATCCCTGTGTAGTAGTTGCGGCAATAGTAGTGTCGGATATAAAGGAAAGGTTATCTCCGAACATTGCACCGCCCACCACGGAGCCCATGCAGAGTGCAAGGCTTATGCCGGTGATTCCGGAAAGTGAACATGCAATAGGACCGATAACTGCAATGGTTCCGCATGAGGTTCCCATTGCTGTGGATACAAAGCAAGAGACTACGAAAAGTATCAGTGCGGAATACCGTGCGGGTATAAGGGTCAAAAACAGATCTGCAACGCTTGCGGCACTGTCTCTTCCGAGAACACCTGCAAATATACCGGACGCAAGGAATATAAGAATCATTGTGACTATGTTTTGGTCAGACAGTCCCTTTGCCATAATGTTGAGCTTATCACTGAACGGTACTTTTCTGTGCTGCAGACACCCAACTAAAATAGCTACGAGAAAGGCCACGACGACACTCATTTTATAAAAGTCGTTGAATATAATACCAAAACCTATATATATAACGAGAAATACGGCAATAGGAAGAAGAGCTCCTGCATTACCTTTATTCTCTTTTAATTGCTTGTTTTCCATGTCCGGACCTCCAAGAAATTTTTCTTTCTTTGAACTTTTACATAATAAGTACCCGGGGAATACAAGATGACAATAACTATCTGCTTGAACAACCTCCGGGTAAATGTTTTTATTGTGATATTTACAGCATAATTAACCAGTAGAAGAAGGACGCACTGGTAACACCGAGAATGACCCCTGCAATGACCTGAACAGGGGTATGACCTACAAATTCCTTTAATTTTATCTCGGTTATGTCTTCCTTGGTCAGATCCTCAAAGGCTTCTACGATATCATTTAGTATTACCGCCTGCTTTCCTGTTTCAAGGCGAACGCCCATAGCATCTCGGCATACGACTGAGGCAAATATGAATGTTACCGCAAATTCAAATGAACCGAATCCGTATGCAAACCCACAGACTGTTGCCAACGATGATACCGTTGCTGAATGTGCACTTGGCATACCACCGTCACCAAAAATTCTCGTTATATCAAACTTTTTGGTGACTATTGCATTTATTATTACTTTACCTACCTGCGCAAGCAGCCAGGATAATAACGTTATTCCAAGAATTTTATTCGATATTAATTCAATAAAATATTGCACTATACATTCTCCGTAACTAACTTGTAGTTTGTTTTAAAATAAATGTAGCAGCTAACTCGTCTAATTATATCAAATTTATTTGTTCGTGTCAAAGGAAATGTATAAAAGTTTCTTAAGTTTATACAAAAAAGTATTTATGGATATAAAATGCTGGCAGAAAATCTGCGCAATAACAAAAGAAGAAATCCACACGGTTAAGTACGGATTCCTTCTTGGTAGAACTTTGTATTGTTTTAGTTTGCAGGCGTTACTTTATCGTAGGGAAGGGGCAGGGTGACGTTAGTACTTCCCGCAACGTACATCTCTTTAAGGGAAATGCCTTCCTCTCTGAAGAAATATTCGTTGATGTCGCGGTCTTTAACCATTTTTGGACCAATCTCATAATCGTAAAGTGCAAGAGGCCATAAGAGTATCTGAGGATCTACCAGCTCATAATAACTGGTATCGGCACCACTGTAACCGTGGTGAACAAGCTGAAGAATATCGGCCTTGAGATGTTTTCCGTACAGCTCTATCATGTTTTCGCTTTCACGTTCACCGCTGTCACCCGGGAAGAGAATTGTCTGCCCCTCGGTAGCTACATGGATCAACAAACAGCTGTTGTTGAAAACCGACGTATCTTCAAGGGAAAACATTTCGGCGGTACCGTAAATGGTGAACTTCATGTTTGCAAGGTGGAATATCTGACCGGGATGGGCTTTTACCACCTCAAAACCCTTTTCGTTAATTGTGTCAATAAAAGTGTTTACTCTGGTCAGGAAATATTCACTTTCCGTTTCTATGAAGAAATCACGTTCAGGGGCATTGTATATGATTTGGTTGATATTAAGGTCAACCTCGGGTGTTGCCAAAATTCTTTCAAGCAGTCCTATGTGGTCGCCATGCATATGAGTGAGGAACCATGTAGCTATTGTTATATTGTCGGGATCTTCGGCAAGCTCTTTAATAGTTTTAAGGAAGCGTTCAAGGATGTAATCTGCATTAACACCGCCATCAATAACAACAAAACGGCCGTCGGCAAGCTTGAGAATGTAGCACATACCGTATTGACAGTCTTCCACTCTGTTTTCAAGTCCCAGCTGTGTAACGCTTGATGAACAGATAGCTTCATATTTGTTTTCACTCTCAAGCTTGGGCAGAGTGGTTATTTCTTCGGGTTCGATTATAAGGCGTGCTTCGTTTCTGACGGGAAGATACATAGCGTTCATTACATAACCGTCGGTGGTAAGTGTTGCAAAGCTGTTATCACCTATCTCAGTTCTTGTATAAATCTCATATCCTGCCTGAGTTGCTTTTTCTATGTATGCTTCAAAACCGTCCTTATCTGTATCCGGAATTACCTTCATATATGCGCCGTCACCACAGTCAACTGTCTCCTCGGCAAAACAGTCGTTATACAGCGGAAGTACATTGAGAGCGGTATTGTTTGCAACAGAAAACTCCCATGATTCATCGAATATTATAGAAGATAAAGTACTGTTTCCGAGAAGCGCTTTTGCTTTGTTCAAAAACAAGAGACTTTCTTCTTTGTCGTTTATAACAACTTGATACTTGTTACCGCTAATACGGGTATAAGCTGTTCCGTAATAGGTATTTTCGAAGGTGGATTCGACACCCGAGATGGATGTTTTTCCTATTAAGATCATACTCATGTCGGATGTATCCATATCCTTGTATTCTCTGTCGGAAACAACTTGCGGGTAAACTCCGCCGGTTGACTGAAGAAGATATGCGGAAAAGCTGAAAGCGGTATCTTCAATTAAGTTTGGAGCGTCGTGTGGATAAACAATAACTATGTTATATGCATTGTTTTCAAATACAGTAATTGGATTCTTCTCTTCAACAGGTGCTGTGGTGTCATCTGTGTCGGTGTCAACATTTTCGGAAGAACAAGAAATACAAGCAAAAACAGTTGACAGAATAAGAGTGAAAACAAGTAAGTAAAGTAAGATCTTTTTCATAATGTAAAATACCGTCCTTGAGATTTAATTGATTTAGTTTGCCTTTGTTACGTTATCATACGGGAGCGGGATAGTGACAACACTGTCTCCGGAAATATATGTTTCCTTGAGTGAGATTCCTTCTTCTCTGAAAAAGTATTCGTTGATTTCGTAGTCCTTAGTTTCCTGATAGAAAAGATTTCCTTCGGGCCAGAAGAGTATCTGCGGATCTACTTTTTCATAATATGCTGTGTCTCCGCCGTAATGACCGTGGTGAATGAGCTGGAAGAAATCTGATTTAAGATGATTTCCGTATAATTCTACCATAGCTGCGCTTTCAGCCGGGGCGCTGTCACCGGGGAAGAGAAGTGTTTGTCCTTCAGTAGCTATATGGATCAGCAGGCACGTATTGTTAACATTTGCTTCAAGGTTAAATAGTTCCGATGTTCCGTAAATAGTAAACTTCATATTTGCAAGATGGAATATCTGACCGGGATGTGCTTTTACTATCTGAACTCCCTTTCCTTTGAATATGCTTATCATTTCATTAGTGGCTTTTCTTTGGGACGATAGTTCCGGAGAGAGTAAGTCTTCATTATATGCGTCTTTTAAGAATAATTCACCGGGAAGATTGCATATGATCTGTTCAATATTTATATTAATTTCGGGGGTGACCGAAACTTTCTCAAGCAGTCCAACATGATCATAGTGAAAATGAGATATGAACCAGGCAGCTATTGTTATATCATTCGGATCTTCCGCAAGTCCTTTTATCGTTTTAAGGAATCTCTCGAGAACAAAATCCTGATTAAATCCACCGTCAATGACAACGAAACGTCCATCAGCGAGCTTGAAAACATAGCACATGCCATTTTGAAATTCTTCTCCGTTTTCAATTCCCACTTGTGTAACAGAGGAGCTGCAAATTACATCATATTTGTTTTCGTACTCGTGCTTGGGCAGGGTTGTTATTTCTTCCGGTTCAATTATAAGTCGAGCTTCATTTCTGACAGGTAAGTAAATAGCGGTCATTACATAACCGTCGGCAGTAAGTGTTGCAAAGCTGTTATCACCTATCTCATTTCTTGTATAAATGCTATAACCTGCTTGAGTTACTTTTTCTATGTATTCTTCAAAGCCGTTCTTATCTGTGTTTGCGATGACTTTCATATATGCACCGTCACCACAGTCAACAGTTTCCTCTGCAAAACAGTCATCATATGCCGGGAGCATACTAAGAACTGTATTGTTTGTAATGGAAAACTCCCATGATTCATCGAGGGTCAAGGAGGGAAGAGTGCTATTTTCGAGAAGCTCTTTGAATTTATTTAAAAAGGAAGTGCTTTCTTCTTTATCGTTTAAGACTACTTGATATTTGTTGCCGCAAATGCGGGTATAGGTCGTTCCGTAATAGGTGTTTTCGAAGGCCATCTCAGTACCCGGAATGGATGTTTTTCCTACCAGGATCATGCTTATATCAGAGGTGTCTACACCCTCATATTCTTTGTCGGAGACAACTTGGGGGAAATTTCCGCCTGTGACTTCGAGTAAAGAATAGGAAAGACTGTACGCAGTATCTTCAATTAAATTTGGAGCATCATGGGGGTAAACAATAACGGAATTAAACGTGTAGTTTTCAAATACCGTAATTGATTTTTTCTCCTCTGTAGGTGCTGTGGTGTCTTCTGTAGTGTTATCAACGTTTTCGGAAGAACAAGAAATACAAGTAAAAACGGTCGACATAGCAAGGGTGAAAACAAACAAATAAAGTATGATCTTTTTCATAATGCAGTCTATCGTCCTATGAATTTAACTGATTTAATCAGCTTTTGTTATTTTATTATACGGCAACGGGATAGTTGTAACACTGTCACCTGCAACGAGTATCTCCTTTAGCGAGGTTCCTTCTTCTCTGAAGAAATATTCGTTAATTTCGCGTTTGGATACCGGACCACCCGAATCTCTGTATAAATAATCGTGCATTCCTACAGGCCAAAGAAGAATCTGAGGGTCTACCAGCTCATAGTAGTCGGTATCTCCTCCGCCGTAACCGTGATGTATTATTTGTAAAATGTCTGATTTAAGATTGTCACCATACATTTTTATTGTAAATTCGCTTTGTAAAGCTGCACTGTCACCGGGGAAGAGGATAGACTGTCCTCCGGTTGTAGCACGGATGACGAGACAAGTATTGTTGAGTGCCGGTTCTTTGATAGGCGCGTATAACTCAGTGGTAGAATAGATCGTGAAGTCTATGTTTGCAAGGTGGAATACTTGACCGGGATGTGCTTTATACAGTTTGGTACCGTTTGCCTTGTGGCGTTCAAAATATTCATTTACCAGAACTCTTTTGTCAGAGATACCGTCTTTGGGCTCATCACCGTCTTCTGATTCGGCAACAGCATTGAGGAATACATCGTCAGCGAGATTGTATATTATTCTTTCAACAACAATGCCGTTATCTTCCATGTTCGTTATCTTTCTGAAAGTACCCCAATGATCCCCATGGAAATGTGAAAAGAACCAGGCTGCAATCGTTATTTCTTCGGGATTTTCGGCGAGTTCACGTAAAGTTGCAAGTATCTTTTTTGCAATATAATCTTTATTATGACCGCCATCAATAATAACAAACCGTCCGTCGGAGAGCTTGAAAATATATCCCATACCGTTTTGGGTATCTCCGTTTTCTCCGCCTACCTGTGTAAGTGATGATGAACAGATCTCGGTATATACGTTTTCAGACTCGTTCTCAGGTAAACAGAACACATCTAACGGATCGACAATGAGACGGGATTCCTTTAAGTTTCCAATATACACAAAGGTTGCGTTATACCCGTCAAACGTCATTGTGGTGAAAAGATTATCACCTATTGTGTTTTCGCTGTGCAGGGTAGCACCTGCATTCTTTGACTTTTCGATATAAGCGGCGTATTCCTCCGCGGACGTTCTCTTTATTACCTTCATAAATGTTCCGTCACCGCAGTCAACGGTACTGTCGACATATCCGCCATCATATACCTCAATGGCGCTCATCATTTCATCAAGAGTCTCGGAAAAATTCCAACTTTCATCTATGGTTATAGACGGTACGGCACTACTGCCGATAATCTTTTTTATCTTCTCGTTGAAACAAGCAGCACTCTTGCTGTCGTTGATGAGGACTTGAAA
>JAFYMF010000021.1 GCA_017556745.1 Clostridia bacterium
TCTATCGGTAGGTAAAACCTGCTTTATGGAGGGCACTTCTTACGAAGTGCTTTTTTGGTGGGGGCTACGAAAAAGATATTTATGCCGTTTTTGCGTATGAATTTGAACTCTCGCAATAAATTCTAAATCATCCGTGCAGCGGATACCTTTACTTCTTCACTATTCACTATTACTTATTACCTAATCGACAAGTTTCAAAAGAGAAGAGTGAAAAGTGAAGAGTTAATAGTGAAAAAGTAAAATCGACAAGCTTCTGTCGAAACTTGTCGATTTTGGTGGGGGAAGGTGGATTCGGACCACCGAAGTCAGTGACAACAGATTTACAGTCTGCCCCCTTTGGCCGCTCGGGAATTCCCCCTTATTCAGTTGGTTGATTCGGTGTGACCCGATCAACGAGATATATAATACCACACGTAAATCGATTTGTCAATACTTTTTTTGATTTTTTTGAAAAACTATTTATCTTTTTTTATTTTTGTGGTATGATACCGGTATAGAAGGTGAAAGGAGGGTGCTTTGTGAAAAGGGTAATTGCTGTTGTGGGACCTACTGCCAGCGGAAAGTCATCTCTTGCTCTTGAGCTTGCACACCGTCATGGCGGAGAGATAGTCTCCTGCGATTCAATGCAGATATACAGGGGTATGGATATAGGTACCGCCAAGTCATCGCCTGACCAAATGCGGCTGGTACCCCATCATGTCACTGATATAGTTTACCCCAATATAAGCTATTCATGCGCGGACTATGCACGGGACGCATCTGCGGCAATAGACGATATTATCTCTCGCGGTAAGCTTCCCGTTATATGCGGAGGCACCGGACTTTATCTTAATGCTCTTCTTTTTGGATCGGGAACGGCTGACATGGAGTTTGATGACGGTTACCGTACCTCTCTTGAGAATATGGCAAAAGAGGATGGGGGAGTGGATAGGCTGTACAGCATGCTGAGTGAGGTTGACCCCGACGCGGCAGAGTCAATACATAAAAATAACGTAAAGCGTGTTATTCGCGCTCTTGAGATAAATCACTCGGCCGGAATGACCAAGGCGGAGTGGGATAGCCGTTCTCTTTACACCGAGAAAAAATATGATGCCGTCATTATCGGCCTGAATTATCGAAGCCGCGAGGAGCTGTATCGCCGTATCGAAGAGCGTGTGGATATTATGATAAAGGACGGACTTGTTGAGGAGACGAGGCATCTGTATGAGGCCGGGATGCTCTGTGAAAGCTATACCGCATCTCAGGCTATCGGTTATAAAGAGATACTTCCGTACGTAAAAGGTGAATGTGATCTGTCCTTTGCCGCCGAGGAGCTGAAGAAGGCCACACGCAGATATGCCAAGCGTCAGCTTACCTGGTTTATGAAGAATGAGGAAATAAACTGGATATATCCGGATGAAAATCCTTATTATGGCAAAAATAGTGAAAAAACATTTGAAGATATTGTAAACATTGCGGAAAAACTATTTATTAATTGAAAATAGTGTAGTATAATATATGGTAACATGAGTATCGGTGTTTGTACACGGCGGCGCGGAGGTAGAAGCGGAATGGATGTTAAATATCTTAAACGCGTTTTGTTTACCTTTGTTACTGCTGTTGTATGTACGGCCTTCGCCGTATATCTGATATATCATGCCACTCTTTCTTTCAGAAACAGAATGACCACTGCTACTGCGGTGGGCATCACACAACGTGATGCATTTTCGTCTACGGGATATATATTCAGAGATGAGATCGTGTTTACCTCGGGCAGCGGGGCTGTGGACAGACTGTATCCCGATGGAACCAAGGTGGCGGTAGACAGTAAGCTTATTGATGTTTTCTCATCTGACCGTGATCTTATTCTCTCTGAGAGGATAGAGGCTATTGAAAGGAAGATAGATACACTTGAGCGCAGTTCGATCAGCGGTGCTCATACAGATGTGGCTCAGCTTTCCGGTAATATAGTTTCCGGTGTGGCGGAGTTGCGTTCAAACATTGCCGATGGTAATGTGGCAGAGGCCGTCGCTTATCGCGATCAGCTTCTTATACAGATGAATAAGCTTCAGCTCCTTACCGGTGCTGTAGATAGTTATGATGTAGCAATTGCCGAGCTTGAGAGTGAGTGCAGGTCGCTTAAAAATCAGCTTGGTGCGGTGTCAAACAGCATTTATGCCCCGGTCAGCGGATATTTTTATTCTACCGTTGACGGTGCCGAGAGCCTTTTTAAAACAGATGCTCTTGAAAATATGACGGTGGCCTCCTTTGATGAGATAATTTCCGGGATGTCCGGTGTCTATCCTCCTGCAGGGGCGGTTGGAAAGCTTGCTACCGATTACCGCTGGTATGTAGTGGTAAAGACGGACATATATGAAAGCGAGAAATATTCCGTTGGAAAATATTATGACATTACCTTTGGAGATACCGGTAACACTACCTTGTCTCTTGAACTTGTGAAGGTAATTGACGGTACCGTGACTGAGGATTCACTTATGGTGTTCCGTTCTACCAAGCATCCCGATGGATTTGACTTCAAAAGAAGTCAGAAGATAGTTATCGAGTCGGGGGAATACACAGGCTTCAGAGTTCCGAGGAGTGCTCTCAGAATGACTGAGAAGGGAGAGATCGGTGTATACGTGCTCAGCGGAATGCTGGTCAAGTTCAGACTGCTTAACGTGGTGTACGAGACAGACTCCTATTTGATCTCTGCTCCGCCAAATGAGGGTGCAGACAGGGCGGGGGATTACCTCCAAATGAACGAGAACATTATTATTGAGGGAAAAGGACTATACGACGGTAAAATCGTCGGATCTTAATCTTAACAATGGTAAACTATTCATATCTTGATGATAATTTTGCGGCAGTACGTGAGGAGATCCGTGCCGCGGCAGAAAAAGCAGGCAGAAGTGCGGAGGAGATAACTCTGGTTGCGGTTACAAAGACCGTTGATGCAGACGTTATCAACTACGTTCACGATAATCTTGGGGTCAACGTCATCGGTGAGAACCGTGTTCAGAGTCTCCTTGAAAAATACGACAAGCTCCACCGTGACGGGCTGAAGATACACTTTATCGGTTCTCTCCAGACCAACAAGGTGAAATATATAATTGATAAGGTTGACCTTATCCAGTCACTTGACAACCTTCGTCTTGCAAAGGAAATCGACAAGCAGGCAAAGAAGGTCGGCCGTGTGATGGACGTTCTCATTGAGATCAACTCCGCAAGAGAGGAAAACAAGGGCGGTATCATGCCCGAGGAAGCAGAGACTTTCCTTGATGAGGTGCTCAAATTTGAGAACATAAGAGTAATCGGGGTAATGACTATCGGCCCCGTTTGCGAGGATATACGCGATCTTAAAAAGTTTTTTGAAGAAACTTATCGCACATTTATTGACTTTTCGACAAAAAAACTACATAATATAGATAGTCCCATATTATCCATGGGTATGAGCCGTGGATTTGAATACGCAATTGAAACCGGATCGACGATGGTGAGGATAGGAAACGCCCTCTTCCGTCCGGGGTCAAATAAATAATCATTTTGGTAAAGCCACCTTAAAAAAACTATACGGAGGTATAAAGTAAGATGGGTTGGGTAGATAAGATAAAGAGAATGACCGGCAACGACGTAATGGACGAGTACGATGACAACGAGGGCTACTACGGCGGTGCTTTTGGCGATGACGGATATGACGGTGTAACTGAATATGCGCAGCCTGAGAATACTGCTGATCAGGGCGGCTATACTCCTGCCGGTATGGGCATGGGTATGGGTTCTTCCATCAGCAGTCTCGGTGGTGCAGCTATCGAGCTTAAGGTAGTTAAGCCTGAGAGATTCGACTGCGTTCCTCAGATCGCAGATCACCTTCTTAACAAGCGTACCGTTGTCCTCAACCTTGAGGCTACAAATAAGGAGACCGCACGTCGTCTTATCGACTTCCTCAGCGGAGTAGCATACTCCATTGACGGTCAGCTTAAGCGCATCGCTAACAACGCATACGTTATTACTCCCAATAACGTTGACGTTTCCGGAGAGCAGCTTCGCGAGAAGAAGGCAAAGAAGGAAGAAGAGCCTGCAGGCGATTTCTATTCCGATCTTTAATTCTTTAACTTACTGATAAATATATGCGAAAGATTAGAGCTAAGCCGTGAAAACGGCGTAGCTCGGTCTTTTGCACCATTTTTTAGGTTTTGTCGAATTATATTTTATGAGGATGAACGGTAGTGGAGTTCATTTATTTTCTTAGGGAAACGGTTTATCTTCTCCTTTTGGTGATTCAGACGGCTATGTTGGCGAGAGCCATTTTGTCATGGATTCCCATTGACGAAAACGGCAAGGTAACAAGTTTTTTGTATATGCTTACAGAGCCGATCATCATCCCGGTGAGGATCATATTTAACCGTTTTGATTTCTTTCGTAACAGTCCTCTCGACATTTCATTTTTTATCGCCGGAATGATCCTTGCGTTCATTCTTATGGTACTGTGAGCGACTTGATATGATAGACAGAGATACAGAACTGTTGTTCTACAGAGCAGAGGATGCTCTCCGTCGGGGCGTGGTCACCGACGGTCATTTTCTTAACGCGGGGGAGCAGTATCACCTCAGCCGTTATCTTGACAGATGCGGATACGGTGGTAAGTACTTCTTTTTCGGCGGTTGTCCCGGAACCGAGCGCAATATGCTGTTCTTCGTTCATGAGTATCTTCACGATTTTCTTGAGTCCTCCCCGGAATATATCCGTGATGCCATGGCAGATGATCTTTCCCTTGCTGTAGGAGCCGTAAAGGTAAAGGGAAGCGGTTATAAAAAGCTCTCTCACAGAGACTTTATGGGGTCGATACTCGGCCTCGGGGTAGAGAGATTCGTCATTGGGGATATTGTTGTTCTTGAGGAGGAGGCATCAGCCATCGTTTTCTGCGGCAGGCGGATGGCGGATTTTCTTGTCAGTGAGCTTATTTCGGTAGGGGCTGACCGCGGTGTGGTTACCGAGCATTTTATCTTGCCCGAGAACTACGAAATAAAGCGCAGTTTCCGTACAGTTACCGATACTGTGGCTTCAGAGCGTCTTGACTGTGTGGTAGCGGCACTTATAAACTGTTCAAGGGACAGTGCAAAGGTACTTATCGCCTCAGGTGAGGCAGAGAAAAACTACAGCGAAAATAAAAAAGCAGATTCACCTGTCTCCGAGGGTGACATAATCACCGTAAGGGGACACGGTAAATATATAATAAGGAATATTTCCGACAAGACGAAGAAGAACAGAATACGTCTTGTGGCGGATAAATATGTCTGACGAACTGATCGGCGGACTTCAGTGAGAAATTTTTATAAGAGGAGCTATACATAAATGGCAACAGATTACAAGGATAGTCTTAACTTACCGAGCACAAAATTTGCAATGCGTGCTAACCTGCCTCAGAGAGAGCCGGGTATATATGACTACTGGAAGCAGATCGATCTGTACGGAGAGATGCTGAAGAAGAGCGAGGGCAAACCTCTGTTCATGCTTCACGACGGCCCTCCTTTTTCCAACGGTAATATCCACATGGGACACGTTCTCAACAAGGTGCTCAAGGACTTTATCAACAGATATAAGGCAATGAACGGCTTTAAGGTACCCTATGTACCCGGATGGGATAACCACGGTATGCCTATTGAGAGCGCTATTATTAAGCAGAACAAGCTGGACAGAAAGAAGATGTCCATTCCCGAATTCAGAGATGCATGCCAGGCATTTGCACAGAACTTTATAGATCTCCAGAAGGAGTCCTTTGAGCGTCTTGGCGTTCTCGGTGACTGGGAGCATCCCTACGTTACCATGGCACCCTCATTTGAGGCGCGCGAGGTAAAGGTCTTCGGTGAGATGTACAAGAACGGCTACATTTACAAGGGTCTCAAGCCCGTTTACTGGTGTGCCGCAGACGAAACTGCTCTTGCCGAGGCTGAGATCGAGTATAAGGACGACAAGTGTACCTCTATCTTCGTTAAGTTCAAGGTTAATGACGATAAGGGCAAGCTTGCTTCTCTTTGCGACGTTGCCAACACTTATTTCGTAATTTGGACAACTACTACCTGGACGCTTCCCGGTAACCTTGCAATAGCACTTAACCCTTACGAGAGTTATGCTATTACTCGTGTGGGCGGTGAGTATTATATTACCGCTGAGGCACTTGTAGGCGCTACCATGAAGACCGCAGGAATCGAAGAATATGAGACTGTTGCCGTTATGCGCGGTGACGAGTTTGAATATATGACCGCATCCCATCCTTTCCTTGACCGTGACAGTCTTGTTGTAAACGCAGACTACGTTACCATGGAAAGCGGTACCGGTTGCGTACATACCGCACCCGGCTTTGGTGTTGATGACTACCGCACCGGTAAGAAGTACGGTCTTGAGATCGTAGTTCCCGTTGATGACAGAGGTTATCAGACCGAGGCTGCAGGCAAGTATGCAGGTATGTTCTATGAGGAATCCAACGAGGCTATACTGAACGACCTCAAGGAGAGCGGTGCGCTTCTCGCATCTACCGAGACAGAGCACTCCTATCCTCACTGCTGGAGATGTAAGAAGCCCATTATCTTCAGAGCTACTCCTCAGTGGTTCTGCTCCGTTGAGGCATTCAAGGATAAGGCAGTAAAGGCTTGCGAGGGTATAGAGTGGCTTCCTGCTTGGGGCGGCGAGAGAATGGTCCAGATGATCCGTGAGAGAGCGGACTGGTGTATTTCCCGTCAGCGTCATTGGGGTCTTCCCATTCCTGTATTCTACTGTAAGGATTGCGGCAAGCCTATCTGTAACGACGAGACAATTGACAAGGTTGCCAATATCTTCGGCGAGCGCGGTTCTAACGCGTGGTACGAGATGGAGGCGGCTGAGATGCTGGGCGAGGGCTTCAAGTGTCCTCACTGCGGCGGTGTTCATTTTGATAAAGAGACCGATACTCTTGACGGTTGGTTTGACTCCGGTTCTACCCACTTTGCAGTTATCGAGGACGGTAACGCAGAGGGATGGACTGCTAAGTGGCCGGCTGACGTATATCTTGAGGGTGCTGACCAGTACAGAGGCTGGTTCCAGTCTTCTCTCCTTACCGCTATCGGCAGCGGCAAGGATGCGGCTCCTTTCAAGGCTGTTCTTACCCACGGTTGGGTAGTTGACGGCGAGGGCAAGGCAATGCACAAGTCCCTCGGTAACGATATCAAGGCTGTTGATGTTATCAAGCAGTACGGTGCTGATATTCTCAGACTCTGGGTTGCTTCCAGTGACTACCGCGTTGACGTTCGTGTTTCCGACGGTATCTTCAAGCAGCTTTGCGAGACCTACAGAAAGATCCGTAACACTGCGAGAATCATTCTTGCAAATATCGGTGACATTGACGAGAACGGTAAGGCTACAGATTTCGATCCCAATACCGATATGATCGCAGTCGAGGAGCTTTATCCAATCGACCGTTGGCTCCTTGCTAACTACAACAAGCTCATCGCTGATGTCAAGAAGGCTTATGACAGCTATGAGTTCCACCTTATCTATCATGCTATCAACAATTTCTGTACTATAACTCTTTCCAAGCTTTACGTTGATATAACCAAGGATCGCGTTTACGTTGAGAAGAAGGACGGAAAGGCAAGACGTTCCGCACAGACCGCTATGTACATCGTGCTTTCCGGTCTCACCCGAATGCTTGCTCCTATGCTTTCCTACACCGCAGACGAGATCTGGCAGTCTATGCCTCACCTTGCTTCTGATGATGCAAGAAGCGTAATGCTCAACAACATGCCCGAGGTTTCCCCCGAGTATTCCTGCCCCGAGATCGAGGAGCGCTACAACAAGCTCTTTGACCTTCGTGACGACGTGATGAAAGCGCTTGAGCTTTCCCGTGCAGAGAAGAAGATCGGTAAGTCTCTTGATGCGAAGATCACTCTCTTCACCTCTGATGCGGCTACAACTGAGCTTCTTGAGTCCTTTGGACGCGAGCTTAACGATGTGTTTATCGTTTCCGGTGTAGCGGTTAAGAATGAGACTGCTCCCGAGGCTGCATTTACCGAGACTGTTTCCGGTATCGGCGTTCTGGTTGAGGGTGCTGACGGTCAGCGTTGCGACCGTTGCTGGGCATACTCCACCGAGGGCGAGGCAACTGAAGACGGCTTCCTTTGCTGTCGTTGTAAAGCCGTTATTTCCGACTGATTGTCTGTAATTAATTTTTAAAGGAAAAGACAGCAGGCCGCCACTATGGTGGTCTGCTGTCCTTGGTTATGATGACTATTCTTCTTTTTGTACTTATAGCTTTGGGGTCTGTGATCGTTGATCAGGTCACAAAGATCCTTGCGGTTAAGTTTCTTATGCCTATCGACACTGCTCCGATAATAAAGGACGTTATCCACCTTACCTACAGTGAGAATACAGGTGCCGCATTCGGCATGCTCAAAAATTCCCGCTGGGTGTTTATGATCTTCTCGGTGGTGGCGATAATTGCCATAATCGTATACTTTTTTATTGAAAAGCCCCGGAACAAGTGGTGTGTTATCTCACTTGCGTTGATTCTCGGCGGCGGTATCGGTAATATGATCGACCGTGTGATTTACGGTTACGTGGTTGATTTTATAGACTTTCGTCTTATTAATTTCGCTATTTTTAACGGTGCTGATTCCTGTATAACAGTAGGTGCGGTGATACTTGTGATATATTTCGTTATGTCTGAGATCAAGGCCGTAAAGAACAAGAAAAATGAAGATAACGGCAACTGAGGCTCTTTGCGGAAAGAGACTTGATCTTGCGGTGTCTGAGCTGGCTGAGGTCACAAGGAGTGCCGCACAGAGCCTGATTGAGTCGGAGCAGGTAAAGGTCAACGGAAAAAAGGCCTCCAAAAGCTACAAGGTTGCGGCAGGGGATGAAATCGAATACAGTATTCCCGAGCCCCAGCCCTATGACGTCATCCCTCAGAATATCCCGATAGATATTATACATGAGGACGATGATATAATCGTTGTCAATAAGCCAAAGGGAATGGTAGTGCATCCTGCCGCGGGAAACCCGGACGGAACACTTGTAAATGCGCTTCTTTACCACTGCGGTGAGAGACTTTCCGGTATCGGCGGAGTAATGCGCCCGGGAATAGTCCACCGTATTGACAAGGATACAAGCGGTCTTTTGGTTGTGGCAAAAAATGATTTCGCCCATAACTTTCTCTCAGAGGAAATAAAGGAGCATAAGGTATCGAGAATATACCACGCGGTGGCCTGCGGCCGTTTTAAGGAAGCGGAGGGCACCGTTGATGCGCCTATCGGACGTCACATGACAGACAGAAAGAAAATGGCGGTATATAAGACCACCGAGCACGCACGTGAGGCCATTACCCATTTCAGGGTAGAGGAGGAGTATAACGGATTTACACGGCTTTGCCTTGAGCTTGAGACGGGACGTACCCACCAGATAAGGGTGCATATGGCATTTCGCGGACATCCTCTTCTTGGGGATACGGTGTACGGCGGAGGACACAGTAAGTTTGAGAGACAGAATGCAGAGCTTCTATCCGGACAGTGTCTTCACGCAAAGGAGCTTATTCTCACACATCCGAGGAGCGGAGAGATGATGCGCTTTGAATCCCCTCTGCCGGAGTATTTTACCTTGATAACGGAAAAGCTCGGTAGGCTTTAACAAATGAATAGTATCAAGCCAACGGTAGGCAGCGGCCACCGTTGGCTTTTGCTTTTTTTATCCCATAGAATCACGGACAGTTCGGTAATTCTGCCTGTCCCTACAAGGTATGGTATATGCCCTAAAAATGCGATATAACCCGGTAGGGGAGGGGCAGGAATTACCGTGGCAATTCACTCCTCCCGTAGGTTGTTTGGAGCTTAATTCTGTATTTTACTCCCCCACCCGACTTCGTCGGGAGCCCCCTCGAGAGGGGGCCTTACTAAAGAAGAATGCGCCACTAATACTTAAGAATTATAGCAATATAACA
>JAFYMF010000022.1 GCA_017556745.1 Clostridia bacterium
CGCATTACCTGCTTATGACTATTTTGCTGCTTCTAACATATTCTCGATGAATATGCCGTATCCACGTGTAGGATCATTTACTAAAACGTGGGTTACTGCACCCACAATTCGCCCATTTTGAATCACAGGCGACCCAGACATTCCTTGAACGATTCCACCGCTCTTTTCGATGAGGGCAGGGTCGATGGCTTCAACCAAGAAATTCTTTCCGTCGGGGGATAGCTTGTTCATCCCGGATATCCGCACCTTATATTTCTCTCTTTTTCCGTTTTCAAGTGTTGAGAGAATATATGCCTCACCCTCTTTTACTTCACTTGAGAGAGCAATGGGAAGCGGCTTTTCCTGTGACAGCTCTGCGGGGAAATCGGAATATTTTCCAAATACTCCGCATGGGGTATTACAGGAGAGTTCACCTATTTTTGTAGTTCCAAGAAAACCTCTTATTTCACCGGGAGCACCGCATTGACCTCGTTTTACACCGCTAATACTTACTTCTACCACTGTACCTGCCATCATAGGCATAAGTTCCCCGGTGTTCGCATCACATATTCCATGGCCAAGTCCGCCAAATTCACCTGAATCAGGTACTACGTAGGTAACTGTACCGATACCTGCGGTACTATCGCGTACCCACAATCCGGCCTTATATTTGTCCTCTTCCTTTGAGAGGGCAGGGGTTACCGAAATGATATTCTCTGTGTTCCCTCTTTTGTATTTTATATCTATAGTTTTTCCACCGCAATTTTCTACAGCTGTTGACAGTGCGGCTGCAGTATTTATCTCTTTTCCGTTAATATGGGTTATAATGTCTTTTACCTGAAGTCCTGCATCCTTTGCCGGGCTTCTTTCGCCGGTTGAGGTTTTTACGCTTTCAAAACCTACTATCAAAACTCCTTGAGTGGATAACCTGACACCGAATGGAAAACCGCCTGGGTATAGCTTAAGATCACCATAGGTGTTGATCTTCACTGTTTTTAGCGGAAGAAACCCGAGCAGCTTTGCTTCTGCCTGTGTCTTTACGATAGAGCCGCCAAGTCCTCCGCTTTGCTCATCCTTCATATCGAGAGTAGTCCCTGTCCATGTAGGAACAGCCTCTCCATCATACAAAGATACCGAGTCGGGTATGACAAGATCATATATACCCAGTACTGTCACAGAAAGAAAGATAAGCAACAGTAAGATAAGTGACCCGCGACACTTCTTTTCTTTTTTTATATTCTTTTTATTTATACGCATTGGTGCATTTCCTTTTACATCATATTTGTTTTACTTTTTCCGTCTTTTGCTTGTTTTATTCTCACGAATATAATTTGCACCTTTTCTATTATTTAATGTGTAACAAATTTATATCTTTAAGGTAAATTTTTCGAAATAAAAATATCTTGACAAGGGAATAGAAAAAGAATATAATTAGTTATATAACTAATTTGATTTGACATTTTGATTTATATATTGTTTTTGAATATACTGTTTTGAAAAGAGGAAAAGAATGAGAAGCGAACTTGACAGACAGCTTGACGAGCAGTTTCCCTTTGCAAGGGACGCGGAGAAACCGCGTTTTCGCGGTAATGAAAAAAATACTTGCTTGAGACAGCTCAACGGAATATCCCGTGCTTTCAGATCTATAATGCACAGAAAGGCAGAGGGTGATAATCTTCACGACAGCTACAGACCCTTCCTGAGACACCTTGCTCATTTTGACGGATGTACTCAGCTCGATCTTGTAAACGCTACCGGACTGAGAGCACCTACCGTAAGTGTCACTCTTACTAAAATGGAAAAGGACGGTCTCATTATCCGCGTTAATGACGACTATGATCTCAGAGCTCGCCGAGTATACATAACGGATAAGGGAAAGTCCATAAATCTTAATGCCATTGGTGCCATTGCGGATATTGAGAGTAAGATAATGAAGGACATTCCCGAGGAGGATGCAGAGATCACTCTGCGTACTCTCGAAAAAATGTTCAGTAATCTTAAAAGTGAGATGTCTGACAAATGATAAATGCTGATATTATTGAATTATTAGATGGTTGTCAAATATAATATTAAATAAAAAATCACCCGTTCACTGGGTGATTTTTTTAGTTCGTCAATCTCCCATATTTATTAATATCGCTTTTTTGATATGAGGAATGAAAAAAACCTATGGGGTATAATATTGTAATATTTTTATAGCAGAAAATTTTAGTTACTAAACGGTAGGTAAAATATTAAATTGGACGACATTGTTTTGCTTTATGAATTTTTTGTTAATTGTATCTGCATAGTGTTGACATAAGTCGACATACGCGCTATACTGATAACAGTGTAGACATAAGTCGACAATATGGAGGTGTATGATGAAGAATATTATGTTATCTGACGGTGAATGGAAAATTATGAAGCTTATGTGGGAAAAGTCCCCACGTACTCTGCGAGAGATTACTCTTGCGTTGGAACCGGAAACCGGTTGGACCCGTCCAACGATTCACGTTATGCTCAAACGTCTGATTGCCAAAGAAGCCGTCAAAGTTGATGAGGGGACAAGGATACACGAGTATTATCCGATCATTAAACGAAAGGATGTTGCTCCCAATGAAACAGAATCCTTTCTCAACCGCGTATATGACGGAAGTATAGGTATGCTTTTTACTGCACTTACCGAAAGAAAGAAGCTTTCTGAAGACGATATCGCCGAGTTGCGTCAGATTCTGGATAACGCCGAGAAAAAAAGGAAGGAGTAATAAATGATTGCATACCTTTTGTCCCTTTCTTTTCTAATTTTAACAGTACTGCTGATTCGCAGTATGTTTCGTAAAACTGTGTCACCAAGGGTAATTTATGCACTTTGGTTGGCTGTTTTTATTCGTATGTGTCTGCCGATTTCACTTTTTGAAGTAGACGTTACTTTCTTTGACTTTTTGCATACCGAACAGAATATAGAAACAGAGGTAAAAGAACAACTTACAGAGGGTAACGAGATAACGGTGGATATTAACGAGCAGTTACCGACAAATCCTGTACAAGATCCTACCGCATCAATACCGATCATTCCGCCGACTCCGGTTGCTCCGGTCATACCCTCAGAAACAATACAAATCGTACCCGGAATAGACGCGGATACTCCTGAATTTTCCGAAGAAAATAATTACGATATTCAGGAAAGACTCGTGGATAGGATAAAACACATTGTAAATACAGTGTGGATTTTGGGCATGGTATTGGTATTTGGATGGATGTGTCTTACGTGTATCGGTTATATAAAACAACTTAAAAAAGACCGTGTTTTATATAAAATTGTTGGCGGTATAAAGGTATATATTTCGGAACATACCGTTGTTCCGTGTCTTTTTGGATTGGTTCCGTCAATCTACATCACACCTGAGGTTGTAAAAAGCAAGTCGGAAACACTCATTATTACTCATGAATATATTCATATTCGTCACGGTGACCATATTTGGTCATTTGTACGTACACTTGCACTGATCGTATTCTGGTGGAATCCTCTTGTATGGATTGCAGCAACTGTATCTAAACGAGATGCTGAGCTTGCATGTGATGATGCAATTGCGGCAAAGCTTGATGACGCTGGACGTTTGAGTTACGCAAATATCCTTCTTGATACTATTCCTCAGAAATCACAATATGCTGTGGGACTTGGAAGTCCGCCTATGAAAGAAAGAATTATTATGTTAGCAAAAGGACAGAAAAACAGATGGTCCTGTTTGTTTCTTACTGTTATGCTTGTAATCAGTGCAGCTGGTTGCTCATTAGTTTCATTGAGTGAAAATGATGATATAATCTTCGATGAAAACAGTGTAATCTCAACAGAGGAAAATGACAGTTATATTCCGAATACTTCAGGTATTACGGAAATTACTATTCCGCATTCTTCTATATTTGAGGAAATGCAGTACATTGAAGAAAACGAACTGTTTCCTGCTGACGAGTATATTATTAATGTAACAGGAATGTCGGTACCGATAAAATTATATATGTACTTAGACTGTGTTACGGCAATTGGCGTATACGGTCAGCACGTAGAAATGAGATCATCCTTTGATATTTACGGAAACTGCTCATTTGAACTGTTTGAATTCGGCGGTGCTGTTGTCATCGGCGGAGGATTTCACAGAATAGGCGATATTTATATTATATCTTCAGAAAAATACAGTGAAATACATCCGGGAACAGAAGCATCTTATTGGTTATACTTAGATGATAGCGGTTCTCTTAAATACACCTATCTGCACAATGAAATAGCTGATATCGTTCAGTCGGGTGCTTTGTCTACTGCGGTCGCGTATGATGAGTTTTTGTACGAATCGGGTAATGCTTCAATTGAAAACGGAGAGGTGATTTTTTTCGAACCTGACGAAAGCTATACTATGTCCGATAGATATGATCTGAATAAAGAATTTATGGATTGGTACAGCGATGAATATAGCAGTATTGATGAAGTATTTTCAGCTAATTTTGCTAAAAGAAATGTTAAACAGTACGGGCAAGGTCCATTCGTTGGTTATGTTGCAGATAAAGAAACACCGTGGATCGATTTGTATACCGAAAAGAACGGTAGCTATGTAAGCCGTATTCCTTACGGGATATTTCATGACTGGATCGCCACTGACAGGAACCACGAAACATGGAAGCCGGGGTGGGATCAGGAATACTTGTGTTATTATTATGCCGAATACGGTGATTTCAGATGGGCGGCGGTTCATTTAAAAAATACCGTTCTTGGGGTTGGACGTAAAAATATTGCTACCTCATCCGATGGAGGTAAGACGTGGAATTATGGCAGTACAGGTGATAACTATGGAGGGAATCACGTTGTCGGCATTGGTTTTATTTCTGAAAATATTGCTTTTATGAGCTTTGATCCGACAAGAGAACCTGACGGAGCTACAGGTCCTTTGATATCACGTACTGTTGATGGTGGTAAAACGTGGGAATTACTTCATATATGGGTACCCAAATCGCTAAGTGATAAGAAATTGATATCCGGTATTCCGTTCTATGACGGAGAACTGCTTCGTTATCCGGTATGGCAGATTGGAGCAGATACAATGGCAGAGGGTGATCCGATATATCTGATATCCCGTGACAACGGACTTACTTGGGAGTGGGAGAATATCTTTGAAGACGATGCTGAGTCACTTTTTATAAATACTACTTTACCTCATTTGTCGATTATGGAGAATCGACTTCCGTTTTATGTTGCTTATTCCGGGGAGAAAATATTGCTTTTCGATTGGTTGAAGAACAATGAAATGTCTGTAAGCAGATACGCTGTGATCAATTTGGATAGGGATGTACTTGCCGAAACTGTACTTTGGTTAACACGAGGGACAAACGAATACATCGGATTCCTGATTTTGCATAGTGATACAGAAAAAACGTATGCACATCTCTTGTATTACCGAGAGTTCAGTAATCTGAAATCAGACGGAAGCTTCAGCTTTTCAGGTGGAGTGTCAAATTGCGGATTTGGGAAAATTTGTTTTAGTGGTAGTACCTATAAGATCAACAGAATAGCGTACTGTATATCTGATGACAACCGGACAATATCTTATTATTCGGATGAGACCGGAAAGGCTATTAACAAATCAGAATTTGATAACTTGGAAAAAATACAGAACAACAAATCTGAGGTTGTTTGGTACGAATGGTGTTACCTGAACTAATAATACAGTCAGTATTTATGAATTATTTTTTCAAAGTAGATTAAACAAAAATCCGCCCGTTTCGGTATACCGAAACGGGCGGAACTTTTATTTAGTTTGCTTCGGCCACAGCTCTGATGTACTTTGGCTCGCCGGTACCGAGAATGCACTCGCGGGTTATAATAACCTTTACGATGTCACTCTCAGAGGGAAGAGTATACATTATGGGATTCATTGCACCCTCAAGAATAGCTCTCAGTCCTCTTGCACCTGTCTCTCGCTCGATTGCAAGTGCCGCAACCTCGCGAAGTGCATCTTCCTCAAACTCAAGCTCCGCGTTATCCATCTCAAACAGCTTTTCATACTGCTTGATGATAGAGTTCTTAGGCTCCTTGAGAATACGCACTAATGCCGCTTCATCAAGATCATCAAGAGACACGATAACAGGAATACGTCCCACGAGTTCGGGGATAAGACCGTATTTAACAATATCGTGAGATGTGGTATGCTTGTATATACCGTCGCTCTTCTTTTCGTTCTTTTTCTTGATATCCACGTTAAAGCCGATAGCGCCTTTACCCTGACGATCCTCAATTATCTGCTCAAGACCGTCAAACGCACCGCCGCAGATGAAGAGGATATTCTCTGTGTTTATCTGAATGAAATCCTGATTGGGGTGTTTTCTGCCACCCTGAGGAGGAACGTTTGACACAGTTCCCTCGAGTATCTTAAGAAGTGCCTGCTGAACGCCCTCACCTGAAACGTCACGGGTAATTGAGCGGTTCTCGCTTCTTCTTGAAATCTTATCAAGCTCGTCGATGTAAATAATACCTTTTTCAGCAAGAGCAATATCAAAATCAGCTGCCTGAATAAGTCTGAGCAGAATGTTCTCTACGTCCTCACCGACATAACCCGCTTCGGTAAGGGTTGTAGCATCGGCGATGGCAAAAGGAACCTTGAGAGTTTTTGCAAGAGTCTGAGCAAGGTAGGTCTTACCAACACCGGTCGGACCCAGAAGAAGCACGTTACTTTTCTGAAGCTCTACGTCCTCAACAGGAGTCTCGTTCTTCTTACCCTTTTTACCGCCTCTCAGCTTTTCATTATGAAGAATTCTCTTATAGTGATTATATACTGCTACAGAGAGAACCTTCTTTGCCGCATCCTGGCCGATAACGTACTGATCGAGAGTGTCCTTGATGGCCATAGGGCGGGGAAGAGTCTCGAGAGTAAGCATATCACCGTCAGCAGGTTCATTATAAACTCTTGTATGCTCAGCTATAAGATCACTGCAAGCCTCTACACAGTCATCGCAAATATATGCGCCACTGGGAGAGGGGATCAGGAATAGAACCTGATTTTCGTTTCTACCACAGAAAGAACAGCACCTTGTGGTACTGTTCTCTCTGTTGTTATTATTATTTGACATAAAATAACTTAACCTTTCGAATGCCTAAATTAAGGACGGCTGGTTATTACCTTATCGATAATACCGTATTCGCACGCCTGTGCGGCAGTCATAAAGTTGTCGCGCTCGGTGTCCAGTGCAATCTTTTCAATGGGCTGGCCGGTGCGCTCTGAAAGAATGCTGTTCATGCGGTCTCTGATCCTCAGAATGTGATCTGCGTGGATCTTGATATCGGTTGCCTGACCCTGAGTACCGCCCAGAGGCTGGTGGATCATGATCTCACTGTTAGGAAGTGCGAATCTTTTTCCTTTAGTGCCGGCTGCGAGCAGGAATGATCCCATGCTTGCTGCCATACCGATACAGATGGTGGAGACGTCGCATTTGATGTAGTTCATAGTATCATAGATCGCCATACCCGAGGTAATAACACCGCCGGGGCTGTTGATATAAAGACTGATGTCCTTATCGGGATCCTGGGATTCAAGGAACAGCAGCTGTGCAACTGTCAGAGATGCGGTCACATCGTTTATCTCATCAGACAGGAATATAATTCTATCATTGAGCAAACGGGAATAAATATCGTAGGAGCGCTCTCCTCTGTTTGTTTGTTCTACTACTACCGGTACAAGTGCCATTCGTTATTCCCCCTTCATTGTATGAATATTGCTTATTAAGATTACTCCTCTACAGGCTCATCTGCCTTCTTAGCAGCGGTCTTCTTAGTGGTAGTCTTCTTAGCTGCGGTCTCGCCGTCAGCCTTCTTGGTAGTGGTCTTCTTAGTGGTGGTCTTCTTTGCTGCAGTCTTCTTGGGCTTATCTTCCTCGGGAGCGTTGTTGGTTACAACTGCCTTTTCCTTAACGAGATCAACTGCCTTCTTTACGCAGAGATCTGCTGCAATAGCCTCGCTGTCAACGGTAGCCTTGATCTTCTCGATCTCCATACCGTATGCCATAACAAGGTTCTCGTATTCCTTCTCGATCTCCTCATCGGTAGCGGTGATCTTCTCAAGCTCAACGATCTTCTCAAGTGCAAGTCTGGTCTTTACCTGACGCTCTGCCTGGGGTCTGAACTGTCCACGAAGAGTGTCAAGATCAAGGCCGGTATACTTGAAGTAGGTGGAGAGGTCAAGTCCCTGCATACGGAGACGGCTATCATAGTCACGAACGAAGTTCTCGGTCTCATTCTCGAACATAGCCTCGGGAATGTCAGCCTCAAGACGCTCGATAAGTGCTGCGATGATCTGCTCCTCAAATGCATTCTCAGCCTGCTTTTCGTTACGCTCAGTTATTTTTGCCTTAATGTCAGCCTTGTATTCATCAAGGGTGTCAAATTCGGAAACGTCCTTTGCAAACTCGTCATCAAGCTCAGGAAGCTCGTCAAACTTGATAGAGTGAAGAACTACCTTGAATACAGCGGGCTTGCCCTTAAGCTCTTCTGCGTGGTACTCAGCAGGGAACTCAACGTTAACGTCAAAGCTATCACCGATGTTGTGACCAACGATCTGATCCTCAAAACCGGGAATGAACTGGCCGGAGCCAAGCTTAAGGTTATATTTCTCAGACTTACCGCCGTCGAAAGCGACACCGTCAACATAACCGTCAAAATCGATAACTACCTTGTCGCCGATCTGAGCTGCACGATCGGTGATCTCGATCTCACGTGCGTTACGCTCGCGAACACGACCAAGGTCAGCCTCAACATCCTCGTCAGAAACGGGAACAACGTACTTGTTAGCGGTGATACCGATGTAATCCTTGATCTCAACTTCAGGCTTAACATAAACGGTAGCCTTTACGGTTACACCGTCCTCAATGGACTCAACGTCGAACTCAGGGCGGCTAACGGGATCAATACCAGCCTCTTTAATAGCTGCAGAATATGCATCGGGAAGTAAGTCGTTTATTGCATCTTCATAGAAAACTCCCTTGCCGTAAAGCTTCTCAATAATGTTCTTGGGAGCCTTACCGCGACGGAAGCCGGGTACATTAATATTCTTTACATTCTTGCGATATACTGCATTTACAGCTGCCTCGAATGCTTCTTTGTCGATCGAAAAAGTAAGCTCATACTTGTTGTTTTCGATCTTTTCCGTTTTTTTCAGTTCCATTGTTTTCTCCTCAATATGTAAAATATGTTATTTTTTTCACACTACCCTATATTGTAGCGGTTTTTTACTGTAAAGTCAAGGTGTATAACCTTTTTTTTGCCAATTAATATGGTTCTAATAGTCGATGTTTGGCATTATTGATAGCGGTACAAATGACAAAAAGTCAGCAGAAGTGATTATGAACTCAATTCCTTCGTATTCAATTGTGCGGGGCAGGTCATACACGCCGTGTATGTGTCCGAAATACGCACGTTTTACAGAATACTCATGTAGCAAATCTACAAACTCACGGCAAACAAATCCACGGAAGACAGGAGGAAAATGAAAGAACACCAGTGTTTCTCTGTCATCATCTTCACCGCGTCTGAGTTTCTTTGATGCTTCAAGGCCAAGCTTCAGCCGCGCGGCCTCTCTTGCGACTATCTTCTGATAATCAGCGGTATCGGGGGCAGCATCCTGTTTGTCCTCGGTGTACCAACCGCGGGTACCGGTTATTATGAATTCCTCTGTTTCGAGAGCATTGTTATAGAGAATATCAAAGCACTCATAACCGTTCTCCTCAAAGAAACCATTCATTTTTGCGGCGGTTGACCACCAATAATCATGGTTGCCCTTGCCGAGTATCTTTTTGCCGGGAAGTTCAGAGAGAAGCTTAAGATCCGGCGCCGCTTCTTCAAGAGAGATACCCCAGGAGATATCACCGGGTATTACCACGGTATCATCATCGGATATGATTGCCTTCCAGTATTTAACTATCTTGTCGGTGTATCCTGCCCATCTGTGTCCGAAGATATCCATCGGCTTGTTGACTGCTCCCGACAGATGCAGGTCGGATATTACATAGAGTGACATACCGGCTCCTTACATTATATTATATGGTATGTATATGGGATACGATTCAGTTATTTGCAAGGACTGTCTCGGTCATTTCAGAGCGATCAACAGTCATGTCAAATCTTACGGTTTTACCGCGGAGAGAAGCAAGGGGTGTCGGAATGGTTGTACCGGTTGCTTCGCTGAGTGCGGTGAGAGCATCAAGTCCGTCTGCAGGAACCTCAAGTCCGAGAGAAGCAAGAACATCCTGAGAGAACTTGTAGGGACTTGCGGTGGAAGCAAGAAGAAGCTTCTTTGTGTCGCCTGAATCCTTCATATACTTCTTAGCACAACCGAGACCTACTGCAGTGTGAGTATCGATGAGATAACCGTTCTTGTCAAATGTCTCCTTGATGATAGCCGCAGTCTCGTCCTCTGAACAGTAATATCCGCAGAATACCTTCTTTATCTCTGCAAGCTCATCCTCAGTTACAGAGTACTTTCCATCATTTTTGAGGGATGCCATGTACTCAGCGGTTGCCTTAGGACCACAGATGAGGGAGAGAAGTCTCTCAAGGTTGCTGGAAATGAGAATATCCATTGAGGGGGAGATTGTGGTGTGGAATTTACGATTTCTGTCATAAACACCGGTCTCAATGAAGTCTGTAAGAATGTTATTGGAGTTTGATGCGCAGATGAGCTTACCTACGGGAAGTCCCATCTCCTTTGCTATGTAAGCAGCAAAAATGTTACCGAAATTACCTGTGGGAACACAGATGTTGATCTCTTCTCCGGCCTTAATGCTACCTGCCTTTACCATATCTGCGTAAGCAGAGATATAGTAAACAATCTGGGGAGCGAGACGTCCGAAGTTAATTGAATTAGCACTGGAAAGGAATACACCCTTTGTGTTAAGCTGTTCTGCAACCGCACTGTCGGCGAAGATCTGCTTTACGCCGTTCTGTGCATCGTCAAAATTACCGCGGATAGCACAAACTGCAACGTTGTCACCCTCCTGAGTCTGCATCTGAAGCTTCTGTACCTTGGATACACCGTCAACGGGATAAAATACCAGTATTCCGGTACCGGGAACGTCACGGTAACCTTCAAGTGCGGCCTTACCGGTGTCACCGGAAGTAGCAACAAGAATGAGTGCTTTTCTTGTCTCGCCGGTCATGGTGAGTGAACGAGAGAGAAGCTTGGGCATTATCTGAAGGGCCATATCCTTGAATGCGGAGGTTGGACCATGCCAAAGCTCAAGTACTTCAATACCCTCACTATCAAGAGAGTGTATTGGTGCAGCGCCGCCGGGGAAACGAGCCTCGGAGTATGCATCGCGGCAATCCTCAAGGATGAGAGCCTTGTCATAGTCGGTAAGGAAAAGAGAGAGTATCTCTGCGGCTCTGTCAGAATATGGCAGAGCTGCGAGCCCGGTGATATAATCAAGAGATACAGTGGGTATCTCTTCGGGCAAATAGAGACCTCCATCGGGAGCGAGTCCTTCCTTTATTGCTTCTGCAGAAAGGACGAATTTAGGTTCGGTTTCTCTTGTGCTTCGAAATTTCATCTTTAATATATCCTCAAATTAAAATATTTTACTTTTTACAGGTTTCTTTCAATAAAAGCCATGGCATTACCGAAGAATACGTTATTTACTGTTTCCTCAGAATAACCGTGCCTAATCATTGCGTCGGCAAGATTTCCCATAAGAGAATTGTTTTCGAGTCCGCGCGGGGTATGGTCAATACCGTCGTAGTCACAACCAAGACAGAGCGCTTTTTCACCGCCGTTCGAAAGGTAGTAATCAATATGACGCATTACCGCATCAACATTACATTCTTCTTTTGTCTCATCACATATGTGCTTAGGACAAAAACTAATCCCAACCACACCACCGGATAGGACAAGTCGGGAGAAAAGCTCCGGAGTAAGGTTTCTTTCGTGGTCGTATACAACACGGCTGTTACTATGGGTTGCTATAAATGGCTTTCCGAGCTCGTCTGCAATGTCAGCCACTGATTTTGCAGTGTTGATAGATGCATGTGAAATATCCGGTATTATACCTATCTCATACATTCTGCGTACCGCCTTCACACCGAAATCTGTCAGAGGAAGATCGGTATCAAATGCACCGCCAACAGAACACTCGCCTTTCCATGTGAGGGTCATAAAGCGTACCCCCATTTCTCTGAGTGTGTCAAGCTTTTTAAGATCACCTGACAGAAGGCGTGCGCCCTCAACCGCAAGAATGAAAGGATATTTGCCATTATCAAGCGCACTCTTTACAGCTTCGCTGTCGGTGGTAATAATGATTTTTTCACCAAACAGATCAAGCTTATCTTTTAGGTTAGAGTAGGTATCAAGAAAGTTTTGCCAGCACTCTTCATCACTGAGTTCGTGCGGCGACCATATTGCCATGGTTTGAACGTATTTATCTGCTTTTATATCGTTAAGTCTCACATGGAGACCCTTTGATTGCAGATTTGTAGATAATTTTCTGATTTTATGTGCGGTGTCACAGTGAAGATCGAATAGACAGTAATTCATGATCGTCACGCTCCAAATGCGTTTTTGATGTGTTTTATTTCTGTGTTACCTTTACTAATTGTACCATCTGTGTTTATGTATAACTCGATCACATCAAGTCGAGGTCTTTTTGAGGTAACGTGTGTGGATAAATAACCTCTTGCAGAGGAAAGCAATCTTTGACGTTTGTCGTAGGTTACCGCTGCGGCAGGTCTGCCGAAACGTGAAAGAGACTCGGTTCTTCGCCTTGCCTTGACTTCTACAAAGATAATATACGTATCGTCCTCGGCAATTATATCTGTTTCATTACGACCGAAGCGATAGTTTCTTTCTATTATTTTATATCCGCTTTTGCTCAGATACTTAGCGGCAAATTCCTCCGCCTCGTCTCCACGGACTTTGTTTTTATTTCCGTTTATCATTTCATCTTTTGAAGGAACCCCATAAAGCTCTTTCTGTGGTCGGGACAGGGACCAAGCTCAAACACCTTCTGGCGGTGTTCTTTTGTAGGATATCCTTTATGCTTTGCAAATCCGTATTCGGGGTATTTCTCATCGAGTATGAGACAGTCTCTGTCACGGCTTACTTTTGCAAGTATAGACGCGGCGGCAATGGATGGAGAAAGAGCATCTCCGCCGATGATGGGGATGGCTTTCATATCAAAGCCGCGGGCAATATTTCCGTCTACTAAAACGAGATCGGGTACAGGGGTAAGCATTGCAACTGCACGGCGCATGGCAAGCTGTGCTGCCTCAAGAATATTGAGGGAGTCTATTTCCTCAACGGAAGCAGATGCAATACCATAGCTTATTGCCTCTTTACAGATTATATCAAAGAGTTTTTCTCTTTTTTTCTCACTTATCTTTTTTGAATCATTAAGTCCTTCAATGACAAGTCCATCGGGGAGGATGCAGGCAGCGGCAAAAACAGGACCTGCAAGAGGACCTCTTCCTGCCTCGTCTGTGCCGCAGATTATCGAGTAACCTTCACTAAAATATTTTGCTTCAAGAGTGAATTCAAGCATACTTATCCTCCGTCACTGTTATTCGGGACGGTCAAGGGTTACTCTGCCGATCTTACCGCCTCTGAATTCGTCAAGGATCATAAGCGCGGTACGCTCGGTATCTATCTCACCGCCGGATACAAGAAAACCTCTCTTCTTACCTATCATAAGGAAGAAATCGTAGTCTGATATAGTCTCATCGGTTGCACTGGAAATATCGAGCTTGTATCTCTCGGTTATCATGGCGGGATACATTTGTCTGAGTCTTCCTACAAGGGAAAATGCAATTGCCTCGGTGTCAAGAATGTCATCTTTGATAGCACCTGTTGCAGCGAGCTTTTCACCTACAGCTCTGTCCTCAAATTTTGGCCAGAGAACACCGGGCATGTCAAGAAGTTCAAGTCCTACCTTGGTAACTACCCACTGCTTGGTAAGTGTTACACCGGGACGATCCTCAACTCGTGCTCTTTTAACACCTGAAAGCTTATTGACAAGGGAGGATTTACCAACGTTTGGTATGCCGAGAACCATTGCTCTGAGCTTGCGGCCCTCCATACCTTTGTCACTGTATCTCTGAAGTCGATCTGACAGCATTTCTTTCAGAATGGGCATTATTTTATTTAGCCCGGCACCGGTGATGCAATCGGTCTCGATGACACGTTTACCGTGATAAGCAAAATATTCTGCCCATTTTTTGTTTTGCTCCGGGTCAGCAAGAGACGCTTTATTCATTAATATAAGTGTCGGCTTATCTCCTACGATTGAAGAAAACTCCGGATTCTCTGAGCTCATGGGAACACGGGCATCAAGAAGCTCGATGACCACGTCTACAGAGGAAAGGTTTTCTTTAATAAGCCGTCGGGTTTTTGCCATATGGCCGGGAAACCACTGTATCTGATCGGAAGGCATAGCTCCTCCTTAAATTGTTTTTATTTGTTAGTTTACAAAACCGATTTTGTTAAGCGGCATCAGACGAATAATAGCGGGTCCGATAATGTAATCCTCATCAATCGCACCCAGGTCAAGTGAACGGCTATCATGGGAGTTATATCTGTTATCGCCCATAACAAACACCTTACCCTCCGGAACAGTGTAAGGAAAAGAAAGATCGGAGGTGTATTTAAAACCGTAAAGGAAAAGATACTCAGATTCGTCGACAACCTTATTATCAACAGTAACGGTCCAGTTGTCAAAATCTATATCGATGGTCTGTCCACCTGTGGCAATTACTCTTTTTACAAGATGTTCGTTAGGATATGCACGGCTATACGGTGCACGAAATACTACTATGTCACCTTGCTTTGGAGTATATGGCAAACTGGAGACAAGTAAAACATCTCCGTTTGAGAGTGTTTTTTCCATAGAATTACCGGATACCACAGATACTCTGGAGAGAAATGTAAATACCAGAAATACAAGGCATATGGAAATTACCAGTCCCTCTATATAATCATAGAGAGTAGCGGCTATCTTTTTATCGTTATCGTTTTTTTGTTGCTTCTTGTTACTGATCATTTCATATCCTTTCTTATTGTCAACTGTGCTTCAGTTCGGTATTCCAAAGGAAGTAAATGGATAAAAGCGCAAAATGACTTTACCGAGAATATTTTCTACCGGCACGGTACCGATGATATCACTGCGGCTATCAACGGAGTTATTCCTGTTATCTCCAAGCAGGAATACACGTCCGGGCTCAACAGTGTAAGGAAAAATATCTGTACCGTAGCTTACAGCTGCTTGGTCTTTAATATACGGTTCACTTAGCGGAATACTGTCTACAGTAATTAAACCGGTGGCAGGGTCTATATCGATGGTCTGACCCTCAGTTGCTATAACTCTCTTAACAAGTGGATAATCGAACTCACTGCTGTTTGCATCAAAAACCACAATATCTCCGGACTTGGGGGTGTAAAACAGACCTGAAAAAATAATATAATCTCCGTTTGAAAGAGTTTTTTCCATAGAACTACCGCTGACAGAAGCAATGCTGAAAAACAGAGATAGCATCAGTATCGTAAGTGACAGAAGAATGAACAGTATCTCGATAATGTTAAGTACTCTATCTGATGATTTGCGGTCGTTTAAATCTATGGCAGACTTTGTATCATGCTGATACTTAGTCATAAGCTATATTATTTATCGGACATCATAATGCCGATAAGGTTACTGCCATCGGGAATGTAGTCATTCTTGGAAGCAGCGGTGACTTCAGTGAAACAATCTGTTCCGCAGAAGTCAGTTGTACTTGAATATAACATAAAGGGCACAGGGTCGGGTGAGTGTGTTCTCATAGCGATGGGAGTGGGATGATCGGGAAGAAGAAGAATCTTATACTCATCACCGCTGTTTTTAAGATATTCGTATACAGGAGTAAGTATTTTTTCGTCGATAAGCTCAATAGAACGTACCTTGTTGTCAAGTTCTGCTCTGTGACCGCATTCATCGGGAGCTTCAACGTGCAGGAATACGAGATCCTTGCCGTCGGTAAATGCGTTGATTGCGGCATCTGCCTTACCCTTGTAATTTGTGTGTACGTTGCCGGTAGCACCCTCTATGTTTACAGTTTCCATTCCTGCGCAGAGTGCAATACCTTTTATAAGATCTACAGCGGAGATAACGGTACCTTTAAGTCCCCACTTTTCTTCAAAGGAGGGAAGTGCCGGCTTTTTACCGGGGCTCCAAAGCCAAATAGAGTTTGCGGGATGAAGGCCTCTTTCTCTGCGGGAACGGTTTACCGGATGGTCATTCAGAACATCGTAACTCGCACGCATAAGCTCGTAGAAGGGACGGCCTTCTTCGTCTTTGGGAAGATATTCACCGATGCGCTTGCCAAGAATGTCGTGAGGACGGTTAAAGTTATAGGTGTCGGTTATATTCTTCCAGATAAGACAGTGTCTGTAGCTTATACCGGTGTAGAAGTGACGGAAATCATCACCGAATTTTTCCTCCATTGCTTGTATGAGCTCGTTTGCTTCAGAAGTGGTAATTTCATCTGCACTATGATCAAGTATGATCTTATCGTCGTAATCAGCCTCGTCTTCAGAGAGGGTAACTATGTTACAACGGATAGCAGTCTCATCCTCTTTCATTTCGATACCCATACTCATTGCTTCAAGGGGAGAACGACCCTTTGAATATACTTTGGGGTCATAGGAAAGAATAGCAAGGTTTGCTGTATCGCTCTCAGGTACCATACCGGTGGGAACATTAAGAACAGTTCCTACACGGGAGACTTTAGCAAGTTTGTCCATTGTGGGCTTATTTGCAACTTCCATGGGGGTTTTGTCCCCGAGCTCGGGAATGGCTGTGTCTGCCATACCATCATATACAAGTATAAAATATTTCATAGTGAATTCCTTTCCTGAGATAGGGACTGCGGTCAAAGAGAGCTGTCTCTGTCAAAATTGTATTTATTGCTGTTTGTGTGGATGCTTTGTACAAGCCCCATTATCATATAAAGCGATAATACTGAACTACCACCGTAACTCATAAATGGAAGAGTTATTCCGACAACAGGAAGCATCGCAAGGCACATACCTATATTTTCTGCAGTCTGGGCAATTATAAGAGCGGTAACACCCGCACACATATACGCACCCATTGTTTTTTTCGATGTAAGGGCGATTTTTATTAATCTTATGACAATTATTGTCAGGAGAACAAAAAGAATAAGACCGGCAATGAAACCGAATTTTTCAAGCATGGTTGAAAAAATAAAGTCGGTATTTGCAGCGTAAAGGCTTTTGTAAACGCTTCCGCCGTTGAAACCGTTACCGAAAAAACCGCCGGATGAGATGGCCTCACGACTGAGAAGGGCTTGATGTCCCTTATCGTATGGATCCATCTCGGGGTTAAAGCCAACAAGAATTCTCTGCTTTTGATACTCTGCAAGCTGGGACCACAAAAAAGGGAACCCGATGACACCGGCCAGACCGGCACCTGCAAAATACCAAAGGCTGAGACCTGCACAGAACATCATAACCGCAGCAATAACGAGAAATACCAAGGCAGAGCCAAGGTCTCCGGTGATAAGTACTGCGCCGATAATTGTTCCGATATGAAGAAGAAGTCCTATGAGACTTTTTATGTGGTTGATATTTTCCTTCACCATATCCAGATGCCGACCGAAACTGATTATAAATGCCAGCTTGACGAACTCGGAGGGCTGTATTCCGATGGGACCGAAACGGATCCATGCGGAGTTAGTACCCTCTGACGAACCGAATACAGAAGTGAACAGAAGTAGGAAAAAGGAAAATATAATCAGCGGTATCCAGAATTTTTTTGCGGCTTCCTCATAATCGTAAAACGAGAATATAAACATAAAGCCGCAACCGATAACAACGGCAAATATCTGAATTATCAGTTTGGATGTACTGAAAACATCGTTGCCGCTGATAAGAGTTAATATGCTAAGAAAAGATACTGCAATAACAGACAGGGCAAGAATGGGGTCGAGTCGCAGTATTCTTACTTTAAGCGGAATGCTGAATGCCCTCATTCTTTACCCTCCCTGCATATTTTTTATAAAAAGTTGGATTAATATGCCTTGCCCCAGTAAACCAGGTGCTTAGCAGGCTTGCCGCAACAAGCGCAAACATCGGAAATGGCCTCGCCCTGAAGGGGAATACAACGGGAACCCACACCGGTAAGCTCCTTGATCTTATCCTCGCACTCCTCGTCACCGCACCACATAGCACGAACGAATCCGTCGCCGTTTGCGGCAAGAGCTGCGTTGATCTCGTCTACAGTGGTACAGTTATAGGTGCGTGATTCACGGTTCTCAAGAGCACGCTGATACATACCGTTTCTTACTGACTCAAGACAATCCTGAACTGCTTTTTCAATTCCCTCAAGAGAAACGAAAGTCTTTTCACGATTGTGACGTGCAACGAGTACGCACTGACCTGCTTCGATATCTCTCGGGCCGAGCTCAAGACGAACGGGAACACCCTTCATCTCGTATTCGGAATACTTCCATCCCGCGCTGTTATCGCTGTCATCAAGCTTTACTCTGATACCTGCCGCACGAAGCTGAGCCTCAACCTCACGAGCCTTTTCAAGAACGCCTTCCTTATGCTGAGCAACGGGAATGATAACTACCTGAATGGGAGCTACTGCAGGAGGAAGAACCAGACCGTTGTCGTCACCGTGTGTCATGATGATACCACCGATCATTCTTGTGGTAACACCCCAAGAGGTCTGATGAGGATATACAAGCTTGTTCTCACGGTCAGTATACTGTATGCCGAACGCACGTGCAAAACCGTCACCAAAGTAATGGGATGTACCTGCCTGGAGTGCCTTACCGTCATGCATAAGAGCTTCGATAGCATATGTAGCCTCAGCACCTGCAAACTTGTCACTGTCGGTCTTACGTCCGCGGATAACGGGAATAGCAAGATCCTGCTCGTGGAAGTCTGCATATACGTTGAGCATGGTTACCGTTTCCTCTATAGCTTCCTCGGCTGTAGCATGCATGGTGTGACCCTCCTGCCACAGGAACTCACGGCTGCGGAGGAAAGGACGGGTATTCTTTTCCCAGCGAACAACAGAACACCACTGGTTGTAGAGCTTGGGGAGATCTCTCCAAGAACGGATGATATTTGCATAGTGCTCACAGAAGAGTGTCTCGGATGTGGGACGAACGCAAAGACGCTCGGTGAGCTTCTCTTCGCCACCGTGGGTTACCCACGCTACCTCGGGAGCAAATCCCTCAACGTGCTCCTTCTCCTTGTTGAGAAGTGTCTCGGGAATGAACATGGGCATATATATATTCTCGTGACCGAGTTCCTTGAATCTACTGTCAAGGATAGACTGAATGCGCTCCCAAATTGCGTAACCGTAGGGACGGATGATCATGCATCCCTTTACGCTGGAGTAGTCGATCAGATCGGCCTTTTTAACTATATCAGTGTACCACTTGGCAAAATCCACATCCATTGATGTGATCTGCTCTACCATTTTCTTATCGGCTGCCATATTAAAGTCCTCTTTTCTACAATAATTAATATAATAAATAATAATCAATTATACAATATAACCTCGATATTGTCAATGAGTGTAAAATAAAAAACGGACGAATTATTCGCCCGTTTTCGTTGTTTGATGTGTTATTTATGCCGAATATTGTCGCCTGCTTATTTGAGACGACCGATAACTCGTCCCTTACACACAACGTCATCAAAGGAGGAGAGTAAAATATCGCTGTAATCGGGGTTTAGGGAGATGAGACGGTCACCGCCGAATTTTTTGAAATAACCGCATCCGTCACATACGTAGATACCAAGCTCACCTATCTCAGGAGAAACAGAGGAATCTACCAGGATTACATCGCCGTTATGATATTTGGGATTCATGCTGTCACCGCTTATTCGGAGTGCGAAGTCTGCATCTCTGGTCTTTTCGGTCATTTCGATCTTTATGTTTTCAGATGAATCGCCGTCAAGGTAAATACCGGTGCCTGCCGAAACGGGAAGATCAAACAGAGGAAGTGTGATTGCACGGCGGGATTTACGAACAGGTGTAAGAAGAACCGAAGGAGCGCCCTCGTGACAACGCTGATATTCTTTTTCTATTATAAGGGTCACTAGTTCCTTGCCGTGATCGTCAAGCTGGTTGAATTTTTCGAATAAAGGATCAGTACTGGGTATGGTTTCACCGGTGAGATCGGACAGACGGCATTCAAGTACTGAACATAATGACAGAAGAGTAGAAAGTTTTGGCTCAGCTACACTGCCAGAAAGCAGTTTGTTAAGTGTACCAAGGGGAATACCTGATTTCATTGAAAGATCTTCGTTCGTGATTTTCTTTGAGTGTTTGATTTGTTTTATCTTTTCTACGATATCCATATTGATCCCCTGTTCGTTTTTTTTTCATTATAGCATCAAAAAAACAATTTGTAAATGCTTTTTGGTAAAAAAACCAAAAAATATCAAAAAAACAACTTTTTTACCAAAAAGTATTGACAATTACCAAAAGTGGTAGTATAATGCGTTACACAAAGACCAAAAATGGTAAAAGGTGGTGTAACGATGCAGAATTACGCATATAACAGAAACGCTATGCAAAATAGTGAAAATTTAAGGTACAGATCTTCTTATGTTCGTCGTCCGCGTAGTTCCGCGAGCTACACGATCCTTCGCGCACTGGTGAGAATATTCCTGTCAGATACTGCTATACTTACATATAAAATAGCTGCGCTTCTCTTTACTGTAGCTATTGTACTGGGTACTGTCGGTGCGGCGGAAAGCGGTATGCTTGCTGTTCCTGTTGCATTTTCACTCTGTCTTATAGTCCTGTCTTCTGCTTGTTATTTGTTATACAGAAAGTACGGACTTGACGGTTAATTTGATATCTTCGTATAAATTCCATAAACAACATACCAATTATGCAAAAAGTGCAGGTGCCTATCCACCTGCACTTTTTGTTTTTTACCGTTTTTGGATGTATTATCCGTTGCCTTTTATTATGAGATCTGCAAGGATATCTGCCAGAAGTATCCCTGCTTTTTTTGCTTCTTCCAATGTGTTCCCGCAGGAACCTACCTCAAGAAGCAGAGATGCTTCTGAGAAATGTTCGTTGAATGCCGCACCTCTGATGTTTATGGGACGGGACATCGCACCGTACTTCTCCTCGGCGGCGGTATGTAATTTGAGCGCCAGATTCAGATTTTTCTCCCAATCAGGGAAATTTGCCCCCATCTCGTTTGTTCCAACCACACTCATCACTTGTGCAACGGTTTCTCCATTGTATTCGAATATCGGGCGTATCTTTTCCCCGTTTTCTCTTACTACCGAATCTCTGTGCACATCAAAGACATATTTTATGCTGGGATATAAATTAAGGTATTTTTTTATGGTTTCAGCGGCGCGGGAATAGGAGTCCTTATAAGATTCTCTGTCATGCATTATTGTGCAGTGTATCACATTGATCCCTTTTTCGGTGAACACCTCTGACATTACTTTCCCCACCGCAACCACATTCTTTTTGGTATCTGTACTTCTCGGTACATTGCTTGTTTCTGAGTAGGAAATACTGTCTTCCTCCGAATAAGCTTCGGTGCCGTGGGTATGGAGTATCAGAACAAGTGGTTCTCCGTCGGGAGCAAGCTCTGACGCGGGAGGGAGTGGGTAATCGGCAGAAAAAAGTGCAGCGGTATCGGGTGTAAATGATGTAACATTACTCAAGAATATACTCTCTGCGGCGAACACGGTTGACAAATCGGAAGGAACTATTGGGAACTCTCCATCGGGGACTGCGGAACTGTCAAAGTCATAGATGCTTTCATTAATACTCGGTTTATCCGGAGTTATGTTTGGGGGAGAAAATTCAATTGATGGCGGTACATAATCGGTATCTGTGGTGGGATGACTTGTTTCAAAAGAAAAAACGAATATAGGTTCCATTATATTTTTCGGCAAGTCCGAAAAAGTAGACCTGGCGAAAGTTACTATACTTGCAGCAAGAGTAATTGTTCCGCAGGCTGCGAGGAATACAGTGACGATGTTTTTTATACCGATATTTCTTGGATTGTGACGATGTCTCTCTTTCAGTAAAAGACTCTCTGCTTTTTCCGGTAGAAGACCTGCAATGTCAAGAGGAATGTTTAAGTTCATTTTGTTTTGTCCTTTCCGATGAATTTCCGTTTATCTTTCAGTACAAATATATTGTCACGGGTGCAATATTATTCGCGTGTCATACTGAAAGTGCAGTATTTATCGCCTCGGAAAGTATATAGGCGACTTTCTTTGTGACTGTGTCGCTCTCTTTGAGAGAAACAAAGAAGTTTCTTCCGTTTTCAAGAATCCCTCTGAGCTTTCGGCTGATGTCGGTAATTCCTCCGTTTTGGAGTGCATCGTATACAAGACTTGATGAATCGATTACGGTGGGTACTCCAATTGCAATAACCGGTACCCCCAAACTATCCCGGTTTATGACTTTCCTCCTGTTTCCGATACCCGAACCCGGTTCTATTCCTGAGTCTGATAGCTGTACCGTGCTTGCCAATCTGTCAGTAGATCTTGCCGCAAGAGCGTCTATTATAATTACAAGGTCGGGGTGCACGCGTTCTGCAGTGCCTCGGATAAGTTCGGCTGTCTCGATTCCTGTCTGTCCAACTACCCCCGGACGCAGTGCGCATACTGCACAGCTACCGAGGGATTGATAAATATTTCTATTGTAATCACGCATGTGCCGTGTTACTGAGAGAAATGACATTGCCTTGGGACCGACGGCATCTGCAGTGATCTCATCGTTCCCGAGACCGCAGACAAGTACAGTGTTTTCCTGTGACAATTTTTCACCAATGAGGAATTCCGCCATGTCTCGTATTTCTTTGGAAATTACACTTATAACTTCATCTTCTTTTTCTACCGAAAGTGTCCACAGTTTATCCGACAGTACGGTTACATACCGTCCTGCGGGACGGCCTATTCTTTCTGAAGCTTCTTCGGTGATGATATTGATATGGTTGACTCTTATGTTACCATGTGTATATTCACTGGTAATAACTCCGGTTTCACCGTTATCTTCTTTTAAAGAACATGATTCGTAAGCAAGGTCAGTTCGTGAAAAAACGTCATTTTTGTTCATTTTTATTATTGTTTTCTCCATATATAACTTTGTTCTTTGAGTGCGATCGAAATATTTTGAATAAAGTATGTTGATTTTACACAAAAACCTATAATTCATATTGTGCATGTGGACAAAAGTGTGTTATGGTGGCATTTTGATGATTGATTATATTGAATTTTATGATATAATTACTAAGTAACTGTATGTCCATTTGATGAGTGGGCCTTTTTCACCGGAGAATGGAATACAAATTTCTAGCATACAACCTTTCTTTTGGGTAGTTTCAATCGAAAGGTAAACAGTTTAGGAGGAACCCTTTATCATGAAAAAACTGATCGTAGCAATATTGGCCCTCGCTATGCTCGTGCCTTGTCTTGCTTCGTGCGAGTCCGGACCTCACCAGACTGATGAGGATAAGGGTGCGGTAGTATCAATGTATATGACTGACGAGATGTACAATTTCGATCCAGCACTTGCATATACCGATGACTCCGCAGCAAAGGTAATGAGTCTTCTTTTCGAAGGACTTATGAAGATCAATGATGACGGCAAGCTTGAGAAGGCTCTTGCCAAGAACATCGTTTACGATGAGACCAAGAACGTTATGCGTATAACTCTCAAGGAGACCAAGTGGTCTGACGGCCGTGATGTTTCCGCTGACGATGTTGTTTACGCATGGAAGCGTATCCTTGAGCCTGATTTTGACAGTGAAGCATGTGTAATGCTTTTCGACATTAAGAATGCTCGTGCAGTTAAGGCCGGTGATATGACTATCGACGACCTTGGACTTGCTGCGGTTGAGACTTATGTTGTAGAAATCGAGTTTGAGCACAAGATCAATGAGGATAGATTCCTTGAAAATCTTGCCAGCCTTGCGCTTGTTCCTCTCCGTGAGGATATCGTAGGCAGAAACCCCGATTGGGCTAAGCGTAGCACCGATATTAAGACCAATGGTCCTTTCATCATCCGTAAGCTTGTTTACGGCGATTACATGGTAATCGAGCGTTCCGGTTATTACTACCGTAACGTTGAGGATGATGAGGTTCTCACCAAGTACGTTACTCCTTATAGATTCTACATAGAGTTCTTCAATGACCGCGACACTAATTTCGAGGCATACGAGAACGGCGAGATCTTCTTCATGGGTGAGATCCCGCTTGCAAAGAGAGCAGAGTATAAAGATAAGGCAGTTGTAACCGATCTTCTCTCTACTCACACCTATTATTTCAACACTGATAACAAATTATTCAGCGACAGCAGAGTACGTCAGGCTCTTTCTCTTGCCATAGATCGTAACGCTATCGCAGATCTTGTTGTATTTGCAAAACCCGCTACAGGTATTGTTCCTACCGGCGTGTTTGAGAACAACAAGCACAAGGATTTCCGTCAGGTAGGCGGTGAGCTTATCAGCTCCACTGCTAATGTTTCTGAGGCAAAGAGTCTTCTTAACGCAGCAGGTGTGTCCGGTGGTTCTTTCACTATTTCTGTTCGCGGCAGCGACGAGACTGCAGTTGCTATAGCTGAGTACTGTAAGACCCAGTGGGATGCTCTTGGTTTCAACGTTAAGATCGAGAAGCTTGGCAAGACTGAGAAGAAGGCTGCTGAGGAGAACGTTTCTTCTTGTTATATTGACGATCTTTACACCGCATATGTTGAGAGAGATTTCGATGTAATTGCTATAGATACTCAGACACTCTCCACTGATGCATTCACTACTCTCTCTGTATTTGCAAAGGCATTCTCCGGACAGGGTCTTGACCTTGCAAACCAGAACTATGATCTTGTACCTCACAAGACCGGTTTTGACAATGATGAGTATAATGCTCTCATTGATGAGATCTATGCAGAGACCGATGATGTTGCTCGTGCAGAGAAGCTTCATAAGGCAGAGGAAATGTTGGTAGCAGAGATGCCTGTTATGCCTATAGTTACTAACCAGAATGCATATCTCGCAAGTAATCTTCTTTCCGGTATTGATTATAGCTGGTTTGGTACTCCCATATTCAACAGACTCAAGATGAAGAACTACAACGACTATCTCCCTGATACTACTGCGGAGACTATCGTAAGTGACTTCCTTGAGGAGTAATCACTAGATATTTCGTCCAGAGGGACGAACCCCATTAACGTAAGTAACATTGAAAAAGAGACGGGGCAGTTAAGATGCTCCGTCTCTTTTTGCCAAAAAAATAAATCGAAGGTGATATAATGGCAAAGCTTCAGGGTCTTCTCACAGAGAAGAATGACGTAAAAGTATTCATACTGTACTTGATGTCAAATGTTGGTTATCCCCTTGAATATGCTGAAGTGCACGATATTGTTATTCAGAATGATTATGTAGGTTATTATGATTTTGCCGAGTGTTTTGCGGAGCTCATTGATGCAAAGCATGTAGTTAGCTTAATTGAAAACGGAACTGCTTTTTATACGGTAAGTGATCTTGGACGACAGGTTGCCGGAGAGCTTGAGACAGATATCCGACCAATAATTAGAGAAAAAAGTCTGAGAAGTGCACTTAGAATGTTGTCTTTCAAACGCATGGGGGCTAAACTTCGTTGTGAAGCTACACCCAGAGCTGACGGTCGATATGATTTTAACTGTGGTATCGTCGGTAAAGAAGGCGATCTGATGAATATAAATATTATAGTTGATTCAAAGCAACTTTGCGAAAAGATGGATCTTAATTTCAGTGATAAGCCGGATATTGTGTATAGGGGACTTATTGCACTTTTGTCGGGAGAAGTCAATTACCTTGTTGATTAATTTTGTATATTTTATACTTTTACTTAACAAAAACAAGAAAAATTGTACAAAATGTCAGTTAAAATCGTAAAAACATAAAATATTTTATACATGTTCTCTTGACAAGAAAATTATTTGTGTTATAATGGATTCGTAGAATATTAAACTTTGGCAGAGGTATTTTTAATGGCGAAGGATGTTCGAGAGTTAATTGAAGAGCTTCGCCGTGGTGATAAGGATTCTTTTAACTCTATATATTCCGAGTATGAGCCTCTTATCGCTTCATTGGTGTCCAAGTACTGTGCCGGTTCTGTTGAGTCCCTTGATGAGGATATGACTCAGGAGGCACTTATTGCACTTTACAATTCTGCTATGTCATATGATCTTGATCAGAGTGAGGTTTCATTCGGACTGTATGCCAAGATCTGTATGTCAAATCGTATCATCTCAGCATTGAGAAAGAGAACTGCTGCTTATAATGACGGTGATATATTTGAGTATAGTCTTGGTGATTTTGACAGCGATCCGTCAAAACAGTTTGATGATAGAGAGAGTGCCCGTCTTTTGGCGGAGAAGATACTTTCTCTCCTTTCTCCGTATGAGAAGTCAGTTTTTAGAATGTATGTGCAAGGTATTAATTCTTCCGATATTGCGCAGATACTCGGTAAGACACCTAAATCAGTTGACAATGCACTTTCGCGTATAAAGAGTAAATTACGTAAGGTGCTTTGATATATGCCCGTGTAGCTTAAATCAGAGCGATGCTCAGCAAGGAAAGCTTGGCAAGGGTGACGGTGAGAGTCCGTCCGAGGGCAAAAAATCTTTACCATTACACAAAGCGAGGAAAAATCATGTATCAGGACAAGACACTTATTTGCAAAGAGTGTAACGCGGAATTCGTATTTACTGCAGGTGAGCAGGAATTTTACGCAGAGAGAGGCTTCCAGAACGAGCCCCAGAGATGTAAGGCATGCCGCGATGCAAGAAAGAATGCAGGTAAGGCTCCCAGAGAACTCTTCACCACCGTTTGTGCTAAGTGCGGCAAGGAAGCTAAAGTTCCTTTCCAGCCCAACAGTGACAGACCTGTTTACTGCAGCGAGTGCTACGCTGAGATGAAGGCTGAGCAGAACTAATAGATTCGTATAAATAAAATATACGCATTTATAAAATGCTTGATTGAAAAGGAAGCTGCGGCTTCCTTTTCTTTTTTTCTTGCATATATTAATTTTATGTAAATATTAGCCTGTGAGATTTGAAAATGGCAAAGTATTATATTATAATATAGTAGACTGATATTATTCGATTTCATAATAACAATAAGGAGATCATTACCGTGACACTTGTAATAATGGCTGCAGGTATGGGTTCTCGCTATGGCGGACTGAAGCAGCTGGACCCCATAACCGAAAATGGCGAATTTATAATTGATTTTTCTATTTACGATGCAATAAGAGCAGGTTTTGATAAGGTAGTTTTTATTATCAAGAGAGAAAATTATGATGCGTTTAGAGAGACTGTCGGAAACAGAATCTCAGGTCACGTTAAGACCGAGTATGTTTTCCAGGATCTTGATGCGCTTCCCGAGGGTGTTACCGTTCCTGAAGGAAGAGTAAAGCCTTGGGGTACTGCGCATGCAGTTCTTTGTGCGGCCGACAAAGTTGATGATAATTTTGCGGTTATCAACGCGGACGATTTTTATGGATTTGATTCTTATAAGCGTATATACGATTTCTTTGCGCAGTCTGAAAAAAATGACGGCAAAGCTCATTTCACAATGGCAGGTTACGTGCTTAAAAACACTCTTACCGAGAACGGTTATGTTTCAAGAGGTGAGTGCGTTGTTGACTGTGACAGTATGCTTACCTCTATCACCGAGCGCACTAAGCTCATTCGCCGTGAGGACGGACAGGTAGTGTATCTTGACGATGGAAACGAGACGGTTATAGACGAGAACACCCCCGTGTCTATGAACTGTTGGGGCTTTACTCCGGCAATTTTCGATCACATCAGAGGCGGTATAGTTGATTTCTTTAACTCTCCCTCTTTTGATCCTATTAAGGGTGAGTATTATCTTCCCAGTGCAGTTACCGAGATGATGAATAGCGGTAAGTGCGATGTTAAGCTTCTTACTACATCCGCGAAGTGGTACGGTGTTACCTACCACGAGGATAAAGAATACGTTGTAAGCAAGATCAATGAAATGATAGACAACGGTGAATATCCTCGCGGACTTTGGAATAAATAATTGTTTTTAGAAAGGTAGATAAAAAATGGCAGTTCTTGTTACCGGTGGTGCCGGATTTATCGGATCACATACCGCGGTTGAACTTATTCAGAACGGATACGAGATCGTTATCCTTGACAACTTTTCAAACAGCAAACCTTGCGTTCTTGACAGAATAAGAACTATATCCGGTGGTGATTTCGCTTTTGAGCAGGTTGATCTTCTTGACCGTGAGGGTGTCGAGAATGTATTTAAAAAATACAGCATTGATTCTGTTATTCATTTTGCAGGACTTAAGGCAGTAGGCGAGTCTGTATCTATGCCGATCCGTTATTATCACAATAACATTACCGGTACCCTTATACTCTGCGAGATGATGCAGAAATACGGTGCTAAGAGAATGATCTTCAGTTCTTCTGCAACCGTTTACGGAACTCCTAAGTCTGTTCCGATCCGTGAAGATTTCCCTCTCTCTACCACCAATCCTTATGGTGAGACCAAGCTTATGATAGAGCGTATTCTCTCAGACCTTGTTGTATCTGACGGTGAGTTCAGTATTTCTTGTCTCAGATACTTTAATCCTATCGGAGCACATAAGAGCGGTCTTATCGGTGAGGATCCTAAGGGTATTCCTAATAATCTTATGCCTTATATCTGTAAGGTAGCAAGTGGTCAGCTTCATCACTTGGGTGTGTTTGGCAACGATTATGACACTCCCGATGGAACCGGTGTAAGAGATTACATACACGTGGTTGATCTTGCAAGAGCGCATATTGCTGCTCTTCGTGAGGCAGAGACCAGACAGGGAATCGACTACTTTAATATCGGTACCGGAAGAGGTTATTCTGTGCTTGAGATGGTTAAAGCGTACGAGAAGGCAAGCGGTCTTCCTGTGCCCTATGAGATAACCGCACGTCGTCCGGGAGATATCGGTGAATGCTATGCAGATCCCTCAAAGTCTGAGAGAGTGCTTGGCTGGAAGGCGGAATACGACCTTGACACTATGTGCAAGGATGCATATAACTGGCAGAAAAATAATCCTAACGGTTACGAGGAATAATGTTTGCCGTTTGTCGGCAGGAAGGTGAAAAACTATGGGAAGCATTAAAAAAGAGCTTTTCGGTGTGCATGAAAGCGGCCGCGAAGTATATGCATACACTCTTGAGAACAATAATGGAATGAAGGTAAAGCTTATTACCTACGGCGGTGCTATAGCTGAGCTGTGGGTGCCTGACCGTAACGGAAGAATCAATGATGTAGTTTGCGGATACGACGATCTTGAATCTTATATAAAGTCAGGTGAGTACGTTGGTGTGCTTATCGGACGTTGCTGTAACAGAATAGCTGACGGACGTTTTACCCTTGACGGTAAGGAATATCAGTTGAGCAAGAATTCTCTCAATGGCCATCTTCACGGTGGTCCTACCGGATTCCATACCAGAATCTGGGATGACAGAGCTGAAATGATTGGGGATGATCTCTGTCTCCATCTTTCTATCTTCTCTCCCGACGGAGATGAGAACTATCCCGGTAACCTTAAGCTTACCGTTACTTACACTCTTACCGAGAACAACGAGCTTAAACTGAGATATATCGCCGAGACCGACAAGAGAACTCTTGCTAACTTTACAAACCATGTATTCTTCAATCTTGACGGATATGCAGCAGGTGATATTCTTTCTCACAAGTTGTATCTTAATGCTGACAGATACAACGAGGTCAGAGAGCTTTGTATTCCCAACGGTAATCTTGCTCCCGTTGAGGGAACCCCCTTTGATTTCCGTACCCCTAAGAACATTGGTGACGGTCTCGATATGACAAATGAGCAGGTCCAGATTCCCGGTGGAATAGATCATAACTTTATCTTTAACGATCCCTCACTGTCTGTAAAGTCAGCTGAGCTTTATTCAGAGAGAAGCGGCAGAGTTATGTCTATGTATACAGATCAGCCTTGTATGCAGCTCTATATCGGTAATATGATGAAGGAGGACGTACCCTACAAGAACGGTGTTCCTCATCGTCTTCGTCACGCGCTTTGTATGGAAACTCAGGCTATGCCTGACAGCCCCAATCATGATAACTTTACAAATGTTGTACTTAATCCCGGCGAGATATATGACAAGACTACAATATACGCATTTGGTGTTAAATAAACGGAGGACAAAATGAAGCTCGGATATACTACTATCAATGATAGAAGCAGCTATGAAATGGGTGGCCGTATAGGTTATGAATGTGTAGAGATCAACGGCATGGATCTCCTTAATATGTCTGATGATGATATCAAGGGCGTTGTTGAGATGGTAAATGAAAACAATATGACCATCGGAAGCATTGGTTGTTCTGTTTCTCACCTTGATGCTGATCCTCAGAAGAAAGAGGAAGCAAACCGTTACGTTATGCGTGCTATTGAGAAGGCACATCTTTTTGGTACCGATATCGTTATGACCAACGCATACACCGATCTCACCGATACTATAAGCGGAAATATCGTAAAATATAAGGAAGTTTTTTCCGAATACGCACGTGCAGCAGAGGCAAACGGAGTACGCATTGTTATCGAGAACTGCCCCCACATGGTAAGAGAGCCTATCCGCTTCGGCAACCTGGCATTCAGCCCCGAGATGTGGGATGTTATGTTTAACGAGGTTCCCTCTGAGGCGATAGGCCTTGAGTTCGATCCTTCTCATCTTGTCTGGCAGGGTATTGATATCCCCAGAGCTATAAAGATGTTCAAGAGCAGAATTTATGCGGTGCATGCTAAGGACACCGAGATAAATCACGACAACCTTGGACTTGTCGGATACGTTGCCGGTAAGGTTACTAAATCCAAGTTTGGCGGTAGATTCTGGAACCACAGAATTCCAGGGCTCGGCGATATCGACTGGAAAGAGTTCTTCAGAGCTCTTTATTCCATTGGTTATAACGGTCCTGTATTCCTTGAACAGGAGGATAACGTATTTACCGGTGACAGAGCAGAGCAGGGATACATATTCGGTTACAATTTCCTCAAGGATTATATGCTTGACATTTGTAAGAAGTAATATAGCAGCTAGGGTTTGAAGGGAGAAAAACATGAATATAGCAATAGCGCAGTCAGGCGGACCTACAGCGGCTATAAACGCATCGCTTCTCGGTGTGTTCAGGGCGGCTCGAAAGTCCTGTGATGTCGAGCGCATTTTTGGGTCTCGTAACGGAATAGAAGGAATTATAAATGAGAATCTTGTTGACCTTCAGCAGATAATAGCTACAGAAGAGGATGAGGAGTTACTTAAACAGACTCCTGCGGCATTCCTCGGCTCCTGCAGATACAAGCTTGCGGACGTTGACAAGGATACTTCAGCGTACGAAAAGATAATTGCTTGTTTTGAAAAACACGGAATAGGTGCTTTCTTCTATATTGGTGGTAACGATTCGATGGATACCGTTGCAAAGCTTTCCGAGTACATGAAAAAAGAAAACAAGTCAATCAAAGTTATCGGTGTTCCAAAGACCATAGATAACGATCTTGTACATACCGATCATACTCCAGGTTTTGGTTCTGCGGCAAAATATCTGGCAGTCACTCTCAGTGAAATAGCAAGGGATATTTCTGTTTATGATACCGATGCTGTGACCGTCGTTGAGATAATGGGACGTCATGCGGGTTGGCTCGCGGCATCATCAGTTGTCCTCAGAGAAAACGGCGATACTATGCCTCATCTTATATATCTTCCCGAATGTTCATTCTCTCTTCAAAAATTTCTTAGTGATGTAAGAGAAAAGCTGAAGACAAACAGATCTGTACTTGCAGTCGTTGCTGAGGGTGTAGGAGAAAAGAAGAGAGCAAACACTGCGTCTGACGGCTTTGGTCACGGTCAGATTGCCGGAATAGGTAAGTATCTTGAAGAGGCAATAAAGAGTGAGATTGGTTGTAAAGTAAGATCCATTGAGCTTAATATAATGCAAAGATGTTCGGCACACCTTACTTCTGTGTGTGATATTGAGGAAGCTGAGATGATCGGTGCTTCAGGTTTTGCAGCTGCTATGATGGGTGAGACCGGTAAAATGATGACATTCGTTCGTACATCAGATGAGCCATATCAGATAACAGTAGGTACTGTTGATGCTAAAGATGTAGCAAACAAAGAAAAAACTTTCCCTGAAAAGTGGATAGCAGAAAGTGGTAACGATGTTCTGCCAGATGCCATACCGTATTTCCTTCCTCTTATAAAGGGTGAGCGACCGATGATCGTCAAAAACGGTATTCCTCTCCACTTCATTCTTAAATAAAATTAAAAGAGCAGATTTTTGTCTGCTCTTTTTTATATTGTATTTTCTCACTTTTATTTATGTGATTTATATATATTGAATTTTTTGTTTTGTAGGTGTATAATACCTTTAATTAATTTTACCTTTGGAGAGGAAATGAGTACAGCGGTAAAAACAAAAAACAAAATAGATATGATAAACGGCCCGCTTGTAGGTGGAATAATCAGATTTTCGTTGCCGATAATGGCTACCGGAATACTTCAGCACCTGTATAATGCGGCAGATATAATGGTAGTCGGAAAATTTGCGGGCGACGTTGCTCAGGGTGCGGTAAGCGCTACAGGTGCTCTTATCAGTGTTATAACAAATGCGTGTATCGGTCTTTCGGTCGGTGCAAATGTAGTTGTTGCCAGAATGCTTGGTGCTAAAAATAAAAACGGGGTTCACAGGGCAGTACATACCGCAATAGCTCTCAGTATTATCTGTGGGGTAATAGCAACGCTTGTTGGATTTTTTTCTGCAGAATATTTTCTTAATATAACGGATTGTCCACCGGAGATGATAGAATTATCAGCTCTTTACATTAAGTTATTTATTCTCGGTGCTCCCGTAAGTATGCTCTATAACTTCGGTGCGGCAATTTTACGAGCAATCGGGGATACCAAGAGACCGCTTATATTCCTTGCTACATCGGGTTTAGTCAATGTAGGACTGAACCTTGTGTTCGTAATATGTTTTGAAATGAGTGTTGCGGGCGTAGCCCTTGCTACAGTTATTTCTCAGGTACTCTCGGCAGGTCTGATCACAGTAGTTCTTATACGAGAAAAAAGTGATATAAGATTAAGGATCACCGGTATCGGGGTGTATAAAAAGGAGCTTGTAAACATTGTCAAGGTAGGCGTTCCCTCAAGTATTCAAAGCGTTCTTTTTTCTGTATCCAATGTTATTATACAGTCATCGTATAATTCATTTGGTGAGATTGCGGTGTCCGGTGTGGGTGTAGGATCTAACATAGAGTGTTTTGGATATTTTGCTATGAATGCAGTATATCAGGCGGCATTGACATTTGTAAGCCAAAATTACGGTGCGGGTAATTACTCAAGGCTTAATAAAATAATGGTAAGATGTATTGCCATTGTATCTGTGATAGGCTTAGTTTTCGGGGGGCTTACCATTATATTCGGACGTCAACTGGCTGGACTTTATACCAATAGTACTGATGTAATAGATTATGCTATGGAAAGAGTAATGGTCATAAGCTCTACCCACTTCTTTTGCGGTATTATGGAGGTTGTTTCGGCCATGCTCAGAGGTATAGACCGTTCTATGTTTCCGCTTATCGTGTCAATTATCGGTGCCTGTGGGTTCAGAATAGTCTGGATAGTTACAATATTCAAGTGGTATAGATCTTTAAACACCCTATATATATCCTATCCTATAACATGGGTACTTACTACAGTTATAATGTTTGTCGGATACGTCTATTACTACCGAAAAATGATGGTTAAGCAGACGAAAGTGTGTGCGGAAAAATAAAATTTTATTTTTACAAGTTGACTAAATGATATGCTGTTTAAATGTAATGGATTGTATAAATATCAATAAAATGGTTGACTTCAACGCTGTTATAATATATAATCAACTAAAGGGAAAAATAATAAACTGAGGAGAAGTCCAAATGAGAGTATTTAGATCTTTTATCAGTATTTTGCTTATTCTTGTAATGTTGTTTTCTTTTGCAGCTTGTTCAGGAAGCAGTGTCCAAGGAGACAAGGTAACGACCGCAATCAATACTACCGATATAAACGGTGCCGAAACCGGTGTACCGGGAATTGAATACGAGAAGGATAATTTGCCTGACGGACTTAATTTTAATGCTACTGTAACTATTCTTTCTTCGAGAGAGGGAATATCCGTTAATGATATTACTGTAGAGGAACTTTCCTCAGACGTTGTAAACGACTCAATATATAACCGTGAGATGTACGTTGAGGACAGACTCGGTGTTGAGATAGAAAATAAACCGGCAGTGGATTTCGGTAACGAGATTACAAAGCAGATCGGATCCGGAGAGGATACATATCAGATATTTGTCGGAGAGACGTACGATTTCTCAAAATATTCTTTTGACGGTGTATTATACGATCTTAATACTATAGATTACCTTAGCCTCGATAAGCCATGGTGGTCAGAGTTGTTTATCGAGGAAGCATCTATTAATGATGCACTTTACATGGCAACCGGTTCTATTTCCCTCTCTCTCCTTCGTAATCTTATTGTAATATATTACAATAAGGCTATTGCAGAAAACTACAAAGAGAATAACGACAAGTTTTCGGTGTTCGAAGATATATACAGTGTTGTCGAGAATGGAGAGTGGACTCTTGATATGCTTCATACACTTTCCTCTGAAGTGTATCAAGATGCTAACGGTAACACAGACAGAGATGAGGAAGATATCTTTGGTCTTGGTTTGCATTTCTATTCACTCGATGCTATCTGGAGCTCTTTTGATCTGAATGTTCTCTCACCTACCGAGGACGGATGGTTTGAACTTGACGTTAATACAGAAAAGCTTTACGGTGCACTGGAAAAGGTTACAGATCTTGTCCATAACACAAACGGTGTGTACATTTCCAAGGATGGTATAAACACTAAGAGTACCGCGGGAATGTTCGCGTCCGGTAAATATCTCTTTGCCATAGATTATCTTAATATAAGTGAGACTCCTGCACTTCGTAATATGACCGATGAGTACGGCATTCTTCCTTTCCCCAAGCTTGATAACAAGCAAGATAGTTATTATTCTTACGCATACGATACTTATCTTTCCTATTCTATACCCAACACCAATCCTTCTCCTGAGATTGCAGGCGCGGTTATGGAGGCTATGGCATCCTACAGCTACCGTAACACCGTTCCCGCGTATCTTGATACCGCTCTTAAAGGTAAATATATGAACGATTCTCAGTCAAGAAGAATGATAGACCTTGTGGTTAATAACTTTAGACTTGATACCGCGTGGATATACATATTTACTATAGGGGGCGATTATCCTTCCGGTTATCGTAACAATATTTACGAGAACAAGCGCGCATTTGCATCTGAGCATGAGAAAAATTCAAGGGCAACAAACAGAAAATTGATGGCTTATAAGATGAAATACGACGAAATTGTAAATAAATAAAATATAGTTAAAGAAAAATCCCGCACACTGAAACTTTAAGTATTTTCAGTGTGCGGGATTTATATTTACTTAACTTGATCAGTCAGCGAGAACGTAACCGTTGAGCTCAACAGTTGCTTTAACGATCTTGATGGGATTTGCAAGTCTGTCTGACTGAGGCTCATTTGCCTCTATCTTCTTGATGTTTTCGAATCCCTCGATAACCTTACCGAATGCGGCGTAGTCACCATCAAGATGAGGAGCTGCCTCAAACATAATGAAGAACTGGCTGCTTGCGGAGTTGGGGTTAGATGAACGAGCCATTGATATAACGCCTGCCTCATGCTTTAAGTCGTTCTTTACACCGTTGGATGCGAACTCACCCTTGATGGTCTTTGATGAGCCGCCCATGCCTGTAGCAGTGGGATCACCGCCCTGAAGCATAAAGCCCTTTACAAGTCGGTGGAAGTTGTTGCCGTCGTAATAACCTTCGGATACAAGGCTTACAAAGTTAGCAACGGTAATGGGAGCAATGTCGGGGTAGAGCTCGATAACAACCTTTCCGTAGTTTGCTATCTCCATTGTTACTATCGGCTTACCATCAGTGTGATAATCTGAGGAATTACCGGAAGCTGATGTGCCGGGGTTGGAACTGCCGTCTCCGGAGGTAGAACTTGTGAAAATACCGTTCGAACAGGCAGTAAGAGAAAATAATAGTGTCAGTACAAGAAGAACTGTGAGAAATCTTGTTTTTTTCATTTTTATTACCTCGTAAAAAATTACTTATTTGATTATACTATTTATTTATGAACAATTCAAGAGTATTTACTCACTGTAGTATTGAATTTTACGTTATAAGGGTGTATAATACAAAGTTGAATGATTTATATTTCCGGAGATAGCAATGAGCATAGCCGCAAAGAAAAGCAAAAAAATTGATATGATAAACGGTCCGCTGATTAGCGGTATCGTTCGTTTTTCCCTGCCAATTATGGCGACAGGAATACTGCAGCATCTTTATAATGCGGCAGATATAATGGTAGTTGGAAAGTTTGCAGGTCACATCGCCCAGGGTGCGGTTACATCAACAGTGGCCGTGGTTGGACTTATAACCAATGCCTCTATAGGTCTGTCTGTCGGTGCAAATGTTATCGTTGCGCGTATGATAGGTGCAAAGAACAAGGAAGGTATACACCGTGCAGTACATACCTCTATTGCTCTGAGTCTTATCTGCGGATTGATTATTTCGATTATCGGTCTTACCTTTACCGAACCGTTACTTAATCTTATGGGATGTCCCCGTGAGATGATTGATCTTTCAGCTCTTTACGTTAAGATACTTCTTCTGGGTGCTCCCATAAACATGCTATATAACTTCGGTGCCTCGGTACTGCGCGCCTCAGGTGATACAAAGAGGCCTCTTATATTCCTGGCGGTTTCAGGTCTTGTCAATGTTGCACTTAATCTGGTGTTTGTTATAGTTTTTGAGATGAGCGTTGCGGGTGTTGCCCTTGCAACAATAGCATCTCAGCTTATTTCCGCTGTGCTGGTTACGATTGTTCTTGTTCGTGATAAGGGAGATGTAAAGCTTGTTATAAAGAAGATCAGGATATATAAAAACGAGCTTATTAATATAATAAAAGTCGGTCTTCCGTCAGGTGCACAGAGCGTTATTTTCTCTCTGTCTAATGTTATTATTCAATCATCATATAATTTGTTTGGCCCGGTCGCCGTTTCAGGTGTAGGAGTCGGTGGCAGCATAGATGGATTTGTATATCTTTCTATGAATGCGGTATATCAGGCGGCGCTTACATTTACAAGTCAGAATTACGGTGCCGCAAATTACTCAAGGCTTAACAAAATTTTGCGCAGCTCGGTTCTTGTTGCAGTAGTTTCGGGTATTGTTGTGGGTGGAATAACCATTATATTCGGCAGACCGCTTGCAAGTATATACACCAATGAGCCGAAAGTAGTTGAGTATGCCCTTGAACGTGTATACATCATGAGCAGTACCTATTTCCTATGCGGTATCATGGACGTGCTGTCCGGAATGCTCAGAGGTATAAATCACTCGGTTTATCCGATGATAGTATCTGTGGTCGGTATCTGCGGATTTAGAATTCTTTGGATATGTACTGTTTTCAAGTATTTCTTCTCTCTTACCACGATTTATATTTCTTATCCACTTTCATGGATAATCGCTTTCATTGCTATGTATATTGGTTATATGGTTTTCTATAAAAAGCTGATAAAAAGATCAGCCTCAGAATCTGAGGCTGATCTCTCCGCCAAATAAAAATTCTTCTCTGCCGTCTTGGTATTTTACACCGAGGCGGCAGTCGTCATCTATAGAGACAACGTGAGCATCTCTTGATATGCCATTTTGAATTACTTTGACATCTTTGCCTATTACAAATGAACGTCGGCGGTATTCTTCGCTAAAGTCGCGGCTGGGGACAAGCTTTATTTGGTCAAGTAATTCTCTTACTATTGTACCCACAAGCTGATTCATAATGTTTTTTGCCGGGGCTTGATTTTCACTATAAACAGAAGAAGCAATGCCGCGAAGCTCATCGGGGAAACCGCCTGCCTGAGGCAGGAGATTTATGCCTATACCTACGACCGAGAAGAAGCTGTCTCCGGAAAATACCGACTCGGTAAGAATGCCGCATGCCTTACCACCATCTACAAAAATGTCGTTTACCCATTTTATCTTGGTTTTAGCAGGTGTAAGCTCTTCAATTGCCCGACATACCGCTACTGCCGCCGCAGGGGTTATAAGAGGGATCTCCTCAGGAGAAAGTCCGGTTTCGGAGATTACAAGTGACATATATATACCGCCCTCAGGAGAGAAAAAGTTTCTGCCCATACGTCCCTTGCCCTTATCCTGCCTATATGCAAGGATGAGGGTGTTTTCTTTTCTTTCGGAAAGTGCAATTTCCTTTCCCATATCATTGGTAGATGGAACAAGATCTTCTATTATTATTTTGACCGCATCACGGTAACACCCGAGTGCGGTCTTTATTTTTTCAATACTGTAAAGCAAAGGGAACCACCTCTTTTTTATGTTACCATTTATCGTTCATTTAGTCAAGTCACTTTTTAAAGTCATATATTTGAAAAGATGAAAATATAAATTAACAAAAAGGTTAAAAGGAAGTGGCGAAAGAGATGAGAGTTAAAAATAAGATCATATCGGACGGACTAAGTGAAGTACTTGAATATCTGCCGCAGAATGTTGTGTCGGCTGTCAGAGAACTTAACCGTGAAGATATTGACGAAATCCGCCTGAGACGTGAAGGAGAGGTGAGTGTTACCTGTCGGGATGAAAATGTTCTGATGGGGATAATCATCAGCGGTCGGGAAATGGACGAGTTGATGCTAAAAATAACAGACGGATCGATATATTCACATGCTAATACTATACGGCAGGGGTATGTAACATTACCTTTTGGAATAAGAGTGGGTATATCGGGGAGAGCTGTTTTTGAAGGAGGAGAGCTATCAGGGATAAGTGACATTAGTTCTCTGATATTTCGTGTTCCCCGTGCGGTAAGGGGGAGCGGCGATTATATCGCGTATCTTCTCAGACGAGAAAACTACCGAAAAGGTGTTCTTATATATTCTCCACCCGGTGTAGGTAAAACAACAGTGCTCAGAGATACCTGTCGAATACTGTCAGAGGGGGAAAATCCGCTCAGAGTAGTTGTGGTAGATACACGAGACGAGATATGTCGCGGAGAGAAATTCGGGACAGTGGATATACTGAGAGGCTTTTCAAGGGCCGAGGGGATAGAAATAGCTTTGCGTACACTTTCTCCTCAATTGATAATCTGCGATGAGATAGGGTCGGGGGAAGATTCAAACGCCATTCTTTCTCTAAGACATAGCGGAGTACCTCTTCTGGCTTCTGCCCATGGGGATAATCTGAGAGAACTGCTAACCCGCCCTTTTATTTGTGAGCTTCACAGATCGGGAATTTTCTCAGGGTATGTGGGGCTCAACCGATCAAGGGGTGGAATGGAGTATGAGTATACACAGCGGAAAGAGGTGGAGATAAGATGACTGTAAAGCTGATAGGTGCATTATTTATTGCTATATCATCTTTTGCCTTGTCCTCACATTTCTGTTCGTGTCTCTCACGTGAAAAGGACGAGCTCGGGGGTTTTATATCTCTTCTCAATCATATAAGACTTGAAATATCATGCTTTTCAAAACCGTTATCTCAAATATTTTCCGAATTTTCCTGTCCGGCTCTTGATAAAAGTGGTTTTACAGAAACCCTACGAGAGAGAGGTTTTTCAGAGGGACTTAAGAAAAATGCCTGTAGACTTAACCTTTCGAAGGAGGTCAAAGATATACTTTTATCTTTTTCTCAAAGCCTCGGTCACGGATACAGAGAAGATGAGATAAAACGGTGCGATAATACCATATCCTGCCTTGAGGAAAGATATAAAGCTTGTCTTGATACTCTGCCGGAGAAAAGAAAACTTATAAAAAGTCTTTCGATAACCTTCGGAATAAGTGTGATCGTAATCCTTATTTAGGAGGGAATATGGATATTACTCTGATAATAAAGGTAGCAGGGGTTGGACTTTTGGTCTCGGCGGCATATCAGGTGCTATCTCGATCGGGAAGAGATGAGCAGGCTATGTTTGTGTCTCTTGCAGGTGTGATAATAGTACTGTTTATGCTCATAGGTGAGATATCACGGTTATTTGACTCTGTAAGGCAGACTTTCGGTTTTTGATATGAGTGTTATGAGCGTTTGTGGGATGGTACTGCTTGCTCTCGTATCATCGGCGGTTATAAAGAATATTCGTCCTGAATATTCGGTGTTTTTGTCCTTGTCTGTCGGTACGGTGATTTCAACTATTACCTTTGCAGGACTTGTACCTGTATTTGAATATATCAATTTACTTGCGGTAAAAAGTGCTTTTTCAAAATATACGTTAATACTGTTCAAGGTAATCATAATCGGTTTTTTGACCGAGATAACTGCCGGTATGTGTGTTGATGCAGGGGAGAGCTCCCTTGCAGAACACGTGGGCTTTTTCGGGCGAGGGGAAATATTACTGCTGACCTTACCTATCCTTCGGGATACAGTGGAAATAGCAGGTAAGATAATGGGACAGTAGAAAAAGGAAGGGTCGTTTAATTTGAGAAAGATAGCTACGGTAATCTTATATACTGTGTTTTTTTTGTATGTGGTTACACCTATTATTTCAGCCGAGGAGATTTCCCCGGGAGATGATTTTTCCTTTGGGGATATTCGTGAATATATTCCAAAGGAGGTACTGGAGGAGCTACCTGAGGATTTGTTTTCCGCGCAGGGTACAGATACTGCAGATGAGGTACATAAACTCCTTGATGTAAAAGAAATATTTTCTTTTATCATTTCGCTATTTACTTCGCTCCTTCCGGGGATGCTGTCAGGGATGGCGGCTATTATAGGAACAGTGATACTGGCTTCGGTTTTCAGAACCCTTTCTTCCTCTCTCAAAAATGATGCTTCCTCGGCAGCAGTAAATCTTGCGGTGGGGGTAGTTACCGTACTACTTCTATTTTCTTCTCAGCAGTCTATATTTGAAGCGGTAAAAAGGTATCTTGATAAGCTTATATTCTTTATGAGCGGTATGATTCCGATGATGGGGGGAATATACATACTTGGCGGTAATGTAAGCAGTGCGGCTGTACATAACGGTACCACATCTCTCCTTTTGACAATTACAGAGAGTGGGACGGCATACGTGCTTATGCCTGTTCTGAGAGTATGCTTTGGTTTTATTCTTATAACTACTCTTTCCTGCGGTAATGTTCGTCTTGACGGAATGATACGGGCAGTAAAGACGGTCTACACTGCCATACTTGGTGTAATAACGGTGGTACTCGTTACAATACTTGCTTCAAGAAATATTATTGCCTCGGCAGGGGATACATTTGCCATGCGGACGGCGAAGTTTGCAGTGGGCAACATTATCCCCGTTGTGGGCGGAACCATCAGTGATTCTCTCGGAACACTTTCGGCAGGTCTAACTCTTATAAAAAACGGGGCAGGGGTACTTGGAATCGTTCTTATTATTTTTATAACCTTACCTATGATAGTTACTCTTTTATGTAACAGTATGGTTCTCGGATTTTCCTCCTTCGTGGCAGATGTGCTTGGTTGTGATAATGAGAAAAAGATTCTTTCTGACTGCAGAGAATTGTCAGGGTTTGCCCTGGGGTTATGTACTCTATCGGCGGTGATATTTATCTTTTCCGTGGTTGTCTTCGTAAATACCGGTCTTGCGGTTTCCGGTGGATAGGGGGACTATTATGAGTGTGGTGTTTGACTACATATATTCTCTGACACTTGCCGCAATAACTGCCGGAGTGCTCAGTATTCTTGCTCCGGTAAAAGGGAAGACCGTAGGTAAGGTGATAAAATATCCTATTGCCCTTGCAGTGATGCTTGCGGTTCTTGCGCCGGTATCTGAGATAACCAATGCAGTGAAAAACATGGATATTTCCGGGATGGTGGAGGCATTTGATTATCACGACGGACAGTATTCATACGATGGCAGTGCTCTTGACTATGTAATAAAGAACGGTAGAAAAGATGCTGAAGAAAAGCTTGCGGATATGTTCGCCGCCCATTTTTCTCTGTCTCAAGATGATATTGACGTAACGGTCAATTTGACAGATGACCTTACACTTGAGAGTATTGATGCAGTACTGGGATTCGGTGCCTTTGGTGTGTCTCTTGATGATGCTGAGGAATATTTGAACAGTATATGCAGGTGCAGAGTATCTGTTACATATAAGTAAAGGAGTGATTTCTATGGAAGAAGAAAAAAAGGGGAAAGGGCTGTTTGAAGGTAAGAGACTGTGTTTGACTTTGGTTTGCGGTGCTATTGGAATACTTCTTATAATTCTCGGCAGTAGCGGTTTTTTTGACAGCAAAGACGAAGTAAAAACAGAGACCGAAGGTAAGGACACGGTATTCAGTTACACCGAGTTCTTAGAAAAAAAGGTGGCAGGTATGGTCTCACGTCTTTGCGGCGGAGAGGTATCTGTACTTATAACTCTCGATTGTTCATCTGAATCGGTATACGCAGGAAATATAAGCGAGAGCCAAGGATATTTGCAGTCGGGTGAGAAAACCTCATCTGTCAGCGAGAGGGAGTATCTGATATTAAATCGGGAAAATTCTGAGGAGGGTTTGTTTTTAAAAGAAATATATCCAAAGATACGTGGGATCGCAGTGGTATGTCCGGGGGGTGAAAATTCCAGTACACAGCTTGAGGTGATAAAGCTATTGTCGGTGGCATTTGGAATCTCCGCATCACGGGTATGTGTTTCGGGAATCGGATAATTTGTCCTATGAGTGTGATAAATACATATGAGAGGTCATATATATTAAGCAGATAACACAAGTGTAAGAAAGGGGTAGTAATCAAAATGAAATTCGAAAAACAGTTAAATTACTTAAAGGATGTTGCGGCTAAGATCGGTAAGAGAAACTTTATCATAATAGGTTCGGTACTTCTTATCGGAGTTACGGTGTGTCTTAATTTTATGCTTTTCACCTCAGACAATGAGGCACCACCCGTGCTTGATCTTTCGGGAACTCCGATCTCGGCTGAGAATAACGATGGTAGCAAGGACGATTATTTTGCAATGACTGAGATCAGCCGTCAAAGGGCGAGAGACGAGGCAATAGATGTACTCCAGACGGTTGTAGACAGTGAGGATGCACTGGCAGAGGCGAAGGATGCGGCGTTAGCAGAGATTTCAGCAATAGCCCTTGAGATCGAGTCTGAAGCAAATATTGAGATGCTTGTTAAATCAAAAGGTTTTAAGGACTGTGTAGCGGTCATAAGCGGAGACAGTGCAAGTATCGTAGTACGGTCTGACGGGTTACTTCCAACCGATATTGCTCAGATAACAGAGATCGTTTATCAGCAGGCAGGCATATCTCCTACCAATCTCAATATAATTCAAAAGTCTGAATAAGAAAAAAGGAAAGCAGAATGCGTCGTACACTTAAGGACAGTTTCCTAAAGGTACGAGCATTGCGGGCAAGAGAATTGAGAGAAGTTTCGCTTCTCTCTTTTTTCTTGCCCTTTTTCTGTTTATAACGGTACATTCGACTCTTTTGCCGCCTTTGAGTACAATTATGGTAGAAAATCAAAGGAGGTAACAATATGGGCAAATTCATAGAAGAATTCTACTACGGCAACATTGATCCGCAG